>NZ_JBLLLQ010000050.1:0-23895 GCF_047737915.1 Lysinibacillus sp. NPDC056185
GTACACAGGACATGGCAACACCATCTGTGGAGAGCTTTGTAACGCTTCTCTTAAGTACATAAGAACCCCACTGCTTTAGCTGTGGGAGTAGTCAGACTTTAACATGCGTCATATTTTGGAGTTTTAAGGTCATTACAGATCAAGGGGAAGACCTATTAAGTGACGCTAGGCCTTATATCATTAAAGCTGAATAGTAACAATCAATCTAAAATTACAAATAAATCCGAAGAAAGGTAAATATTTGACATTTTTTCGCTAAAATGCTATAATTTTAAAATTTAAGATGAAATGATATTAATATAGATTAGGAGGAATCGTATGATACGTAATAGAGTTATAGCATTATTATTTAGAATAGGTAGCCTTCTTTTTGTATTATATGGTTTATTATCACGTATGGGCATCCTATCGGGCAATATGAATTTTAAGACAATTATGTACTATACTATCCAAAGCAATTTTTTAGCACTGATCTTGTTTAGTATACTTACTATACGTACAGTTAAGGGATTGATAAATGATGGTAAGACGGGAAGTGCTGGCTATTTTCCACGCTTTGAAATGGTATGTGTAATTGATTTACTTTTAACACTTATCGTTTATTGGGTGCTTCTTGCTCCTACTACCTTTACAATGGGTGGAAGTTTTTATCTTTGGAAATTTGATAATCTTGCAGTACATTTGATTACACCTATTCTTTGCCTTGTAGATTATTTTCTATTTACAGAATCTAATCATTTAAAATACCGAGATGTATATTATGTTTTGATATACCCGCTCTCATATGTGGCATTTGCTACTATCACAGGTCTAATGGGATATGTGTACAATATATCGTCAATTGATGGGAAACCAGTACATTATGCTTACTTTTTCTTTGACTATGACAGGGTAGGAGCAAAATCCCTTGTCTACATCGGTGGCCTTATATTATTTTTCTTGGTACTTAGCCATATTATGTATTTGTTTGACAAGAAAGTTTATAAACCTTTAGTTGTAAGCAAATAATGTTATCCATAGCAATGATCTTTTGGTTGGTTATTATGTTTTTATAGTGATTACATCATAACTATAAAAAAGGGTCATTGCTTTTTTATTGGGTTTTTTCACATCTAGTGTGGGTGAACTTAATTCCGACGAATAGAAGTTACATTGCTGATTTTACACGTCGTAAAATTCCAACGGCTTATTAGTTTTCAGAAGAGGGTTTTGTCCCACCCTCTTTTTATTTTTTAAGACGTTTTTTTGCTTGTTCTTTCTTTTCTTCCTCAATTGTAAAATCGACTATTGATCGGCCGAGCATTAATAGCGTAATAAACATGACGCCTGTTCCAATAAATCAATTATGCCTCGGCATAATTGTGTCCGGAATCGGCTTTGTGCTTGCACAAAGAACTCCTTTCCGATTTCCGTGACATCCGCCGGAGGCTTTTAACTTCTTTCAGCGGTTGATTGTACACCCACTGAGAAGTAACTTAAACCCGCATTCGTTTCACCAACAATTGAGGTGGGAGACTTGCTGAAAGAAGTTAAATAAATCATCGTAAATATCTTTGAAAAATCACTAGTAGGATACAGTCCCGTCTCAACACCTGTGGGAATTAAACTCACTACTGCAAAATACATGGCATCAAGCCAATACCAGCCTTCCGTTCCTTTATAAAACATTGTCCCTGAAAGAATGATAAAAAATAATGTTGTAAACAAAGATAGAAATTGTGGACGCTTGAATGACTTCCACATGCCTACTAGCAATCTTTTCGCAGATAAAATAAATGACAGCATCGCATTCTCCTTTTGATCCATTTTCACTTCAGTATTATTACAATTCTAATTTGGTTCATCGACATAGTGTGGTTTGATTTCCGTTCTGACTGGGCGCTTTGCTGCTGTCGCTTCGCTTTCGCGCAGAGCAAAGCTTCCTGGGAGCGTCCAATGAGCCGCTTAT
Organism: Lysinibacillus sp. NPDC056185; assembly: GCF_047737915.1. Taxonomy (NCBI): domain Bacteria; kingdom Bacillati; phylum Bacillota; class Bacilli; order Caryophanales; family Bacillaceae; genus Lysinibacillus; species Lysinibacillus sp. NPDC056185. The sequence continues at coordinate 1,949 of NZ_JBLLLQ010000050.1, forward strand.
CCCCGAGGAGTCGCCCAGCCTTCACTCCAATCAACTTATACACTTGGTATATATTTTAACAATTGCCATCTCCAACTTTTGATGTGAGCCCCTAACTTGTACTAGATATTCATCGCAATAAAAATAACATATATAAAATCAAAAGGTAGAGGTTTCAATTTACTATCCCTACCTTAAATTATTTTACTTCTTTAATAGATTTTTAAAATTTATAAATATTTTCGCTGCATGACTACGCTTTGTTGGAGCCTCTGGTAAATACTTTCCTTCACTACCTATAATAATACCTTGTTCATACAACATCGTTATTGCATGTTTTGTTTCTTCATTGTAAGAGGCAATATCTGAGAATGGTGCTTTTCCTTTCACAGCATAAGGTTGCTTTTGTTGATGTTCATAAGCACGATTAATCATTAATGCTAATTGAGCGCGAGTAACTGGCTGTCCTGGATTAAAATTACCATCCGTTCCCTTAATTAGCCCATACGCATAAGCTGCTGCAATTTCTGACTGGGTTCCAACATCATAGCTTGCGATGTCTGAAAATGGTGCCTGTTCCTTCGTCGTTAAACCTAGGCTTCTAACAAGCATCGTAGCAGCCTGTGCACGAGTAACATTTTGCTCAGGTCTAAACGTACCATCTGCATAACCTTTCATAATACCTTCTTCAGCGGCCTTCAGAATATACTCCTTTGCCCAATGATTTTCTATATCGGTAAAGCTTAAAGTTCTCTTTGTAGTAAAAGTAACTGATGGACTTTGAACACTTTCATTACCAGCTGCATCAACCGCTTTAACAGCTACCGTGTATGCTGTATTCTCTGTTAAATTATCCAAGGTTATCGCCGTTGTCTCAGCATTTTGTGTAAATGTTAGTTTTCCATTTACATATACGTTGTAACTAGTGACACCTATATTATCTCTCGCTTCCTGCCAGCTTATTTTTACAGTTGTACGATCTTTCATATTTGCTTGAATAAATTTTGATACATCCCATAAAGAACTTGCTTTAATCGCTGGTAAAAATGCCTCGTTCGCTACTGCTAAATAGCCAGCTTCACTTAAATGGATATTTTCAGGATTTGGTAAATAGCTTGGAATATCTTTTGCTACAATATCGTATGTCGGTACAAAAACGGCACCCGCTTTTTCAGCAGTTGTTTTTATCGTCGCATTCATAACCTTTAATAGCATTTTAAATTGTGTCTGTAAATCCTCACTATAGTACGGAAATGAATTATAATAACCCATTACATAAACTTGAGCATTCGGATTAAGCTTCTTCACTTCTTCTAAAATAGTAGCAATATTTTTTATTGCCTCTTGGGAAGCTTTTAACATCGCTGCTGCATTAATGCCAGTTGTCTGAGACTCTTTTAAAATAGGTATTATATCATTGGCGCCAGCGGTAAGAGTAATAATCTCAGCCTCTTTAATAGATGTGTGAAGCTTTACCTTCTCACTTTGATAACCGAATCCTACCACTGGCTTTTCCACATTATTTTGTATATCTTCTAATATATTTTTCGTTGTATAGCCTGAATATGCAAATCCTTTATTATAAGAAGCGATGAAACCATCTTGCTGTAAAGCTTGTGCAACAAAATCTGTGTAACCTAACCCGATGATACCAACGTCATTCATACCATGTGCTAAGGAATCTCCCAGTGCTACATAATCCGCTTGAACTACCCAACTTGGCGCTATGTAGTCTCTTTGTTCCTCAGCATTTACACTTATCGGTACTACTAACTGTAATGCCAGAACGCTAGCCGCTAAAAACCGAAATTTCTTTGATAATTGCATACACCCACTCCTCCAATTTTCACTAATTACTATTTTAATATAAATAGGATAAAAATGGGTTAAATAAGGCAAATTGAGATTTTTATCATAACGTATGGTTGATTTCCGTTCCGACTGGGCGCTTTCCTGGGAGCGTCCAGTCATCAACTTACTACCTACGTTTTAACAAATGTCATCCACAACTTTTGATGATGAGCTAAAAATCGTGTTTTACTCTAGTTGAACTTTCCCATAAACACCGCCACCACCAACTTCAATTGCCAATTGCCCTGTTCTTGCTAAATCGATCATCTTGGCAATTTTGTGCGGCACGATTTGTTCGAGTTGTTCTAGCGTAACTCGATGCAAGATGTTCATCTCTGTACCAAATGCTTGTACTAATCGTTCCATCATTTTTGGCCCTAATCCTGGAATAAAGTCTAGTGGTATTTGGTGAATATATGGTGGTCGTGCACGTTTATCTGTAACTTGCTCTGAAAGTTCCTTAATGCGTGTTGCAACTCCTTTAATAATTTGCGTACTTTCACAGTTTGTACAGATTGTTGCCGAATTGCTAAGCTGCTCACCACATTTCGCGCAGACAGTCTCGTGGTATTTACCAAGTAAAGGATTTAAGCCATAATTGGCTGTTACTACTCGATCTTGCTGTTCATGAAGCGCCATCTTTAATTCTGTAAAATTTGCATGAGATAGTCTTAATTTTTGATACTCACGTGCAATTTTTCCAAGTGAATGAGCATCAGAGTTGCTGACAAATGTATATGCTTGCAGCTCTTTAATGTTACTCACCATTTCAGTATCGGAGCTCAAACCAAGCTCTATTGCATCTATAAGCTGAGGGTCAAATACTTCCGTTAAACTATGATGTACGCCTTTACCGAACAAACTTTTAAATGGGGTAAAAACATGAGCAGGAATAAAAAGTCCACCTAATTCATGAACCTTTTGCTGTAATGTTCGACCATCACAATAAATTCGCTGAGAGCTTAAATGAATATTTTTCATATGATTAGACATCCAATTTGAAAATTCCCTCATATGCAGAAGTGTTGGAAAATAGGCCAGGACATGGATCGGTCCAAGGCAATGATGATCATAAATCTCCATTTCAGTACCTGGAATAAGTGTTGTATCTTGAAAACGAAGCCCTCCCTGTTCTAGCTCCTTCAGTTCTCCTTGTTCTATCATCTCTGCCATTTCATCCATTACTTCTGGTGAATGGCAATCAATAATCCCGATAATATCTAGTCCCTTTCTTGCACTTGAAGTCTCTAAAATTCTTGCTAACGTTAACGTTTTACTGCCAGTAATTTTAACAGCACGTCCACTTAAAGTACGTCCAATATGAATATGTAAATCTGCATAGAAATCTTGCATCATTGTCTCCCTCCTATTTTTAGATGACATAAAAAAAGCCTCACATTGCTGCAAGGCATTTTATTCTTAATTATGATGGATGATTGCTGTTAGTACTATTGTTTGATTCGAAAGCACCTGAGCCCTGTCCTGGCATTGTCGAAGAATCATAGGCCACTAATGTCACTCCCATGTTCTTTTCTAGCTCATTAAGTTTTTCAAGCTGTTGTTGATCTAATTGCGCAATCTTTATCTCTTCCATTTTCATCAAATCCTTTCACGAATAAAGTTCCCCAAATAAAAAACATATATACACAAAGAAAATGACTGATTGTCAGTCATTTTCTTTGACTTTATTTCAGCTATTTTGTAACATATTAAATAAGCAGGACAAAAGCGAGGGATTTCATGTCAAAAGAAGAGAAAATAATTCATGCTGCAATTGAAGTTTTCCGTGAAAAAGGAATTGAGAAGACAAAGGTTTCAGACATCGTAAAAGCTGCAGGTATCGCGCAAGGGACATTTTATCTTTATTTCCCATCACGTCTTTCAGTTATGCCAGCCATCGCAAAAGTTATGGTTGAGAAAATTATTGCTGCTATTAACGATGGGATTTCAAAACAGGAGCCTTTTGCAAAGCAGCTAGAAAAAGTAGTAGATATTGTTTTTTCTCTAACAGAGGAATATCGAGATGTATTTGCACTTATCTATGCCGGTATTACACAAACTGAGCATATGAAAGAATGGGAAAATATATATGCTCCCTATTACGAATGGATGAATCATTTCTTAGCTGAAGCTCAACAACAAGGAACGATACGAGCTTCTCTAAATACTACTCGTTCTTCTAAACTTATAATCGGTTTAGTAGAATCTGCCGCTGAACAAATTTATTTGTATGACGACAGTGAAGAAGAAACAATTAGACTTCAAAAGCTTGAGCTCCTCGACTTTTTACATCATGCACTCGATTTACGTCACGCATAAGTGACGTTCTCTTTTAAGTTGAAAATGACTGAATGTCAGTCATAATGATAGAAAGGAATTTAACTATGCAAAAAGATTGGATTTATGTTGGATTAACTAGTTTGTTTGAATTGTTTTGGATATTCGGTTTTAATGTTGCCGATTCCTGGTGGCATTGGGCTATTATTGTGTCCCTAATTGCATTGGATTTCCACTTCTTATCGAAGGCTTGCGAAAACCTACCTACAGGAACGGTTTACGCAACTTTTGCTGGGGTCGGTACAATTGGTACTACATTAATGGACATTTTTATTTTTGACGGTGAGTTTAATGCTATTAAAGGAATTTTCATGTTTATTTTAGTACTGGGTGTTATTGGTCTTAATTTAGCTGATAACCCTTCAAAAGATCATGTTGAAGAGAAAGGAGCTAATGCATAATGGGTTGGATACTTGTTTTATTAGCTGCAATTTCAGAAATTGTCGGTGTTGTTGGTTTACGCTATTATAGTCAGGAAAAAAACATACGAAATTTATTAATATATCTAGGCGGCTTTGGGATGTCCTTTGTACTATTATATGCATCCTTTAACTATTTACAGTTAAGCATCGCCTATGTCGTTTGGGTTGGTATTGGTACAGTTGGTGCTGTTCTCGTGAATATTATATTCTTTGGTGAATCTAAAAACCTGACTCGAATTATTAGTATCATCGCCATTATCATTGGTGTGGCAGGATTAAAAGCAGTATCTTAATTTATTCTATTTTAATTCAAAGTATTGTGAGTGAGTGCTAAAGCCTAGTATGACTTTTTGGCAAAGTGAGAGGTTGATCTCCGTTCCGACTGGGCGCTTTCCAGAGGGCTGAAATCACCATAGAACAACTCCTCGTTTACAGTTCGAGACAGCCTCGGCTTTGCATCGACTTTCTTTTAAGTGTCACATTGTACAAAAAGTCGTACCATCACCATTCGTTTCTATCATATATTTTAATCGGTAGTCTATAAGTAACAATTAAGCAGGATAAACATTTTGTGTTAACTATTATTTTTAATGAGTTGACACAAAATGTTTATTTTTTTACACTATTATTATCAACATTACTTTTTAGGGGTGAAATAATGACAACAGTTCCAGTACACACGCATCACAAATTAAGAACAGTCGATCTTGCATACATTGGACTATTTTCAACATTGCTGATGATAGGAGCTAATATCACGTCTATAGTACCTTTCATGATGATTGGTGGCGTACCTATAACATTGCAAACCTTTTTTGCTATTTTAGCAGGACTTATTCTTGGTAGTAGAAAAGGGGCACTCGCTTGTACTGTTTATATGTGCATAGGTTTAGCAGGTGCACCTGTATTTGCTCGTTTCTACGGAGGATTTGGTCAAATTATAAGCCCTACTTTTGGTTTCATTGTTTCTTACATATTAGCTGCATTTGTCGCGGGGCTTATTGTAGAACGTAGTGGAACGAAGAAAAGCTATGTAGTTGCTGCATTAGTTGCAACAGCTATTAATTACTTACTAGGAACGAATTGGATGTACTTTGCCTACAAGTTATGGGCTAGTGCTCCTGATGCTTTCACTTATAAGTTAGCATGGCTTTGGATGATGCCTCCTTTGCCAAAGGATATTATTTTAGCTATATTTGCAGGTATATTTGCATACCGCCTTCAAAAAGTGTTAAAAATAATTCCGATTAAATAAAAGCTTATCACCATAGGGGTTGATTTCCGTCCAGACTGGGCGCTTTCCCATGGGCGTCCGATGAGCCGATTCTCATGTGCTCCATTAAACCCAATAAACCCAAAAATACCCCATAAGTATATTGTTATACTTATGGGGCATTTTTTATTTTTAAACGTATTTTTTCATCCAGTTTAAGAAGTTATCAATAACTACATCAAGGAATTTGATAGTACCTTCATCTGTTAAATTGCCTTCTGTATCAAATTTAAAGTGTACTGCTCCAATATAAACATCATTACCACTAAGTAATGGTGAATTTACTCCAGGTGAAAATAAAATATCTCTCAAATGTAATTGTGCTTTAACGGTACCTAAGTTACCCATTGATGCCCCCATCATGAATGATGGCTTGCCAATCATTACTTTATCAACACGAGATAACCAATCGATAGCGTTAACCATAACACCTGGCACTGTACCATTATATTCTGGCGTTAACCATAATACTGCATCTGCCGCTTTTACTTTTGCTTTAAAATCTAATACTGTTTGCGGTGCTTCATTTTCGATATCTTGATTATACATTGGTAAATCGTTCAAACTTAATATTTCAAGATCAATTTTCTCTGCATAACGCTTTTGAACAAATTTCGCTAATTGCATATTATAAGATTCTTTACGGATACTACCTACGATTGCTACTACTTTCACGTTGTTTCCTCCTAAATGTGCATTCATTTTATTATTTGTTAACAGTTTTATTTTATACTGCCCTAATAATAGGTTGCAAATTCTTCAACTGGTTTACGATAACCACGTAAACGGCGACTATCTTCTTTTTCCTTACCTATAGTAATCATTAGTGCAATTTCATATGTTTCTGGAACATTAAAAAGAGCTCTCATTTGTTGCTGATCAAAGCCGATCATTGGACATGTATCCCATCCACGATTTTTGGCTGCCAGCATAAATAACATAGCTGAAAGTGAAGCGTTACGAATGGCTTCCTCCTTCATAAATTCCTCGCCACGTTCTTCATAAAATTTTGCGTTTTCATTGACGATATTATCTAATTCACATGCATTAATAATGCCTAAGTCTACCATCCCTTGATTAAGGTTAGCAGTATTTTTATAGGCTTCTTTATCTCCTAAAACAAGGATAACCGCTGAGGCTGAGTGCACTTTATATTGCCCGTATGCTGCTTCTCTTACTTTTTCTTTTTTCTCTTCATCTAATACGACGATATAATCGGCATGTTGTAAATTAAAGGCGGATGGAGCTAGCTTAACATCCTCCAAAATGGGACGTATATCTTCTTCGCTCATCTTGATGCCCTCTATAAAGTTATTTGCTGATCGGCGCTTATCTATTAGCTTTGCAAATTCCATCTACTAACCCCCAAGAGTATGTAATTTCCAATCAGTAGTCTGATTGGAATAAAAAGTATTACTCCTATTCTTTATCGAACGTAATCGTACTTCTTACAGTGTCAATTGGACGGACAAGTTCTTCAATTTGTGCACGTTTTGGCTCTAAAAATGGTGGCAACGACAATTTTTCACCTAAAGTTTCATAAGGCTCATCACCCATAAATCCTGGGCCATCAGTAGCTAGCTCAAATAAAATTTGTGGTGCTACTCGTGCATAAAGTGATTCAAAGAAGTGACGATTTACGTAACCAGAAGTATGGAAGTAAAAGCTTTCAAATCGTTCAGTCCATTCATTTAGTACAGCTCGATCCTCTACGCGGAATGCAGCATGATGTACTGTACCGAAGCCTTGACGAGCTACTGGTAAAACTGTGTTAAGTTCTACAACGATTTGTGCACCGTTCCCACCTTCACCAACCTCAAACAGATGGAAATCCCCTTCTTCAGCAATTTCTGTAAAGAGCATCACTTTTTCTAGCATCTCTTTGAAATATTTAAAATTAGCAACTCTTACAAAAATCGGACCTAAGCCTGTAATTGCATATTCAAGAGGAATCGGTCCATCTTGCCATGGAGTGCCTGATGCAACACCTGTATTGTTTTCATCAGAAATAAGTTGATATTGCTGATCGTCAAAATCAATGAAAGATAAAGTTTTCTTTCCAAATTGCTCTTTAATACCTGAATGTTTAACGTTTAATCGATCGAAACGTTTTACCCAATAATCCAATGCCGCATCTGTTGGCACGCGGAATGAAGTTTTGGAAATTTCATTTGTTCCATGCACACCTTTTGGAATGTTTGGAAAATCAAAAAATGTCATATCGGTGCCAGCGCTACCTTTATCATCTGCAAAAAATAAATGATATGTTTGAATATCATCCTGATTAACCGTTTTTTTCACTAATCGCATCCCTAACACATAAGTAAAAAATTTATAATTCTCTTCCGCACTACTTGTAATAGCGGTAACGTGGTGAATTCCTTTTAAATGATTCATTTTATGTTCCTCCTATTTATCTCGATTTCGAGATATATACGTAAAATTTTTTATTTATTAACTGCGTTCAAACCAACCTTTTTCAGAGACAGAGTCATTGTGTCCATCTCCTGTTGATCTAATACTTCAAAAATCTCGTTAATTTTTTGTTCATGCTTCGGAAATATTTCTTCCATCAACGTTTGCCCTTCATATGTTAATAAAACATACGTGACACGACGATCCTTCGGGCAAGCACGTCGATACACAAAACCTTTTTGTTCGAGCTTATCAATTACATACGTAATGCTACTACTTGCGATTAAAATTTTCTTTCCAATCACTTGGATTGGTTGCTCACTATGGTGATATAAAAACTCAAGTACCGAAAATTCCGTTTGATTTAAATCGTATTGAAGTAAATCTCTCTTTGTTGCATCTTGAATCGTTTGATATGCTCGGAACAATACCGTAAAAGCTTTTAAATTACGATTGTCTTCCTTCATACGACTCCCTCTTTCTATTTACTTCGAATTCATTTATCTTTAATTCGAGATAATAGTAACATATAAGCTACTAATCAGCAACCTTTTTACTGTAATCACAAAAAAGGCATCCCCAAAAATTAGAGGATGCCCTTTCACGTATAAATTATCGATTAATAATAGTAATGACGACCGCTGCTGTTTTGTTCAAAGGCAGCCTTTGCTAGACGAACTGTAGATACAGCCAAATCCGCATATGTCACTTTCTCAGTAGCATTGAATTTATTTTGCTGTCCATCAATTAGTCCCATTGCACTCGCTAAAGCAACATAACCTGCGTACGCTGGGTCAATTGAGCTTGCATCAGTAAAGTTTAATTTGTAAATGTCACTATGCTTAGCAGCACTCTCTAAATTTAATACACGAACTAACCATTCGGCAAGCTCTTGACGAGTCAATGCTGTATCTACAGCAAATTGATCCGCCGGTTGTAAAATGCCCATTCTTACTGCTTGTTCAACGATTCCGTATAATGGATGCTTTTTGTCAATATTATCGAAGGATTGCTTATCGTTATCTCTTCCATACGGACCGAAATCATATCCGTATGATAATGATTTAACTAAAATTTTCAAAGCTTCTCCCTTTGTTACGGCTGTATCAGCATTAAAGTTAGCTGGGTCTTTAACCTCTAACACGTTTTGGCGTAATAAATAAGTTAATTCTCCTCCAGCTGTTGGATGTGAAATGGCTGGTTTTTCTTTAGAATCATCAACTTTTAGAAGCCATTCACCAGTTGTTGCATCAAGAATATTGAACAAGCTTCCATTATAAACCGGAGAGTATACTAAATCATAGTGGTGATTATCCTCGCCATCCTGTTTTGCATACTGTAGCTCCAATTTTAGCCCCTCATTGAACATTGCTTTTGCTTTATCAGCAGGAATAGCTTTGTTTACAGACGGCCAATCATCAATCTTACGATTACTAACATGTAAAGCACTTAATTTCCCATCTGCACTGATCCCAACGGAAATTTCATCCCCTACTACGGCAATGCCATTGACAATACGTGGGAAAGAGAAGTAATACTGTTTGCTGTCTTTATCATATACTGCATCTTCTATTGGTTTTGAATAGTTATGAATATATGACGGAACCCACTCTTTTAAATAGTCTATTGCTTTTGTTAATGCAGCATCTTTTGAAATTGGTTCTACTTTATCATCTGTCTGCATGAATTCTCTACTTGTATCCCAGAAGTTTGTAATCTCACCTGTTGCCTTGTTCACTTCAAGTGAACTGCCTGTGCCGTAATTACCGAGATCATACATATAATTCACATCATAAATTGTTTCGCCATTTTCGTTTTCTCTTTCATTAACCGAATGAATTTGTAGCTTTGCTTTGTCTGAATCAACTTTTAAAATAGACTTAGCTAACTCTTCAACTTCTGCTAATGTAATACCATTTTTTTTAGGTGCAAGTGGTTGCGATACAAGTTTTTCTACACCTTTTGCCTTCGGTACTTGAGAAGTGAAACCATTCATTGTTTTCCACTGCCCATTTATTGCATGTACACCATTAAAGCTTGTTGGTGGCATATACGCAAGCTTAGCAATACCTTCGCCTGTTTGGTAGTTGTAGTCAACTATATAACGTAAATCAACTGATAGATTTTCGCGAACCTGTGCAAGGATGTCTGACTCATTCTTTTTCTGATCTAAGTTATCAAATGTTGCCTTGCTAGTTGGCTCAGTATAACGATACATACTTGTAACTTCACCATTTGCTAGAACTGTAATATTGATAAACTCATTACTAAGTGACACACCATTGTGTGTAGGCGAGTACATGAATGAATACGAAATTGGTTCGGATAAAGGTCTACTAAAACTAAAACCAAAGTCGCTATATCTATTGTCTTCACGAAGCTTGTAATTCGCAGTGCTCGGCAATTTCTTTAGGAAGTCTTGAGCAACTTTCTTTGCTTCACCCTCTGAATACTTCACTGGGTACAATGCTTCCGCTATATTGACAGGCTGATAGTAGAAGTTTTCTAATTCCAAATCTTCGCCTTTAAAAGTAAAATCACCAGAAACGTCTTTGCCATTGATTGTCTTATTAAAGTTCAATTCATAGCGTATCGTTTTGTCATCATTATAGTAATGCGCTTCCCCCATTGAGAAATCTTTCTCTGTTACAAAATTGAACTTGTCTGGGAATATTGTATTCAATTGCTTAATAAGCATACTTTTTGTTACTTTTGTTTCTGTTGAAGAAACTTGAATTGCAACTCTCTCTTGTGGTTCTTTTACATTAGCTGAAGCTTGTGTCATTGGCGAAAGTACACTAACAGAAAATGCAGTAGAAGTTAGTATGATACCTAACTTTTTGAATTTTACCAAAATATCCCTCCTAGAATATCATTTACCATAATTATAGTATAGATTACCATAAATAGATATGACATTTTCAGATTATTTTTGTTTATCAGAAAACAGAATGGACATAGAGCTATCTTATCTTCATTTAACATATCTTTTCTGTGCGAAAGCGAAGCGACAGCAACATATCTTTTCTGCGCGAAAGCGAAGCGTCAGCGGCAATTACGCCAATGCGAAATTATTTGATTACTCCTTAAGATTCTTATTTCTTTACTACATCAAAATTCGCCCCAATTAATAGCCAATTTTGAGGGAATGGTAGACCCAACTTCCAATAGCCTACTCCTCGGAGTCTGTACCGTTTGATTAAATCGAACTTCGCTTGAATGGATCTGGCGTCTTCGAACCACACCACATGTGCTTTACCTTGCTCATCATAGTATTCAAAGAACGGTGCTTGAGATCTTAAATCAAACTGAATAGCAGCATTATATTTCTTAGCAATCTCGATTGCTCTTTGTGGGCTAACCGCTTCTGCATTAGGCCCCCCCTGTACAAAAGGCAATGTCCAGTTATACCCATACAAATTCTGTCCAAGTATAATTTTGTTCCGAGGTATCTCACTTACTGCATATTTAACAACCGCTTCTACCTCTGGAAGTGGCGATACTGCCATAGGTGGCCCTGCAGAATAGCCCCATTCATAAGTCATTAACATAACAAAATCCACTATTTCTCCATGTGCTTTATAATCATGCCCCTCCGTCCACGGACCTCGCTCACTAGCACTTGTTTTCGGAGCTAGCGCTGTCGATACGGTATATCCCTGAGGATGGAATCGACTCACCGCTCTCCTTAAAAAGTTGTTATACGCCTGTCGTTGATCGCCTGGCAAATTTTCAAAATCAAAATGAATATCTTTAACGGTTCCTAAACGCTTTGCCTCTTCAAGAATATTATTAAAGAGCAAATCCTGTACTGCTGTACTTTGAAAAATATCTCTCGCTAAATCACCGCTAAAACTAAAATTCTCCAAATTTGAGACAACCATTGCTAGAGAAGCACCTGTATCATTTGCAATTTGCGCTACACCTTGACTCGGTGGTACCTTAAGCGTTCCATCTCGCCTTGCCTCATAGCTAAATAAAGCTAGATAAGTTAAAAATGGACCCGCTTCTCTTGCTTGACTTAGTAATGCCTCACTAACGAATGTCCCTCTCGGCTCTAAATATGCCAATGTTTCAGCTCTTGTTTTTGGTTGAGGTGGAATATAAAGTCGCATACCAATCGATAACGGTTGACTCGGACTAATATTGTTCACCTGAGCAAGTGTTAAATAATTAATGCCAAAGCGTTGGCCGATTGAATACAGACTATCTCCTGACTGCACATAATAGAAATTTCCGACAATCGGTATTACAAGCGCTTGCCCTATAACTAATCGATTTGGTTCAGGAATTTGATTGGCATCTACAATATTTTGAACTGTTGTCCCATATGCCTGCGCAATTCCCCATAAGGACTCCCCTGCCCGTACAACATGTATTTGAATGTCAGTGCCTCCTTCTAGCTTGATAAAATCACACCTGTAAAGCTTATGAATTAGGAAATGAAAAGATGTCAGTGCTCAGTAAGGATAGATTCCCTAAAACGAAAAAAGATCCATCGCTTATTCTAGCGAATGAACATTATTTTCTTTGATTTTTTTATAATATTTATGACACGTTCGACAAAGGTTTATAAATAATAAAATAGATGCTTTATTTTCTTCCTTCTATGTATATCCACTGCTGTATTTCGTGCAATTGATAAGATCCAAGTTTTTACTTTATCTTTATCCTTTCAATTGTCTAACTTCTTCATCGCTAAAAAAAACATTTCTTGCGTAATATTCTCTGCCTCTTGTTTGCAATTTGTATAATACAGCGCAAAATGATACACATCACGATGATAACAATCGTACAAATGTTCTATTTTGAAATATCATGATGCAAAACTTCACCCCACTTTCTACACTCCCTAATAAGTCGTCGCAACAAATTATTTGTTACCCTTTTCCCAATTTTTCTTTTACACAACTAGCGTAAAACGCCTCATTCTTTTCACCGTTTACTCTCTTGTATAATGAAATTACTGTAAGGAGGTGTTAGGTTGCGTTTATTTTACCAACAAAAAATGATCGGCAAAAAATCGCGTAAACTTCAAAAGATCCCATTCACTATTGAAGAGCCTGTCCATACTTTAAAAGATTTACTTAAGCAACTCGTCACACAAGAGGTTCATAATTATAACGAAAAGACGGTGGATAATCCGCTTCATATTTATATAACTGATCAGCAGTTAGAGGATGCAGCGCTGCATGGCAAAGTACATTTTGGTGAGAAAAAAAATGCCTCTACGCAGTCTGTTGATCAAGCAATATCCACAGTTCTTCAAGCCTTTGAAGACGAACTTTTTTTAGTATTACAGAACGAAGAACAATTAAATTCACTTAATGAACCTTTAGCAATACGAGAAGATGATGTTTTTACGTTTATTAAACTGACAATGCTAGCAGGACGAATTTGGTAAGGAGGATTTCCATGACACTATCAAACGATCAAAAAAACCAATTCCAAAGTAAAATAGATACTGCACCAAAAGCCATTCAACCAATGGCTACAGCATTACTTCAATATATGGATGATCGCGATTTTTCCATTAAACAGCAAATTGCTGATTTGGAGATCACGACACTTGAGGAGCTATTTACCGGAACCCTTTTCGATGTACTAACACTATTTTCATCGCAAGAACGTGCTCAAACTATTAAGAAATTGATATTACGTTACGATACAACAATGTTTCAGACTGACATTATGCGTAGGTCATTTCGATCTACACATTCCGTACAGGACCACCTTTTTCAATGCTTACAATTAATTGTAGAAATGCTGACATTTGAAGAAATGAATCTACAGGAATTATTGATGAATCACAATCAATATGAGCATGGTTCATACCCTAATTACAGCTGCTTTGTGGTTAAAAATGAAAATAAGAAGGTAATGCCTTTTAATGTTTTTGAACAAATGCTTGCTGAAGAACTGTCAATAGAAAATCCTGCTATGGAAGAAGCCGTTGAACATATATTATTTGACGAGCATCAAGGCAGTTTTTTTGGATATCCACTAATAAGAGGGATTTTCAAATCAACAAATACTCGCCTACATGAGGCACTCGGTAAACTATTAGTTGCTGCTGCACGTCAAGAGGGACTACGCCAAGCCATTGTTGAAAATATTGATCATGGCACATTAGAGGCACAGCTTACCATTATGAAGCTTATTCAGGAGCATCAGCTAACTCGTTTCTCCTCAGTTATTCGCGCAGTCGATACTTGGATGGGGCTTGGCTATAATAGCTTTGAAAATCAAAAAGTAACAGAGGAAGTATTGTCATTAGCGATTCGAGCAATTGAAGACGATCATTTCACACTAGAGCTATTAAAAAGTGAACGAACGATTGATATTTACGTAGCACTATGGACAATTTCAACGAAGGATTATTCGAAGCTCGATACTATTTTGCCAGAGTTGTTACAACGCGAAAAGCATATCCAGTTGACAACGCTCGCATTTTTGAAAAATCTAGGGAAAGTTTCCTTCACTGCTCCGTTTGTTAAGGGTCTCATTTTAACAACAAAGGATATTGAGCTATTTACATTTGCTTGGGGGAATTTCCTAAACGCAAATAACTATATTAATAGTGAATATGCTTGGGCTAACGATTGGATTACAGATATACAAAAGTTCTTGCAGGAAAATACCCAACTGCAAGGCATTGAATACCTTCTATTTGAACAGCTTGAATGGGCAAAGGGTGAACTTACGAAAGATGGTATAACGATTGCAGGAAAACCTTTATCATTCGTCTATGCACACTTGTCATTAGAAGATTTAATTTCCACACAAATAATTTTGGCCAATCATTTACAAGATGAAGAGCTATTTCAACGTATTATTTCGAATGCAGATTCTTACTCTCCTACAAGTAGAATCGGCCTTCTTAATATTTATTGTCTTGATATTACTACGCAAGGAAAACGTGATTTTCTATTTAGCGCTTTACGAGATCGAAGCTCCATTAATCGTTCCCTTGCATTGAAAAAGATACAATCACTAACACTTACAGACGATGAAATTTTAAAAATTGAGGACCTTTTAGCGAATAAATCAGGTTCACTTCGAAAGGAAGCTATTTTCCTCTTAAAGCTACAGCCGCAGGAGAAAATATTGCAAAGCGCTGAGCGACTTATTCAGGACAAGAAGCAGTTGAAGCGACTTGGAGGGCTAGAATTGTTGTTAGAGGCCTCTAAAGAATATCACCTAACTAGCGAGCAAATAACAGCATTATGCGACCAGCTTCCAAAAATAACAAAAACTGAGCAAGTGTTGTTAGATCAATTGTTAACTAGTGATGTACCAGAATATAACGAGGACAATGGTTTTGGTTTATATACGCCACACCCTCCTATTCAATATGACAGCATTTCAAAAACAGATATAAAGATGAATGGCATGGAAGCATGGCAGCAACTAGTTCCTTTATATTTACAAGAAACAATGCCACTAGAAAAATTCTTTGATTATGATATAGAGAAGCTTATATTAAAGCTCGAGCAGCTCATTCAACTATTAGATGCTAATGCCCAATATGAGTATGAGACATATCAATATCAATGGGATGATACGCCAATCACAACAACATTAGGACAAACATTTAATGTCGTTGCATCAAAAGCAGAAAATAATCGAAACGCAAGTCTTGATGTATATCCGATACCAGATGACATTCTCCAGTGGATAAAGACGTCCAAATTCAGTGTAGAGGATTTAGCGTATTTTAACTTTTATAACAATCTATCTGAACATCCTGCGGCACATGAACTGAGCGAAGCAGCACAAACCTTAATCACTCCATTCTTTAATTATGTAGAAATAAAAGATCTCGTTACTAAGTTCCAAGCATTAAAATATCAGCGAACAATGAAACAAATTTTCACTGTCCTTACACTTGATTTGAATAATATTGTTGGAGAGCAGGAGCTTCATAAAAAGGCTGTCGCATTACTTGAAGAGCATTCGCCAGAATTTAACGCTTTTGAGCAAGCAATCGGTATTATGCTTCAGCTGTTAACACAAATACCTGCTGAGCAGTGGAAGTTAGCGGTACGAGATAAGGACTATTTTTATCGCTCTACTTCATCATTAGTAGATTTAGATGTTATTGATACCTTTGTTGATCGATGTTTCTTAGCCTATAAGACTTACGGTGAATTTCTCAAAATGCTGGCCATCAATGAAGAGTTATCAAAGAGGATGCAGAAAGAGCAATATAGCCCGAGTATTTACTCTCTAAAATTATACCAATATTTAGATGCTTTTAATGTAGGTTTATTCACTCAGGATCATTTATTTGAAGCCATCTTTACAGATACGCTAGCGTCTGAGATGTTGGTTGCTCCAAACAAATTAATAGAACATTATAAAGAGTCATTTGAAGACTTATCGAAATTCTTTGCTGTTCGTGAGCAGGCCATTGATCGAATTTTAGAAATAGAGCTTATGCGCGGTGATATTCCTACAGCAGTAACGGAGCTCACTAGAAGCATTTCCTATTTCGAGGGTATTGATTATTTCTTAAAAATTTTACAAGCACTTGATGGTGAAAAGCTTGCTCGCGGCTATATTTGGCAGGCTGAAACGAAGAAGGATGTTTTCTCTCGTCTCCTTGCAAGTTGCTATCCTAAAAAAGATGAAAATGCACAGCAATTAAAAAATGCATGGAAAAAAACAGATATTTCAAAAGAGCGCCTAATTGAAGCAATGATGTATAACCAGCATTGGATAGACCTTGTTAGTGAAGTAATTGGCTGGGAAGGATTAAAAGAATCAGCTTGGTACTTTATCGCTCATACTACTGACTATTTATCAGACTTTGCTAAAGATCAGATTGCCCTATTCTCCAGCATTACTGCTGAAGATTTCCGTGACGGTGCATTTGATTTAACTTGGTTCCAAAGCGCGTATCAAACACTAGGCGCCCAAAAATTCAAGCTCGTATATGATGCAGCAAAATACGCATCGGAGGGAGCTAATCATCGTCGAGCACAACTTTATGCAGATACAGCAATAGGCAAGCTTAGCCCAAAACCGTTAATGGAAGAAATTGGTGATAAACGCAATAAAGATAAACTACGCGCACTCGGACTGATTCCACTGAAAAAATCGGATCAAAAGGATGCACTAACACGCTATCAATTCATCCAACAGTTTTTAAAGGAAAGCAAACAATTTGGCGCACAGCGTCGTGCGAGCGAAGCACGTGCAGCCAGCATCGCGCTCGAAAATTTAGCACGTAATGCCGGAGATGGCGAAACAACTCGCTTCACATGGCGCATGGAGCTAGCAGCCTTTACCGATATAAAACATTTATTCGATGCACAACAAATCGAACATATCACTGCACATCTACAAATTGAAGAAGATGCAAGTGTCACGATTATCGTTGAAAAGGATGGAAAACGACTAAAAAATATCCCTGCTGCATTGAAAAAGCAGGAGCAAGTTTTAGCATTACAAGAGGCAAGAAAAGAAATGCAGAAGCAATATAAACGAGCACGCCCAGCTCTTGAACAGGCAATGGAGCTTGAAACTAAATTCTCTGCCGAAGAGCTGATCAATTTATTAGAGCATCCGATTTTAGCACCGCTTCTTCAAAAACTCGTCTTTAAAAATGAAGAACATTTAGGATTGCTAACCAAGGATGGTCTCAAGCTACTATCAGATGAAATAGTATCGCTTGCTCCAACAGCAACATTAATGATTGCCCATCCGTACCACCTGCTTGAAAGCGGACAATGGCGACAATGGCAAGCTTATATGTTTGAGCAAAAAATAAAACAGCCATTTAAGCAAATATTCCGCGAGCTGTATGTAATAAATGCAGATGAAAAGGAACAAAAGAGATCATTGCGCTATGCGGGACATCAAGTGAATCCTTCTCAAACGGTTGCACTCCTAAAAACACGCGGCTGGCAAATTAGTTATGATGAAGGACCACGAAAAGTGTATTACAAGGAAAACATCGTTGCTTCCTTGTATGCGCAGGCAGATTGGTTTACACCAGCCGAAATCGAAGCACCAGCAATTGAAGGCGTCTATTTCTATAATCGTTTAACAGGTAAAGATCTAGTATTAGATGACATTCCTGCAACGATATTCTCTGAAGTGATGCGGGATATTGACCTCGTTGTAAGTGTTGCACATGTTGGTGGTGTCGATCCAGAAGCAAGCCATTCTACAATTGATATGCGTAGCGTCATTGTGGAGGAATTAGCGAAGTTATTAAAGCTAACGAATGTTGAAGTGAAAAAACAACATGCACTTATTGAAGGCAAACTCGCAAGCTATTCATTGCACTTAGGTAGTGGTGTTGTTCATCAAGTGGGCGGATCAATGATTCCAATACTCGCCGTACCATCTCAGCACCGTGGACGCATTTTCTTACCAATGGTGGATGACGACCCACGCACAGCCGAAATTATGTCAAAACTTTTACTGCTAAGTGAAGATACAAAAATTAAAGATCCAGCTATTTTAGGACATATTCGTAGCTACGAGCAAATGCGCTAAAGACTCATGTGCATAAAACCGGAAATACTGCTAGATTATTTTCGTCACCTGTTGTTAAATTATCAATGCCCTCCATTTTAATATTGGAGGGCATTTCAGAAAGCGTAGTGCTAACGTAGCGGCAGCGACAAAGCGCCCAGTCGGAACAGAAATCAACCCCTCGTTTTGCCGAAGAGCTATACTATGACACCTTAATCTCATCGAAATGATAGTCACCATCTATGCCCTCCACTGAACATCGGAGGGCATTTTATTGTACATCTGATTTAATCATTTCAAATAATAACGGTACATTCGTTCCGCGCTGTAATGAATTACAGCCCTCCATTAAAAATGACCAGCTCATTTTCATTTTTTCTTTATACGGAAGCTCGGGGTTAACTGGGACATATTCTTTTAAAAATTCTTCTATGGAGCTCGATAATCTTTCCATAAATTCATCAGCCTTTTGCACCTTTTCCGTCGCTACTTCATTACGTTCATTCCATAGTACATGCTCTAAGTTTGTAGAAAAATAGAATAGCTGATACGGTATTCTTAATCGATGAATGCTAAAATGATCATTTGCCATAAGGATTTTAGCATTATTCGCCTTCATTTCATTTCGTTGTTCGATTTGCTCCTTACGCTTCTCTGATTTCACTAATATTGCATCTTCTGTATAGAATAAATTTTGCTCAATATCTTCCTTCACCTTGACAAATTCAGGGGCAATGAAACAACCGTCTGCATCAGTAATATGAACGACAGCGGTTAAATCCTTCGCTAAAAACTTATACTTCTCCAAATAGTTCTGAATCACTCGTGTAACACTATTTTTAATATTAGGTATCCGTTTATTAGCATCCCATTTCGTTAAAATATCCTCCCGTTGTACATCGAAGCGAATCGTTGAATTTGCAAAATGTTCATCTAGAAAATCCTCTAAAATAATTTGCTCTGTATGCCCTTCTACAATGATTAAAAGTACTTTTTTAGTCATGCTGGACACCCGCTTTTCTAAAGGCACGCTTAATTTTAAATGTCTTCGTTTCCTTATAAACATCTTCATCCTGCCCGCCCAACTGAATTGCACGTAAATAAACATCTCGAGCATTATTTACCTCTTTAATACCCTTTAGCTGTATATAACGACGATCTTCATTCGTTGTCGTAAACCATAAGTTTTTAATAGCTAGCACCTCTAACACACGTAAATTATGAGACGTAAAAATAAGTTGACCTTTTCCGCCCTCATCAATCACTGTTAACAACTCGCCTAACAAATATTCAAAAACACCCGAATCTAATTCATCTATTACTACACAAGCATTTGGGTTATTATAAACTGCAATGAGCACACTAAGTACAGAAATAATTTTCAAAATTCCTTCTGACTCTGTCCGTAACGGTAATTCGCGCTCCCCTCGTTGCGATAAAAATTCAAAACGAATTCCTTTTTCTCCATTATCCATAGTTTGTTTTGTAAGTACATTAATCTTTATAGACAGACCTGGAATAATCGCTGATAATACTTGATTACTTTGCTCTATTACTTCACATAACACGTAAAATGCGTCCTCTTGCAATAACGCTGGCCCCTTCAAATTGTAAGGGATAGAACCACGAGTTTTTTCGAGATGGATGCTAAAAGGCATACTACGCTCTTCAAATAATGGTGCGATATTTTGATTATTAACGACATGTAAATCCTGATTAAAATCTATTGCTAAATTATGAAGCAATTGCATTTCTAGCTCTGACAACCTGTCTTGTAATAACGGCTTTATATCTTTGTGAAAGACAAAGGACATATATTGTTTTTTAGCTAATTGATGAGTGACTAGTAATTGGATACGCGTTTTTTCATTCATATCAGAAAGATTTGCTTTACGTAGTTGTATGTCTTCCTCTGTAACATTAATTAAAATCTTTGAACGCTTCCCTTTCTCGTTTTCTCTGTAAGCTACACGCTCAACCGTTGTGTACAGTCTGTTTTCATCTTCTTGTAACTCTACATAATAATTAAGAAAAAATGTGCCAAATTGATTTTCTACTAGAAACTCGAACTCAATACTTGCTGTATCCTCCCCTGCCATAATTAATTTCTTTTCCTGAGATGGTAATTTAATTTCAGCGATCCAGCCGGAGATAAGTGCCTTTAACAAGCCAAATGCATCAACAATAGTTGTTTTTCCAGAACCGTTCTGTCCGTATAAGCCTACAACATTTGACTTAAGAAACGTCTCGAAATTTACCGCTAACATAATTTCACCATGACGTACATTTCGTAAATTTTGTACTTTTATTTTCTTGATTTTTATAATGGTCATTTATTTAAACATCCTTTAATGATATTTTCTTCTATTATAATTAAATTTGATATTTTTTATAACATTTTATATTTTAATGAATTATACCCTTATCAATCATTCGTCTAGTTTAGTGCCTATGACAATCCTAATAGTAGGCATATGTTAGAAAAGAAAAAACGAAGAAAGGTGTGTTTCATTGGTCAATCCTGGATTTAATCCCGAAGATCTTGATGTTAACATTCCGTATCACCCTACCATGCCTTCTGGTAGCCCATACCCATCTTTAAACCCATCACCGTATCCGACACGCCCTTCGCAGCCTTATCCACCTCAACCACATCCATCGCGCCCTCCACACCCACATCCACATCCGCCACGTCCGCCACAGCCTTATCCACCACAACCTTATCCACCACGTCCTCCGCAGCCATATCCGCCACAACCATATCCACCGCGTCCTCCGCAGCCATATCCGCCACAACCATATCCACCGCGTCCTCCGCAGCCATATCCGCCACAACCATATCCACCACGTCCTCCGCAGCCATATCCACCACAACCATATCCACCACGTCCGATGCCATTTCCAGGCGGGCAATATCCTGGCTTACCAGGCCAACCAGGTTTACCAGGATTCCCTGGATTAAACCTACCAGGAATGTAGATTTGTCACCTGACATATTGGAAGTCCAAGATAAATGACTTAGCAAAAAGGCTATCCAGAAGTTCAAATACGAACTAATGGATTGCCTTTTTATTGTTTATTAGAAACTATTTTTGATAAAAAAACTAAGGAAGTGAAAACATGTCTATAAAATTCTCAGCCATCCTACATATTCGCGCATTTAATGAGCACAGTATATAGAG
>NZ_JBLLLQ010000051.1:0-22019 GCF_047737915.1 Lysinibacillus sp. NPDC056185
AACTGTTCAAAACAGAAATGGACTGCGAACGCATAGTTACTCAGGAATCCCACTGACATTAGTCAGCTTGTCCCTTTAGGGGTGGGAGTCTCAATAGTATCATGTCCTGCGTACGTCCACGAGCCGTGTTCAAATATTCCGAGGAACATCAAACGAGATGATGCAATATGAATAAATCACCTATAGAAAATTTATCTTCTGAGGGCTTCCAATCTAAAAGTTCGTCAGGTATTGCCTTCATATATTGCATCGTTCGTTTATGAACACCATCTAAATATTTTACATATTCCCCTATGTCATGAATCATGTCTTCACTCTCCCATTTTTTTCTGACTTTCATTATTTATATTCTTAATTTTTCGAAATTACCCTCTTAAAAAATTTAAATAATAGGAAGTGTTAATGTAAATGTTGTTCCTTCATTTTGCTTACTTTTAAATGAAATGGAACCATTGTGAGCTTCCATAATATGCTTGCATATAGATAATCCGAGTCCGGCTCCTTCATTTTTCACAGCAGTCTCACCTGTAGCTTGAATACCTCTGAAATAGCGTTCAAAAATAAAAGGCATATCTTGAGGCAATATCCCATTACCATTATCTATTACATTAATGTATAGTAATTGATTTTCAATATTGATAGAAACGGTTATGGAATCGCCTTTAGTAGTATGCTTTAGTGCATTCGTAATAAGGTTTGAAAGTACCTGCTCTAGTCGATGCTTATCTACTTGAATAAGTACATTAGGGATAGACTCTGGCTCGATAAAATGAATACCGGTTGTTTGGACGTAATGACGAATTGGATGCAAAATATTCGTAAAGATATCTTTGCTGTATTGCTCTATTAAGTTAACCGGGATATGCCCAAGTTCTTTCAAAGTGTGAATAAATAAATCATCAATTAACCTGGACATTTTTTCAGTATTTGTCTGCATAGTTTGAATATACGACATAAGCGAATTCATATCAGGACAAATTCCTTCAGAAATAGCGTCTAAATAAGCTTTTATTGTTGTTAGAGGTGTTCTTACTTCATGAGAAATACTAGATATAAGCTTTTTTTGGTTTTGTTCTTGTTCATCTCGTTGAATAGTAAGGTTTTTTATTTCCAGGCGCATTTGATCAAACACTGCATACAATTCACCGATTTCATCTGCCCGCGAATATACTGTTTTTTGTTCATAATTACCTTTAATAATTTCCTTGGTATTGTTTTTCAAATGATTTAAAGGAAGCAAGATCTCCTTGTTAGACTTCCGTACAAAGTACAAGGTCAGTCCTATAATGCAAAAACATAATAAACCACATACGAATAAAAGTATAAAATTGCTAGGACTAGGCTGTTCTATGGGGAAGAGTATATCTCTATCAATAGTAAAAATAGCGTTCCCCAGTTGTTCATGCTTCTCACTAATTATAGGGAAGGCAATTTTTATGATCCCAGGTTGTTGTTGAGACGTAAATAAATCATAATGTAAATCTTCTTCTAAGTTAATAAGCTGTGAAATATCGCCTTCGATTGAATTAAAAATAATTTTTCCATCTAATTGAACAACTGTAATATCTATTCCTTTGCTATTGCTCATTTCTTGGAGGGGATTGCGTAAATTTAAATTCTGTTCGAGACTTGTAAAATGATCTTCTATGTACAATAATTGTTCATTTACTTTTAAACGAATTTGATTGATCACATATTCATTTTGTGGTTCGTTATTACGATTAAAATTTGTGAAAAATAATGTGAAGATACAAATAAACAACAGTAAAACACAGATTAGTGTCGACCATAACCATTTCTTCATCCAATTTTTTAAGTACATTGTGCTCTCCTACAAATGGTTTTGAGTACTAAATTTATAGCCAACGCCCCAAACGGTTTGAATATAAACAGGACAGGATGGATCGATTTCAACTTTTTCGCGTAGACGTCTAATGTAAACGGTTATCGTATTTTCATCACCATATGTCTCATAGCCCCAAATAGCATCGAGTAACTGATTTTTAGAGAAAACTTGATTACGATTTTTCATTAGAAAAAATAGTAGATCAAATTCTTTAGCTGATAGAGGAACGTGCTTTTTATGACGTGAAAAAGTATATTCATTTTTATTGATTTCCATATGATCGATTTGAATCATATCCATCTGGCTTGCATTGTCCTGCAGCCATCTATCCTGTTTTCGTAAATGAGCATTTATTCTTGCCACAAGCTCACTTAAAGAAAATGGCTTTGTCATATAATCATCTGCACCGAATCCCAAGCCAAGAACTTTATCGGTGTCACTGTTACGAGCACTTAAAATTAGTATAGCAACATTACTATTTTCACGAATTTGGCGACATAATTCGATACCATCGCAATCCGGGAGAGAAAGGTCAAGAATAATGAAGTCAGGATAGGTTACCTTCATAAATTGGATTGCCTCATGACCAGTATTAACGATATGAGGATCGAAATGGTTGACGCTTAAGTAGTCCTTCATAATAGTTGCAATAGCACTTTCATCTTCTATAATTAGCACCTTGGCTTTTTTAACCATAAGAATTCTCCTTCGTTAGAAATTTACTTCCTTTTTCGATTTGATAGGAGGAAGAACAACAAGATGACGAAGCTTGCATAGATGAATATCCAGGCAAATTGCCAATAAAAACTGTTCGGTATTGACTTTATAGAATCTTCTGAACTCATTATTTCCAGTGAAAAACGGACAGGTGGAAGCAGCCAAATTAGTCCCTTGATCTGCAAAATTGTCTCTTTTAAAGTAGCGATAACGACAGATACAATTAAAATGGCAAGTACACCCCACCAAGTATTTTGTTTGTTGTTAACGAGTTCTCTCGTGAAAATAGCTGAAAGTGCAATAGCTAGTACAGCTAAACTAAAATGAGAGAGGAATCCTAGTAATTGATGTATAAATCTTGGTTTTTCTCCAAAGGCGCCAATTAGAGTAGGGTAGATCACTGATACACAGCTTAAGAATAAACCAATCAGTACACAAATTATAAAAATTCCTAAATTATATCGCGTTCGACTTTTGGCATGAAGTGTTGTTATTACTTTTTGTCCTTCGTCTTCTGCGTGAAATAGTGTCACTGTAAACCATCCCATTAGAAAAAAGAGAATAATAGCTGTAAACGAATAGCTATTTAATATAGGATTTGGGGTAAAGGTATAGTTGACAACAAGACATAAAATGAAAATTGTAAAGGGTGGGACATATTTATAGGTCCTTAAATAATTAATAAAATGATAACGCAATAAACTAGTCATGTTAGCTTCTTTTCCTCCTTAAAAATGGGTATAAAATTGTTCCTCCTTCTGATTAATTGGGATTAATTGTTTAATAGAGGCTTTTTTCTGTAGGAGATCTAGTAATACTTGATCTGTATCTTCTGTTTTAATAACGGTAATGACCTCATGACAACCATTATTTAAAAGACTTCGATGCTGAATTTCAAGAAAAGGAAATAGGTTGTCCAATAATTTATCACTTGATATTTCAAAAGTTAATTTGTTTTTCTTTATATCATTTTTATTGAATGAATCAGCTTGAATGACCTTATTATTTTGAATAACAAAAACTGTATCAACAAGATGTTGCAGTAATTTTGTTTCGTGACATGTTAAAACGATACTTAACCCTTTGTCCTTTAAAATAGAGAGAGTTTCTTCTAAGTCACTTTGGGCCTTAGGATCGAGTCCTGATAATGGTTCATCTAAGATAAGTAGATCTGTGTCTTCAAGCATTGCCTGCATAATCATAACCTTTTGCTTCATACCCTTAGAAAAATTAACAATCCGAATGTTCCGAGCTTCCTGTAAATGAAATAATTCAAGTAACTCATTTATTTTTTGCTGTAGTTGCTTTTTAGCCATGCCTTGAATACTGCCCATATGATAAAGATATTCTTCAGGCGTAAACAAAATATGTGAAGGGGTCACTTCTGGCACATAGCCAATTTTTAAAGATTGTCGATGTTTCACGATAGAACCGCTGTCAGCATCGACTAATTCCGCAATAATTTTTAGAAGGGTACTCTTACCTGACCCATTCTTTCCTACTAGGGCTATAATTTGATTGGCACAAATAGAAAATGTAGCATTCTCTATAATTCTCTTACCTCTATACTGTTTAGAAATGTTCTGTATTTCCATAATCGTATTCATCTTTACACACCTTTATTTTTAGGCTTTTTATTGTAAGTCATTTAAGTTTCTATAAATTACGCTGCAAAACATTTAACTATTAACTGTAAATTTAGTATAGATGAATACTAGTTCCTTTGCTAATAGAAAATTGGTGTGATTTTCTAATTGAAAAAGTTCTGCCCAGTTTTTGAGCAGAACCCTTTTGATTATAATGATCGATATTTTTTTAGACTTAAAATATTTAATGTAATAAATACAAGAGCGAAGCAAGCAAGAACCGCTAAGTCGGCTAGAATTTCGCTAAAGGAATAGCCCTTATACATAACCCCGTTTAACGCGTCTGCGGCATAGTATAGTGGCATAATAAGCCCAATATTTTGCAGCCACTCCGCCATATTATCAAGTGGGAAAATACCTGAAAAGAAAATTTGCGGTACAATGACTAGCGGAATAAATTGCATCATTTGAAACTCTGATGCAGCAAAACTTGATAACAGAGCTCCTAATGATAATGAAACAAGTGCAACGACAATATTGATTAGTAGCACAAGCCAGATGGAGCCAACGTGTACGATATCAAGGACATAAATCCCGAATAGAACAATAATAGTCGTTTGAATAAATGCAAACAATCCATAACCAATTATATAGCCAGCAACAATTTCAGAACGTTTAATCGGTGTCGCTAGTAAGCGTTCCAATGTCCCTGAAGTTCGTTCTTTTAATAACGCTATACCTGTAATTAAAAAGACGAAGAAGAAAACAAAGAAGCCTGTAAGCATTGGGCTAAAAATATCAAAAGTAGCGGTATTTTCATCGCCATATACATACTCACTCGTCAACTTCATCATTGCAGATTGTTCTGGCTGCAAAACTTGAGATAGCTTCATCTTTAAAGCCTTAGCTGTAGACGGATCATCATTTAATAATGTGAGCTTCAATTGCGTTTGATGAAAAGCTAACCAGCCATCATATTTTTCATCTTTTAAACTGACAATAGAAAAATCATTTTTTTCAATAACATGAAAATCTGCTTCTTCAAGCTTTTCAATGATTGATGCTGGACCATTCGATACGACTAGTGTCATTTCAGGTTCGTTACTATTAAAAACAAAATACATTAACGAAAGCACAAGAAGAGGTGCAAAAAATAATAAGGCAAGTGTACGTTTATCGCGGATCATTTGCTGCATAATTCTTGTAACAATTGCGCCGATTCTCATAGTGTTTCACCTCCAGCCTTTAAAAACACTTCATCAAAGTCCTTTGCCTGATAATGAGCTTTCAAATCATGTGGTGTTCCATGCGCGATAATATGACCATTGCGTAGCATTGTTAACTGGTCACAGCGCTCTGCTTCATCCATTGCATGTGTCGTTACTAAAATTGTTTTATGCTCATCGTTTTTTAAACGGATTAACTCCTGCCAAATTTCTTTTTTCAATACGGGATCAATACCAACCGTTGGCTCATCTAAAATCAACAACTTTGGATTTTGGATAAGGGCAATTGCAAGGGATAATCTTCGTTTCATTCCGCCAGAATAATTCAACACCTTACTATTTAAATCTTCCGTTAAATGAACAAGGTTGGCAGCATAATTGACACGTTCCACACGCTCTTTTTTTGATAAACGATAAAGCTTTGCAAAAAAATGAAGGTTCTCTTCACCGGTTAAATCCAAATATAGTGCATCAGATTGTGCCATATAGCCGATATCCGTCAATAATTGCTTGTGAGGAACTGTATGATTTAACACTTGAATATTGCCATTATCGGGCTTAATCATTCCCATAATCATTTTAATTAACGTCGTTTTCCCACAGCCTGAAGGACCAAGTAAGCCAATAAGCTGACCCTTAGGAATTTCTAAGGAAAGCGGGGCAATTACTTGTTTTTGTTGAAACTTTTTTTCAATGGAGTTTAATGAAATTGCATTGTTTCCCATATATCCATCTCTCCTTTACTGAACACAGTGTTGATACTGAAATTTTAAGGCAGTGTATTGGAAATTACAATAAACAGATAGCTAGAAAGTGTTAAGTGATTTTGGATTTTAACATTTTCGGGCTAGATGAAATCAGACTGCTTTAGTCGTTGAAAATAGTAGCCATTAATCATCATATTCAATGGAGAATTTTCCGATTTTATAATCATTTAAGATATATATTCTTAATGCTACGGTACTACTCTAGACATTTTTAAAAATATTTTTAAATAACAATTTTGCTAAATGAAATTAATGGAAATAAATAAAGAAGAATGCCGATAAATAAGGTAATACTGTAATTACAAATATTTGACCTTGTTGTGATCATATAACAACATCGCTAAGAACTGATCGGAATAAAGTGATAATACAATGGGGGATCTAAATGTCTATTCACGATATTATGAATTTTGAAACGAAACGGGCTATAAAAAATGCATTACTTATACAAATAGGGGAAGTAGGTTTTGAACGAGTAACAGTAAAAAACCTTGCTATTACCGCAAACATTAATCGAGGAACTTTTTATTTACACTATAAAGATAAATATGAAGTGATGGAGGATTTGCAGCAGGAATTATTAAATGAACTAGAAAGCTATGTAAAAAACGTTCAACCACTAGATGCCTTTCACACGATAAAATTAGGTCAACTTTATCAGCCATTTATAGCAGTGTTTAAATATATTAAAGAGCATGCAACAGCCTTTCGAGTAATTTTAGGGGAGCAGGGGAGCCCTGCTTTTAGTAAGAGGATGAAGAAAGTTTTTAGTAATCATATATTGGACAGAATTTCTGTTATGCGGGAAGAAGGGCTTGATCCAGAATTCCAACGATATTTTGAAGCTTTTTTAACTTCCGCGATTTTAGGTGTTATTCAAGAGTGGTTAGACAGTGGAAATGAAGATTTAAACGTGGAGGAGTTAGCAATGATTCATTTTCGTTTATTGCGATTCCTTGGCGATTTGGCCTCTTTGCAGCAATGAAAGTTTTAGTAAGGAGATGCTCTCAATATCTCCTTACTAAAAAGTATCTTTTAATTAGAAAGTAATTTTTAATCATTTTATTTGAGAAAATTCTCTCAAAATCTGTTAAAAGATTGACAAATATTGTATTGAACAATAAAATGGCTTTATATTGACTGACTAATCAATCAAAAAAGGAGCTGTATTAATGCCAAGAAGTGAAGAACAAAACCAGGAGCTTAGAGATGCACGGAAAGAACAAATATTACAAGCTGCATTAATAGTCTTTGCCAGAAGAGGAATGGTGGCAACAAAAATCAGTGATATTGCTAAAGAAGCTGGTTTAAGCCATGGACTTGTCTACCATTATTTTGATTCAAAAGATGAAATTTTTTCGATGCTTGTAAAAAAAGCTGCTAATAGTTCTATTGAAATTATTCAGAAAGCAATTGAGCAAATGGGTACACCGCTTGAGAAATTAAAGTGGATGACAGAGCAAATATTAAATAACTTAATAGATACAGAACATACTTTTTTATTTTTGATTATGATACAGGCAAGTACTTCTGACGCTATCCCAAATGAAGTAAAAGAGTTTCTAACAAGGGATAATGCACTATCACCTGTTGAGGCTACATTGCCTATGATTGTAGCAGGTCAGGAAGAGGGGGAAATCATTTCAGCAAATCCTGTAACATTAGCTGTTACTTATTTTGCTTTTATACAAGGTTTAGCAATTAACAAAATTCAATGGCCAGAATGCCCGATACCTGATGCAAATATGCTTATGAAAATTTTTACAAAAGAATAAAATCAAAGAAGGGTTGGCTACAAATAATATGAGTAGTAAAAAAAGTATATATCTTCTACTATCACCATTTGTGATCATTGGATTAGGCTTTATAACTGCATCAATCTTTAGTCAGTACATACAAGGGTGGGCTTGGATTCCTTTGGCGATAGTTTACTGGAGTACAATTGGAATCTGTATTTTTTATTTTAAAGGAGATAAGCCGATTAAAAATTGGCTAGGAAAATCTGAAGTTTCTAAAATTTGGATTACGATATCTTTACTATTAGGAATGTTTCCGTTAACTATATTTTTCATGAACTATAAGTTATTTAATTCTACTTTTCTTATTGTGCTATGGTTATTATTTGCTGTTATAAATCCTTGGTTTGAAGAGCTGTACTGGCGTGGGATATTACTGGATGGTCTGGCAAACTGGTTTCCTAAATGGTTAAGTATATTGTATACAACTTTATTTTTTGTACTTAGTCATCCATTAATGTGGGGAGTATTTTCTATTGCTAGTAAATCCTATCATTTATATATTTATTTAAGTTTAGCCGGTGTTGTTTGGGCAATTACATATTTTAAAACAAAGAGCTTGAGATGGGTAATATTTTCACATTTTATTGTAGATATCGGTAACTTAACTGTTTTAACCTTTTTAAATATTTATTTACCACCTACAATGTAGAAATTATATTTATTTAACTTCAGCCTATAAATAATTTGGCTTGGCTTAGAAAAAAACAAGTCAAGCCAATTCTACGTTCTACATTTTACAAGTACAAATCACGTTTAACAAAAACACGAATAGCGAGCATATAGCATAGCATCCCAATTAAAAATAATGCCCCTAGCATCCAAATAGACGAACTATCTTGAGTCATTAATTTTTCAGGTGTAAACAATGAGTAAATCGTGAAGTACTTAAGCTTTTCTAAAGAACCACCCATATTACTAAGCGCTTGAATTAAATAAAAAAGAATAGGAATTCCTGTACTATATGCATAAGAGGTTCTTAAATCCTTGCTACTACAGGATACAAAAAAGCAGTAGCCACTAATGGCAAAGTGTAAGAAAAAAAGACCGATATTTAATGTCAAAAAAGCACTTATATCCAATTCATTTGGAAATAGAATCTCTGAAAATATAACTGCTGCCAAAGTTGTTATGGAGAGCAATATAAAGATGCTAGCAACTAAAAAAAATGCTTGAGTGAAAACAATTTTAAAACGTGTATTCGGTGTCGCGATTAAGTATGCCATTGAACCATTATCGATATAGCCCATAATTAGTTTATTTGCCGACATAATGATGAAAACTAACGGTAGAATAAGCAATAAAAATCCATACAAATAGGTTGATAGAAACTCAATTAACGTATTACCTATGTTACTCATACCAAATGCCGACATTAATTCAGGCATTGTTTCGGTAAGCTTATTAAGAGTATTGCTCATCTCAGGGTTATACATATAGACGATACTAATGATATAGAGCATTAATACAGCGAGAATAATACTAAAAAGTTTAATAGCAGCTAGCATCTCATGTTTTAGCAAAGTAAAGTTCATAATTCTTTACCTCCACTTTCGTAGTAATGCATGAATATATCTTCAAGTGATTGTGAAATGATATCGAGGTCATTAATTTTATAGTCTGCTAATGTATGAAGTAATGTTTGGACATTACCTTGAACTTTTATAATAGCTTGTGTTGGCCCGATTTGTTCAATTTTAAGTTGCTCTCCTAAGAAACGAGAGAGCTCTTGCTCGTTCTGAAATTCAATTAAAAACTTTTTAGATTTTTGTTTTTTTAAGTCAGCAATTGTTTCAGTTGCAACAATTTTCCCAGCATTAAGGATCGCTACACGGTCACAAGTTTTTTCAATTTCTTCAATCATATGAGAGGACATGAATATTGTTGTTCCTTTTTCTTTTTCAGCTAAAATAAAATCGATAAACTTTGTTTGTATAAGAGGATCTAATCCACTTGTCGGTTCATCTAGAATGACTATCTCAGGGTTATGCATAAATGTGCAAATGAGGCCAAGTTTTTGCTTCATACCTTTTGACATTTTCTTAATAAGCCCAGTGGCATTTAATTCAAAATATTGCATGAGTTCATTAGCTCTTGTTAAATCATGTAATCCTCGCATTTGGGCAATAAATTTGATAAATTGTTGTCCAGTCATTTTATCGATAAACGCAATTTCACCAGGTAAATAGCCTACAAACTTTTGAATTTCAGCCGAAGATTGTCGACAATCCAATCCTTTTATGAAACACTGTCCTCCCGTGGGTTGTAAGAAGCCCATTAAATGCCGTATTGTAGTAGATTTACCGGCACCATTTGGACCTAAAAATCCGAACACTTCACCTTTTTCAATCTGTAAGTCCACATTCTGTACACTATAAAAATCGCCAAACTTTTTAGTTAAATTATTGACTTCGATCATTGCCATACAATTCACCTCTTGGACTGTTCTTTATAATGATTATAAGACTATTTTTCAAAAAATAAATGACTATAAAAAAGAACATGAATGGCTTTTTTTAAAAGACACCTTCATGTTCTCCGCTTAGTGATTACAATTTCACATGTAATATCAATTTGAAGATATTTATTCTCCATAATAATTATTCAGTGCTACTTCTAAACGTTCTTCTAAGTGCTCCGAAATATAACTCAACACAAATTGCTCCTTTTCCATCTCAATTTGAGAGGAACGAAAAGTTTTTCTGAAAAAGCCTGCCTTATTTTTCGCTGAAAATTGCTGTAATGCTTCTGTCCGTAATGTCGACACAATTTCATTTTCAATATGACGCTCACGAATTTTTTGAACAATATCCTTTACGCTACGCTCTTGCAGTTCTGAAATTTGTTTTTGTAGATTTTCATTTTCTTGTTTAAGTTCAGCTGTGTCTTTCTGAATCTCTTCTACTTGAAGCTCTGATTCCGAGGATACTAATTGAATGTTTTGTGCGAGAAAGTCTTGATTGATCGTTACTTGTATGGATCCATGTTCTTCGTTTGGAAGAATATTAAAAAGTCCTGTTTGTATCATTTGCTGCAGAACATTTCCAAGAATATCAACTTTATTCGCTAAATCATCAGTGCCCATAGTTGTCGCAGTTATTTGATGTTTGAAGAGTTGACCGTTGTCATCAATTCCTAGTAGATGTTTTAAGCCTCTGACGCGGTGTTCATCTTTTAGCAGTAAAATCATACGAAGTCTTAAGATGGCAGGAAGGTTCAAACGAATATTGGTGTTTGGGCTATTCGAAGCATTATCAAAAATATACTGTTCAAATGGTTTAATGTAATAGCGAAGCATCGCATCCGTAATTTCAAACCAACCTGCGACTTCTGATGTAGAATAATAATTTGTTTCTTCAATATGCGCTAAATAGTCGTCGTTATAAAGTATTTCTTCTAAAGGTGTATTTTGTATTACGACAAACAATGGGTCATGTTGCACAATTCCGAGTACCGTTTCTTTTGCATCATTTAGTTTAAGCATCCTTTTACACCCCACTTTATTTTTCCGTATAACTCTATATAGGTTTCTATTCAACTGGAAGCAATTGTATGACTATTTTGTGTAGTAAATAATCATTAGAACTAATGACCTGAATACCTTCTCTGAATTTTAAGGGGAATTTAAGTCGTATAAAGTGGGGGAGAGGGGTACTCATTTAACGTGTACTACAATTTGTACCCCAATCCTGCTTCAAAAGAACGTTCTAAAATGCAATTAGGAAATTATTTGCAAATAGGCTTAATAGGTTTTGTTGACCAAATTTCATATTTTTCTAATAAATTAGATGACTACCTGAAAGAGAAAGTGATCGTGGTAAGAAAACCGATAATGTTGATAAAACAACAGAAGAAACATCTAAAGACGAGTCGTTAAAAGTTGATAAAGGACTTTTAAATGTTGAGGTTACTATACCAGCTTCTTTTTATGAAGGTCAGGACATTGATCAAGCGATTACTGAAGCAAAAAAAGAAGGAATTAAGGAAGCCATCAAAAACAACGACGGCTCTGTGACATACAAAATGTCTAAATCAGTTCATAAAAAAATGATGGAAGAGCTAGAGAAAAGTGTTTTAGAAACAGTAGACGAGATTAAAACTAGTGATGATTTTCCTTCTATTAAAGACGTAACTTATAACAAGTCTTTTACGGAGTTTACGCTTACTGTAAATAAAGAAGAGTTTGAAAGCAGTTTTGATGCTATGTCATCAATGGGACTTGCTATAGTGGGTATGTATTATCAACTTTTCGGCGGAACGGACCCTGAGAAGTTTAAAGTTACAGTAATTTTTAAAGATGAATCAAATGGAGAGGTAATTAACAAAGTTGTTTATCCAGATGATTTGAATGATAGTAAATAAGTTGGAGGACACCTAATTTGGGTGTTCTTTTTTATTGTATTTTTGACCATTTCCAAAATAGACAGGTATATAACACTTTGTAGAGAAATTAATAGATTATGCTGAAAAAAAACTATCTAAAAAGATAGTTTTTTAAAAAAATCACCCAATACATCAATGCATTTTAATTTGAGCTTTCAAATCCAGATCACTCATTTTAAAATATACAGAGAACCTATTTGATAAAGATTTTTTTAACTCTTCACCACGATCCTCGTCCAATGGTTTAGCATAAACCATAACCACGCCAATATTTTTGTTTCCATCACCCAAGGGATTAATTACTAAATCTTCTTTAAAAATTATAGCATTACTCATAGCTGCAAAATTTAAAACAGTATTTTGTAACATTCTCTTTTCTCTTTGATTCAATCCTATAGTATCAATTATTTCAATTGTGACATATTGCATATTTATCACCTCCAAATTAAATTTTACTATAAAAATAGAATAATATACATCGTTTTCATTTATTTACCATATTTGTTTTTGTGTAGATTATCACTAGAAGTTGTGAATGACATTTGTTAAAACGTATTCTATTTGAAGTGTAGACTAGGCGACTCCTTTAGGATTAGCGTCAAAGTTGAGACACTGCTGCGAAGCGCTCATCGGATGCCCCCAGGAAAGCATTAGTATCATTGGTGCTTCATTTATTAATCCTGTAGTCTCTGAAAATAAAGAGGACAAGGAAACAAAGTCTTAATCATAGTTATCCGATTATAAATACAGCTAAATAATGTAAACTCTTAAGAAAAATTTAAGAAATCTCCCCGCAATTCTTTAAGAAATGCACTTTATAGTAAAAGCATCTAATAATTACTAATGATCGGGGAGAAAATTTATGCAATTTATCACGTTCCTTACTGAATTTATAAAACATCCAAAAACTATAGGTGCGATTTCACCTAGTTCAAAAAAACTAGCCAAAAAAATGATCGAAACAATTTGTTTTGAAAATGCCCAATGTATTGTTGAACTAGGTCCGGGTACAGGTTCGTTTACGAAAGAATTAATAAAAAGAAAAGAGCAGTCAACAAAGTTAATTCTTATTGAAAATAATGAGATTTTTTATGAAAAGCTACGTGAACAATTTGCACATGAGCCGAGTATAATCGTAATATATGGATCAGCTGAGGATTTATGCAAATATATGTCAGCATTAAAAATCGAAAAAATTGATTATGTCGTATCTGGGTTACCTTTTACGTCTTTGGATTCTGTCGTTTCCTCACGTATTTTACGAAATGTAAAGGAATGCTTAGAAGACGGAAAATTTATTACATTCCAATATTCACTTGTTAGGAAATCCTTTATCCAAAACTATTTTGAGGATATTACACATGAAAAAGTATGGATTAACCTTCCGCCTGCCTATGTGCTGAGCTGTAAACTTGGAAATGTGAGGGCTATTTAATGGGATTACAGGATCTTGTATCATATATCGAGCAATATGGTTATTTTGCTTTGTTTTTTTGCTTATGGTTAGGAATCGTGGGTATGCCCCTTCCTGATGAAATGATCGTTATGAGCGGCGGCTTTATGTCTTCATTAGATAAAATGAGTGTGTTAAAAGCTTTTATAATAACTTATCTTGGTGCAGTTTCAGGACTTTCCTTAGGATTTATCCTTGGTAAAGTGTTTGGCCATAAAATACTTGATAAATTGGTGAAAAAGAACAAGGCTAAATATTTATTAAAGTCAAAAGAATTAATAGATAGATATGGTCATTTTGCTTTAGTTATAAGCTACTTCATACCAATCGTGAGACATATACTTCCATACTTAGTAGGTATGAACAACATGTCGTTTAAAAAATACGCTTTGTATTACTACACAGCAGGTTTTGTTTGGACATCGATTTACTTTACACTTGGTTTGTTCTTTGGAAAACACATTGAAACCATTTCAATATTAGCAACAAAATACGGTATATATTTTGGTGTTTTCGTCGGTATTGTAGGGTGTTTTTATTATTTTTATAGACGAAAATTAAAGACGGTATTGTAGGATGTTTTTATTATTTTTATATACGAAAAATAAAAAAATAGTTAAAATTAGGAACTGTAAATATTAATAGGAAATATATTGCATGCAATAGGTTGATTAGAGTGAAGACTGGATATCCACTGGAAAGCGCTCAGTCGGAACGTTAATCAACCGCACGCTAAGATAATGGTTCTGAATAAAATAATTGAATATACTTTGAAATTGGTGGGATTAGATGAGTAAAGAAACAATACTAATAGTTGATGATGAAAAAGAGATTAGAAATCTTATTGCCATTTATTTAAAAAATGAAGGCTATGAAGTTCTAGAAGCAAGTGATGGAGAAGAGGGTTTGAGTCTTTTAAAAAAGCATAAAGTACATTTAATTGTTCTAGATATTATGATGCCGAACGTGGATGGCATTGAAATGTGTATGAAGGTAAGGGAAATAGCTGAGATGCCAATTATTATGCTGTCAGCAAAGTCTCAGGATATGGATAAAATCGTTGGATTAACATTAGGGGCAGATGATTATGTAACAAAGCCCTTTAACCCATTAGAGCTAATTGCGCGCATAAAATCTCAGCTTCGTAGATATATCAAAATGAATCGTTCAGATATGATGGACGAGAATGAGATAGAGATTGGTGATATGCGAATCAGTACCGACACACATGAAGTAATCGTCAACAATGAAAAGGTAAAGCTTACGCCAAGGGAGTTTTCAATTCTTGAGTTGCTTGCAAGAAATCAAGGCATTGTGATGAGTGCTGAGCAAATTTATGAAAAGGTTTGGAAGGAAGAGGCTCTACAGTCTGAAAATACGGTAATGGTACATATACGAAAAATTCGAGAAAGAATTGAGACAAATCCTAGAAATCCTCAATATATTAAAACAGTATGGGGAGTAGGTTATAAAATTGAGAAAGATCATTAAGCCATCTAAATACATACTAAACAAGCTTAAATTGCTCATTATAAATGCCATTACAAAAGTACGGCAAAGTATCAGAATACAACTTTTGACAACTTTTATTCTTTGTACATTTTTAGGTTTACTTGGAGCAAAAGCCGCTCTTTCATTTGCTTTGAACATCAACCAAACAGCTAAGATTGATTATAGTCAAGGGATGCAGGAAATAAATGATCATGCGAAGAGAGCCGCAGATCTAGCCAGCAATGATAATAGTTTAGAAGCAATACAGCAAATGATTGAATCAGAAAATTTAAAACTTGAAATGAAACAAAGTGCATTAAAAGTAATCGTTACCGATGAGAACGGAAAGGTTTTATACAAAACAAAGCAAGTGGAAGAGGAACAAATCAATTTGCATAATAAGATTAGGAATGTAATGGATTTTGCGGTAAACCATCCACTCTATAATTATGAGATACCGACAATCAAGCAATCGCGGGAAGAATTTATTGCCTTTTATCCATTAACTTTAGAAGAAAAAAACTTATATTTCTTTGTAAGTGGTATTCCTGAGGGGATGGTTATCGCGAGTTCGAATGAGGGTCTTATCCCATTATTTAGTGCAATTATTGTATTTACCTTTTCATTCTTCTATATAACGAAACGAAAAATGAATCAAATTGAGGTGTTGGCGGAGGGAGTCATGGAAATCGCTAAAGGAAATTTAGCCTATCGCATTAAGAAAAAAGGCCAGGATGAGATTGCTGTATTAACAGACAATGTAAATCATATGGCTGAAGCAATTATGACAAGTATTGAAATGGAACGAAAAATTGAAAAACAAAAAAATGAATTAATCACCAATGTATCACACGACTTACGGACTCCTCTTACCTCAATTATGGGCTATTTACGGTTGTTAAGAGATGAGAGATACTACACGAAAGAGCAATCTGATGAGTATCTAAAGATTGCTTTCTCCAAATCCGAACAGTTAAAAAACTTAATTGATGATCTATTTGAATATACGAAGCTTACGAATGAAAGCATTATCCTTGGACAACAAGAGGTATGTATCAATGAACTTCTTGATCAGCTAATTGAGGAGTTGATTCCGCAAGCTGAGGAAAACCATCGTTCATTCAATAAAGATTTCTCGGACGAGCGAGTCTTTGTTGCAGTAGATTCTGAAAAAATTGTCAGGGTTTTTGATAATTTATTAATGAATGCAATTAAATATAGTACCGGTGATGGCGAGATTTTTGTTTCTCTTGAAAGAAAAGAAAGTAATGTTCAAATCTGTGTCGCAAATGAAAGTGATGAATTTACTTCTGAAGAGCTAATGAGCTTATTTGATCGTTTTTATAAAAAAGATCAATCTAGAACAAGTGTAGCGGAAGGTTCAGGACTTGGACTTGCTATTGCTAAAAGCATAGTAGAATTACATGGTGGCAAAATTGACGCGAAGTATAGGGAAGGTATGGTGCAGTTTATCATCGAACTGCCAGTTACAGTTTAACTTCTTTCAGCGGATTCCGGACGCAATTATGCCAAGGCATAATTTATAAAATTAGTAAGGTAGCATTAGAGCAATGCTACCTTTTTTCAAGGGCGAATGAGTTGCTCAATAGTGAGAATATGATTGGCATTAGAGTGAGGGAGGCTCTTTTGTAAGTGCATTAAAATATTCTTGTCCTTAATAATAATTTGAATTTCTGTATAGCTATATTGTTTTTGGACTTCTTGAACATATTCGGTAATTTTCAATAAATGAAGAGGGTTTTTTATTTCTACTTCTACAAAAAAGGGCAGTGTTAATTGATGTAAACTTAAGCAACCGCGACGAATCCAAATCGCTTCATTGACGTAATAACGGATAGGTAACTGGCGATTACTTGCGATAAATAAATCCATTTATTTCTCCTTTTTTATATCTTGCTGTTAAACGTGATGGATAGAACGGTCAAAGAGATGGATAGCCCTCCTCAAAGTGACGGATAGAACGGTCAAAGAGATGGATAGCCCGCCTCAAAGTGACGGATAGAACGGTCAAAAAGATGGATAGCCCCGGCCTCAAAGTGACGGATAGAACGGTCAAAAAGATGGATAGCCCGCCTCAAAGCGTGGATAGAACTATCAAAAAGATGGATAGCTGCTTCAAAGTGATGGATAGCCCGCCTCGAAGTGTGGATAGGACCCTTAAAAAGATGGATAGCCCGCCTCAAAGTGACGGATAGAACCGTCAAAAAGATGGATAGCCCAGTCTCAAAGTATGGATAGAACGGTCAAAAAGATGGATAGCCCGCCTCAAAGCGTGGATAGAACTATCAAAAAGATGGATAGCCCGCCTCAAAGCGTGGATAGAACCCTCAAAAAGATGGATAGCCCTCCTCAAAGTGACGGATAGAACGGTCAAAGAGATGGATAGCCCGCCTCAAAGTGACGGATAGAACGGTCAAAAAGATGGATAGCCCTGCCTCAAAGCGTGGATAGCCCCCACCCTTCAAACCGAAGGATATTTGTATGCATCAATCGTTTCTAAAAAATATTTTAGAGCGGGTGATTGTACTTCGTCATTGCGATAAATAAACCAAGTCGGGATTTGAGCCTGCTTTGTTGCTAGTATGTGCAGCGACAGTGATTGAGTATCCATATATTTTTGAGCGATTGCACGTGGCAGTAATGTTACACCTAGCCCAGCAGCAACGCAGCCGATGATTCCATCGAGGGTGCCAAATTCCATACGCTTTTGTGGTTGCACACCGTCTTCACGCAACCAATGCTCCCAAATAGCTCTATATGAGCAGCCATGAGGAAAAGTAATAAATGTGCTGTCCTCTAAATCTCGCTGGCTATCAATTCGTTTATGTTTGCTAGATGTGATGACAACAAGCTCCTCATAAACAAATTCCTTCGCAAGGATATTTTCTTTATATACGGGTCCATTTACAAACGCACCATCTAATTCATAGTTTTCT
Organism: Lysinibacillus sp. NPDC056185; assembly: GCF_047737915.1. Classification (NCBI taxonomy): domain Bacteria; kingdom Bacillati; phylum Bacillota; class Bacilli; order Caryophanales; family Bacillaceae; genus Lysinibacillus; species Lysinibacillus sp. NPDC056185. The sequence continues at coordinate 18,223 of NZ_JBLLLQ010000051.1, forward strand.
AACCGTTCGATATTTTGTTGGGATGGACTTGTCAATATCGTGATATCCACCTGTTCATGTGCTTTATGGAAAGTCGTTAACAAGGTAGGTAAGTGCAGTGCCGCAGTCGTTTCCATTGAACCGATACGTAAATGTCCTTTATGTTCCTCGGTATCCTGAAGTATTTCAAAGGATTTTTCATAGAGATGTAGCATTTTTAATACTATTTCATAAAATTGTTCTCCCTTTGGAGTCAAGCGGATTCCTCGATGTCCTCGATGAAAAAAAGTTGTATTATACATGGCCTCTAGATTTTGTATTTTCATAGAGATGTTGGATTGGGTGTAATTAAGTTCTGCAGCAGCCTTGGAGAAGCTACCTGATTGCACGACTGTCCGAAAAATTAAGAGATCATTAATATTCATAAGTTCCCTCCAGCCATCAGTTTATTTGATATCTATTATAACGAATTCGTGCTATTTGTGATAATTGGAATTTTGTTATATTGAGGAGGAGGGAGGGAGAATATGCACAAGCAGACGTTTCAATATTTAATAGGGGGCATTTTTGCATTAGTCATTGCCATGGCCATTGGTCGTTTTTCCTATACGGTTATCCTGCCGTATATGCAAGATACTTTTGCCTTTAGTCGTGCCACAGCAGGTTTTCTAGCAACGAGTAATTATTTAGGCTACTTAGTAGGGGCATTGGTGGCTGGTCGCTTAGAAATCGGGGATAAGCGTATTCCCTTTTTACAAATATCGCTCATTATTAGCATTTTGACAACGGCTATGATGGGCTTTACAGATGCTATTATCGCATGGTATGTATTTCGTTTTATTTCAGGGGTTATGAGTGCATTTGTTTTTGTAGTAGCTTCAAGCCTTGTACTCGATCAGTTAGCTGGGAATGGTAAATCACATTTATCAGGGCTATTTTATAGTGGGGTAGGTACAGGGATTGCTCTAAGTGCGATTATTGTATCGCCTATTCATGCAATGTTTGATTGGGATGGAACATGGATTGCTTTGGCGTTATTTAGTGTCATATTACTTGTATTCGTCGTATTTTTCATTAAGCCAGTTACTCAACATACCCAACAGAAATCAAGTCAGACAGTAACACTGCGAAAATTCCCGCCTACGACATGGATGAAGTGGCTCATTTTAGCTTATAGCTTAGAGGGCCTTGGCTATATTGTCACGGGAACATTTATCGTGTCAATCGCAGAAGAATCAACGAATTTTCATGGTGATGCTAGCTTTGTGTGGTTTGTTGTCGGGATTGCAGCGATGCCATCCTGCATATTTTGTTCTAAGCTGGCACAGCGATACGGCTATGTGAGAACATTATTGATTTCTATGCTGTTTCAAGGGCTAGGCATTGTTTTACCAGCATTTGCGACAAATACGATAACACTCTACACTAGTGCTTTTATTTTTGGAGCAACCTTTATGGGAATTACAACTGTGGCCACAACATTAGCAAGACAAATAGTGCCAGTGAACAGTCATCAAATATTAGGTTATCTAACAGCTGGTTATGCTTTGGGACAGATGTTAGGTCCTTCCCTTGCAGGAACATTAGCCAATTATACAAACAGTTATCAGTATGCATTATTTGGCGCAACAGCTGTTGTAGCAGTTGGAGCTTTATGTCTAATTAGTGGATTAAAATATGAAAAAGAGAAAGTCGGAGAGCTGGATGCCATAAGCGAATAATAAGAAAGCTTAATAACGGTCAGTTTTATAAATGAGCTGTATAGCGTCATCAAACTCCTCAGAAAACGGACTGTTATGTATATGAAACGATAGAGCGAGTAAGATGTTCACTAATCATGAGATGACACGCTCTAATGTGCCAAAAACGCTAGACATGTTGATGATTATGTCTAGTGTTTTTTTATTGATATTTGTAAATTAAGACATTTCAGGGAATTGAAGATGTATAATAGGTTGAAAATAATAGAATAGGGAGGAGTCAATCTATGAAATATTTTCTCTTTCGCATTAGTTGTATATTGCTATTAATGACATTTTTCCTAGTTCATACTTATTACACGGATGCATCATTGACAGCCGCTTTTTTCATTTGTACGGCCATCTTAACTTTATATTTCATCACACCTCTTTTGAAAAAGTTGCGAATTATAAGTTACATAACGATTGTTCTTATATTATTTTGTAGCGTATTCTTTTCACTTCAAATAATGTATGCATTGCCGATTTTGGCTTTCTTTATAATAGAGGGCGCTTTTCTACTACAGGCAAAATTTTATTATATTCTTATAGGCAGCTTGATTGTTATCGGCATGATATTTGTTCTGTTACAATGGCTGCCAATATACGGGCTGCTAATGCTAATTGCTCTTTCTGTATGTTCATTGGTGATGCATCATTACATGCAAGCACACAGTGAAAAAAATATTTTGTACAAAGAATTATTAGGGCAATATCGTGCATTAAAACGTCTATCCGTTGAGCAAGATCAGCTTGTCCGAGCAGAGGAGCGCACAAAAATTGCCCGTGATATACACGATTCAGTAGGACATAATTTAACTGCATTACTTATGCAAGCAGAGATAATATCTATTCAGTATGGGCATGACGAGTTAGATGATATTAAGCAATTAGCGCGCAAAAGTTTAAACGAAACAAGGTATGCGGTTCGGCAATTAAAATCGAGCGAGGCATATGGCATTACATCGGTGCTACACTTAATTCGAAGGCTAGAGATGGAAAGCCGTTTACATATTCGTTTTACTATTGAAAAGGGAGTGCTGTCATTACCCATTTCCAATAAGCAATGCATAGTGCTTTATCGCGTTTTACAAGAATGTTTAACAAATGCGATGAAATATAGTGATTCAAAGGAAGTCGACATCATTTTAGGGAAAGATTCATTACAACATATTAGCTTTCAAGTTAAAAACAAATCAATGAAGCAGACACCACTTGTGTATTGTTTTGGACTAAAAAATATGATGGAACGAATACAGGAAATTGGTGGGGAGCTACGCATATATAAAACGGAGCAACATTTTATAGTTGATGGATCTTTTCCGATGAAGGAGAGAGTTTGAATGAAAAAACGAATTTTACTAGTTGAAGATCAAACTATTGTACGAAATGGTCTGAAAATGATGATTGAGCAAGATGAGACATTGCAAATTACGGCAGAAGCGAGCAATGGGCGGGAGGCTTTAGTATTACTTGAGAAAGTATATGTCGATCTTGTGTTAATGGATATACGCATGCCAGAGATGAGTGGAATAGAGGCGACAAAGCATATACGCAGTCATTTTCCGCATGTAAAAATACTGATTTTAACAACATTTGATGATGAAGAGTATGCCTTCCAAACATTAAAAGATGGTGCAAGTGGCTTTCTTGTCAAGTCGTCTGAACCAGCAAAGCTAATAGCGAGCATTCATAGTGTATTAGATGGGGGCATGGTTATTCAAGAAGATGTTGCCGCCAAGTTAATGCCTAAGTTATTGCAACAAACGACTACAAAAGTGTCAACAACACAGCTTTCTAATTTAACAGAGCGTGAATTAACGATTATTAAATTAATAGGGGAGGGGCAAACGAATAAAGAAATTGCGGATTCATTATTTTTATCGGTCGGTACAGTGAAAAATCATCTTACTCATATTCTACAGAAGCTTGCACTAAGAGATCGGACACAGTTAGCGATTTATGCTGTACGGAATGGAATTGTTTGAGACTCCCACCCCTAAAGGGACAAGCTGACTAATGTCAGTGGGATTCCTGAGTAACTAAGCGTTCGCAGTCCATTTCTGTTTTGAACAGCTC
>NZ_JBLLLQ010000052.1:0-21119 GCF_047737915.1 Lysinibacillus sp. NPDC056185
GTGAAGTAGAACGGAATATAGACAGTATGATTACTACAAAGCTATCAGAGATTTCTTATTGGAAATATGCTTCTGATGAATTTTATACTCATCTTCCTTACTTTCATGAGATAAATAAATTTAAAAAGGGTAGAATTTTAAAAAATATAACGGAAAGCGAAAGATTTAGTAAAAGAATGATTCATTCTTTCGGATTTAATGAATTAGATCAACTAATTATTATGCAATATCCACAAATTGATAATAATATAAAACTAGGTACAGGAACTCAAATATATACTATAAATTCAGATAAAAGTGTGAATACGTATGTAACGAGGTGGTATCCGGAGAATAATTTCCCTACGAAATTATCAGGTATTAGTGTATTTAAACCTATAGATGAACATAATTGGATAGATGTAGGAATAGGTGGAAAAAAAGATTGGTCAGCAATGAACTATATTTATAATGACTCTAATAGAATGGAAAAGGTAGTTGCTTGTAATTCTGATGTAGAGACACCATTATGTTATGATTTTATCTACGATAATGAAGAGAAATTAGAAAAAATCATGATTGATGAAGTTGTGTGGTGGAAAAGAAAAAAGTAATATCAAAAAGTTTAAGATTATAATCTTTGGAGATGAATGCTGATACGTAAAAGTATGAATATTATGGCAAAGTAAATCAAATCAGATAAGACATAAGTTTCTTTCAAGTATGACCCGCTAGGTAGAGAAATAGAGAAGAGTTCTGACGAAAAAACGATGAGATTTGTAGGATGGAAATAGAATTCTACATGAGTATGTCTCGCGGGATAATTCAGATAAATTCGAAAATATAATGATTAGTAATTATCTCGGATCGCCTAGTGAAGCTTATGATGAATAGCTCTGATTTATACTATATCGAGGACCCTGCATTGAATTAATGTCATAAGAACGAAGATAAATCAGATAAAATCATGTAGGGAAGGAAAGAAAAGAAAATGAATAAATTCGATGATACACAGTTGTATGTGTTACTAAATGAATCAAATTACGAGAAAATTAATGCGTTTTTACAAAAATATGGTTTAGATAGTGTGGATAGGGACGGTCGTACGTTTCTGATGACCGCAATCGTTGAAGGAAAGGATGATATTGTTAATTATCTTGTGAATATTGGATGTAATGTTAATATTAAAGATGCATCGGGCTTAACCGCACTGCATTTTGCAGCTATTTATGACAGATATAATATTGTTAAGGTTCTTATAATTCGTGGTGCTGAAATTGATGCAATAGATAATTTAGGCAATACACCCTTATGGAGAGCGATCATGGAAAATAGTAATGAAACATCAACAATAAGATATCTATTAGAGAATGGAGCAGATCCTAAAAAGGCAAACAATCGTGGGATAGCACCAAAGGATTTACTCGAATAGTGCGATCTACAACTAATTCTATATTATTTTCTTGATAATAATGTATTTTATTAAGATTCAAAAACATATGTAAAGAAGACGTATAAGCACTTTCTTTACATATGTTTTTTGTATTTGACGAAAGACTTATCAGCATGACGGTCTACGGAAAATCCAGATGGAATTAAAGTTGGGAAACAAAAACGACAAAAAAATTAGGGAAGTGTACAAGGTGATAAAAAAAGAATACGATTTGCTGCGTAAAATTTTTGAAAAATATTTCGACTCATACGAAGATATGCTTTACCAAATAAAAGACATAGTAAATGAAACAGTTATTTGGAGTGATTCGTTTTTGGAATTTTTCCCATACCAAAATGCACTGAATCAATTAAAGGAACCGAAAATCTATAAAGCTGAGCCCAAATCTAACGAGGGGGTTATAGTAAATAAGTTAAAAGATGGTGAACTGTACTATTCATATGATAGTGAAAATAAGGGATGGAGCAGCGTTTTTGTAATAAAAGAAGATGGAATGAAATTGTATCTTAGGTATCTAAATAACGATAATGATGAAATAGTTTTAGAACAAGTATATTGTGTAGTTTTTAAAGAGACTGCGATTGAAAAAGTAATATTCTATTTAAAGGACGTTGACTTGGATGGAGACGAAGAATTGAACGAAGAAACATTTTTGGTGGATAAATATTCTTATAATAGCAATGAGACAATTGATACAATTATTAGAAATGGTTTCTATCATGAAAATAAAAATATTATACCAACTACCACATTTCGATTTGAGTATGTTAACGAAGATATATTCATATACACAAAACAATTGAAACTAAATCAAATGGATGTCGAAAAGTTAAGGTGGAAGATCAAAAAATCCAAAATCCAGTAGAATATAATCCAAGTGAACATGGAAAGAATCCCTAACAAACTGCATAAAGATATTACTGAAAGAGAAAATAATGCTGGTTAATCTATATATGGTATTGGAAACTAAATCACATGTAAGGAGCTTAAAAACTGAATTTTATAAAGGAAGGAAATCATTTCTATGAATGAAATAAAACTAGAGGTTCAGGGATATTATGAAATTTTAAACTTACATAAAGCTTTACTTGAGGCAAAATTTCATAAGAGTCCAGATAATTTCGATGTTGCGGGTAGTCCCATTATTGCAAAAATCTGCAACAATATTGTAGATATGTTAACAGAATACGAAATCGAAGAAAAAGGTAAAGATACATGGAGTGAATGGCGGAAGATTGAAAATCATAATTTTTTTAAAGAAAGAGCAGTAGAAAATGCTCAAGATGGGGCATGGGAGAAGTTGAGTTATGAAGAAAAAGAGTTGTTAACAAAAAATATTTTTAGTCCATTTTCTTTTACGGAAAAAGATGTAATAGATTTTATAAAAACGGTTGAGGGAAAATTTAACATAGAATAAAAAGAGTAGCTAATTACAAAAGATGTAGAAACCTAAACGAGCACATGTAAATTTAATAAGGCTACCTGGAAAATCTAGTAAAGCAAGTAGTAATTTTCATAGACAATTGTCTCAGGCTTTCAAGAACTCCAAAAGGGAAGTTAGAAAAATAATTGCAGAATATCATAAAAATCATATAAAAGTGAGTTGTAAATAATAATGGGGATAATGAGTAAGGTTCATGTTTGGATAGGAATTAGCAACGTAGATAACGATACCTTTAATGAATACTTTGAAATCGATTATAGTGATCCAAACATGGATATCGATGATCCAAAATATAAGATATGTGAATTTTGTAAGGATATTAATGAAAAAGTGTATGACGAGGATTGGATTGGTGTCTACTGGCAAGATAAATTAACAGACGTGGATGAATTTATTGAAGAACTATCAGTAGAGGATGAGTCGATGGTTGAAATAAAAAACATCTGTATTCAAAAAGGATTAGACAAAGTAAACACAATGTTTTATTATTTCGATTCAGAAATCGAAATTACAGATGCTAGCAAGCTTTATAACGGTCTGCATTATATCGGATTATTCGAAACCGATTTTTAGTGCAAACGTAAAAATAACAATGTACATTTTTGCTAGTATAAGTATGTACACTTTCGCTGATTAACTACTTTTCTATACAAATGCGTGAATAATTACAACTTGACACGGACCTCTACTCAATAGCCTAGAACCCAGCTATATCAAGAGCTGGCTAACCGGTCAAGGCTATCATGCTCGCCACTTCCTGTAAAGTTATAATACAAAGGAAATCAAAAATGTACTTGGTTAAAAAAGCATTTTTGTACATATTTATTTAAACGTTTATATTTTAGTGCAGTAAGCATATCAAAAGAGTAATAGAACCTTAGGTGATAGGTGGTTTTTCTGCTCTTTTTTGCTATAAATGGAGCTGTTTTCACATTGCTATGGATCATCCTGCTGCTCCAAGGCCAATAGAAATTTTGAAACAATACGATATTGATTTCAACAGTGAGATAATGGAATTTATCTACGACATATGACTCGAATAGTTCTCAACCTGGGGTATAACAGGTAGAAAGAAAGAATAGAAGACAAGAAATATTGAAAGATATCAAAGAAGGTAAGGTTGCACAAAAATTAAGAAAGGAAAATAGGATTACAAAAAATATGTCGATAAAAAAATCATTAATTGAACTAGTATCTGTTTGGGAAAGTACAAACGATCCTATTGAGATTGCCAAATCTGCTTATATTGTTTATTTAGAATATAATCGACACTTACCAAATGAAATTGAAGGCATTATTAAAGACATAATGATTATGGAAGCCGACGAGTGTATGATTATGGGAGTTGATGAAATCAATTATCTTATAAAAAAATTACAAAATTTTGCTGAATCGTTAAATATCATGGTGTTTGTTGCTCATATTTGAATCGCTATAAAACATACAACGAATGTCTGCGAGTTGAGCAAATGGATTTCTAAGCAATACCACTATGCTATGAAAGATATAATAAATAGGGAAAGAAAAATCTTAGAACTGGCAAAACCAGACTACATTGTGAAGGATGAGTATGAGATGAGTTATTTCAGATTGTTAGCTTCTTACAAAAGAGATGTATATTTCTTTTATTCTAATGAGAATAAATATAATAGATTTGATTTAGATAAAGGAACACCTTATTCTCAGAGTGAAAAACTTTTATACGTGGTAGATAGGTTCGATTCTTATATGGAACAGTATGATATTTTACCAACAGTCGGTGGTAAACTAGTAAGTTTAAAGCTAAAAACACTAATAGAAGGATTAGGTTCAGATTGCGAGTTCATTCCTGCAATAATAAAATCTACAGAAACGGGAGAAATAAACAATTCTTACTTTGTAATGAATGTTTTAAATCTGATTCCTTGTTTAGATCATAATAGATCAGACTATGAACCACTAATTAAATCCATACCTGATGGGCCAATTAGTTTAAATATTATTGCTTTTATTCAAGAATCCCTTAATGGATATCATGTCGTAAGAATGAAAGAATCAAAAGAAGAGATAGTTGTAGATGAAGTTTTCGTGGATGCTTGCAGAAAAGAGAAAATTCAAGGCGTTCTGTTAGTTAAAGAAGGAAATGTACGTAGTCCGGAATTTGTTGATTTAAAATAAAATAATTCTGAATGGAAGTAGAAACTTAGTGATAATAAAACAGACATCGTAGTACTCGCTGGATGATATGTGATAACATTTGTCTGTATATCTCTATGATAATTAAGAATTTCTCACTTGCAAAAAACATTTAAGGAGTAGCATAAATCCGCAGTATCTGGATTTATTGCTACTCTTTTTTTAAACTAAATTTATTTACCTTTTGGATAAAGTTTAACTATTGTTATGACGTATTCAGAAGTGATTCGAGGAAACAATTGGAAAAGTAGGGGGATTGGGATAAAATAATAGCAAAGCAAGCACAAGAGTTGTTAGATGTAACGTTTGATGCAGCTAAGTACCTAGGGGAAGCACGAGATAAGTTTTACAAAGAATTCAATAATACATATATGATAAATACAAGTAAATTTGAGATTAAAGGAGCAAGTATGAAGATAATAGAGATTATTAAAAAAATTGAACAGGATAGTAATTGTAGACTTGTGAAAAGGATCACAAATTTCACAAGTGATTTAGTTCTTCCAAAAGATTTGCATTTTTTTTAGCAATTATGACTCCTTACTAATGTTTTTAGATAAGCCTTATGGAATAAAAATAGTTTCTTCAAATGAGTTTATTCCGACTAGTAAAAGGCTTTACCCAGAGGATGATGTTATTTGGGAGGAACTAGAAGATGATATTAGTAATGACTGGTATCTTATTGCTGAATCTGAACAAATAAACCAATACATTAGTATTGACATGAGCAAGTCTCATTTCGGTTATTGCTATGATAGTTTCTTGGAAACCCATGCAACACCAGGGGATAGTCAGATTATTGCTAAAAGCTTTACGGAACTGTTAGAGCATTTATACTCTAGTAAAGGTGAAAATTGGTTTTGGTTGGCTGAAAATTACGAATCGTATGGGGATGCTTATGATGGTACCAATTAGACAAATAGGGGAAGACGATTGGATTGAAAACCTAACATCCTTTCTTGAGGATTATGATGTAGAAGTGATTTCATTAGAATGTGAAAAAATTTTTCAAAAGACAGAGCAATATCTAGATTGGATAATTCCCTCACAAACGAAAGACTATTTCATAAATTTTGGTGGTATTGAAAGTTCTGATTTCATGTACAACCTTAAGAAAATTGATGAGTGGGAAGTATTGACAAATTCTATTTGGGAATTTGTATCATTACACTTTCAACAGGAAGAAACAGATAAATATATTGTTTTTTCTGAAAGCCCTAGCAATGATCCTATTTGTTTTAAAAGAGACACTGGAGAGGTTTATTTGTTTTCTCATGATCCCATTAATGGGGCTAAAGTATATAAAGATTTCAATGACTATTTATTAAATGAGATAATTGAAATCCAGAAATTGTACACAGAAGTTACTTTTGATAGTTCTAAGGAAGAAATAGGGTATAAAGCAAATCTGCTGGATGGCGAAGGTATTGATTTTGATTTCCGTTATTTAAAACTTTAAGTATAAATAATAACAGGGATGATTTATTTAAGCGACGTAGAAAGAACTTTAAAAGCAAAAGACCGATAAATGATCCAGAAGGTGGAGATCATCATTTAGAGATCATATGTAAAAGGTAGTGAAAAACTATGGATTTAAGGGAAAAGCTACAAAGACATTTAACAAAAAATAAATATGAAAAATTCCCCGGCATTAAATTCGAAAAAATATTATTATCTAATGAATATACTGAAAATGAAGACAGGGAAACAGAGTACGTATATAAAACATATAGTATACCAAATGAGCGAATAGATAATAGATGTGATAAAGAACATCAGATAGCATGGATTAAAGAAAGAGTAACGCCATACTTGGAAAAAGGTCATGATGTAATTTTAATAGATAACGGATTTGGTGTTCAAGTAACAATTCTAGATACTGAAGAAATGCTTGATTTTTATTTAAATTCTAAATCACATATAGGACTCTCTATAATTAATAGAAGTTTGAAAAAGTTTTTAAACATACAGAAAGAGGAATATGATTTCCTTTTTTTTATCAGAGATATTTAATTATTGAAAGTGGGTTGTAATAAAATGTACATGTCTAAAGTTCATATATGGGTTGGTATTAACCATGATGAATCAAATGTTTTTGAAAAATACTTTGAACTGGATTATAGCGATCCGGATATAGATATCGATGACCCTGAATATAATGTATGTCAATTTTGTAAAGATATTGGTGAAAGGTGGTATGACGAGGATTTAATAGGTGTTTTTAGAACAGAAGAGTTGAGAAATATAAAAGAGTTTTTGGGGGAGTTATCAGTTTCATCAGAAATAGGTATTGAAATACAGCATACTAGTAAAGACAAAGGTTTTGAAAGTATAAATTCAATGTTCTATTATATGGATCCAGAGTTAGTAATATCAGATGAAACTAAACTGTATAATAAACTTACTTATATAGGTGTTTTTGATACTGATTTATAACGGAATTCTATTATAGAGAGGGTTGTTATTCAGTAACAATTTTACTGAGCTCTTGGTATAAGAGTGTTTATCGAGAGCGCTGTACTTCTTGATGATGTTCAACATAGGATAATAGAAATCATTTGAGTCTCAAAGAAATAACAGAAGTACCTATAACCCAAACATAACGGTGGAACTTACTGCAGTAATCTACATAAGAAACTACTTTCAAGACCTTTTAATAGATCAGGTCTTCCAAAAATCATAATGCCATCGAAGGGGACAGCAAAATAATCTGATATTGTATGTATAAAAGGATTAATAGTAACTAAGGAGATTAAAATGAAAGTAAATGAAATTATACAAACTAATTGGAAAAATAATCAGCTTCCAGGAATAGATGGCATAATTTATTTATCAGGTAAAGTTATTATTATGGATTCTTATGAAGTAATGGACGGTAATGCTACAAATTACTTTATAAATCCCCTATGTGAAACCTCTTTAGAAAGTATCATGTCTTTTAATGAGGACATCTGGTGTGAGATTGAGAAACATCCACAAATTCAACATAATGATAGAATATTTATTTGTGGTGAAGGTGGTATGGGCAATGAAGGGTTTATTGCTAATGTTGACATGAACAATAATTTGATATGGGCATTCTTTTCAACGGCTTCCAATCCATTTTATAAATTGGAATTAGAAGATAACTTATTGAAAGCACATTCAACCGCTGATTTAATCTATGTGATAAATATTAACAAACCAGAGGAAATGACTATAAAACTAAGTAGTTAATTAGGTAAATCAATATAAAATTTCAAAACATATGTAAAGAAGATACCAAAATCCTTTCTTTACATATGTTTTTTTGTGAAAAATTAATTATTTTATAGATATCTTGGATGAAATTCATAAAGGTACTTTAAGAAGGCAAAAAATAGATTTTGATATGCTATTGTAGATTATAAAGTAATTTTCTCATTGCAAAATGACATCAAAAGGAGTGGAAGAATGCGTACTAATAAATATTGGAAGTATTTTGATCGAGCAATGAAGGAGTACAAAAAAAGAGTAATTTCAGATGAAGAGGTAAAAGAAATACTAGATGAACGAATGAAGGAAGTAAAGGACTTAATTCAAAAAAATGAACGAAATCACTTAGCTGATAGCTTAGGCTTATTAATTGGTGTTCACCTAGAAATGAACGCAAAAAATAGAATACTAAATGGAGAACCGTCAGCATGGATTTTAATAGAGCAACAACTTCTTTGGTTGAATCAAATGATCAAAAGTAATCCAAGTGAAAGAAATGTATCGGACAGGGAAATAGGAGGGCTCATCGGGCTTTCTTTATTATGGGGCTATGAAGATATTGCAGAGCTAACATACAAATATGCAACGAATATGTTTACAAAAGATCGAGATTTTTATTCTGAGAATAAGACTCACCATGTTTTCATGACATGCTTATATCATTATTGGCAAACTGGGGAAATGCCTGAATTGTTTAATATTTTACCGGATGATCATGTCTACCAAAGATTAATGCACAGTTGGAACGATACAAATAATTTTGGAGAGCATCTTTATGAACTATGTGATTTCCACATTTATAGTCTAAGCGACACGCCTCATAAATTAAGTGAAATTTTATCGTTTGACTGTATTCCTTATGATTATTATTGTATTCAATTAATAAGAGAAAAAGAGGGACTATACACGCCTAATATAGAGCATCCGTTGCTTCAAACACCTCTTGCTGAAATTCCAAAGGATAAACCTGGATACAAATTTGATGAGGATAAGATATTGCAATTCGTAATTCAAAATGAAAAAGTACCTGATTTGCAACGTATTATACGTTAAATCAAATGTAAGCAAGGGGTGAGTAAGTGGATTTTAAGGACAAAATAGAGCTCTTCAAATTCAAAAAGAAATACGAAAATTTCCCTGGAATTAAATCATTTAGAATGGTTTCAAAAGGGGAACTAACGAAAAATGAAACGGATGTAATCGATGCTATAAGAAAGATTGATAGTAAATGTGATGATAGAATTCCGATTGATTCTAATAGATGTAATATGATCGATTGGATAAAAGAAAAGATACTACCTTATTTGAATTATAATACTGAGTTCATTATTGGTGGTAATGGAGGTTTAGCAGTTTTCTTTGAAAGTATTGAAATGTTTTTGCAACATTATTTAAAAGAAAGCCAATCTCTAGATATTATGATACTGAATAGGGATTTTAAAAAATGGATTGTGATATTTGAAGAAGAGTATTTTCTAGAATTGTTTATTAAAGATATTTAGATTGAATGACAAAGAAAATAGAGTAAGCGTATGAATGCAATGTTGATAAATTTGCAAAAGCTTTCATGTGATATGCAAGAACAAATTTTTCAGAGGTTTCAATACAAGAAGAACACTCAAATAAATATAGTAAATGGTGTAAAAGAATTTGTAGAGGATAGGTATTGTGAGGAAATTCCCTTATTTTAAATATTTGTTGCCTATAGCTTCTGAAAAACCCCTCAATGAATTAGCGAAGAGTATTTCAAATAAAATACCTTTTGGTGGTTTAGAAGATTATTTATATGAAGAAGTCCCAGCAGTTTATATAAATTCGAATATTTTAGGATTTGAGTTAATTTTACAAGGATATGGAGGAGAATAACTAGTTGGTACGGATTGTTCCTTTTGAGACAATAAGAATGGAATGGTACGACAGTTAGAACTTAGCAACTGTTAACGTAAGACAGAAAAGTAGTTGGTGCTGTGCAACTACAGAAAATTGAAATCACAAAACGGATAAGAGTATTAAAACAAGCTACTAAGGTGATTGAAATGGAAAAAGTAATTTCATATGATAAGTTAAATTTAGATATTGAGTTAATCGAAGAAATCAAAGGTGGCAATAGGGAGTTTGAGATTTATTTCTCTAATCGTATAAATAACAAATTTAAATTACAATTTAACGATGTATTGGATATAAGATATTCTATTGAAAATGGTTTCATTGATAGAGTCTCTAATATGCCAGTAGATATCCTTAAAAATAATAGAATGTTTGTGCTAACAGACTCAAGTTATTTTAATAACTTTACACTCCAAATTTCTGGAACAATTCCAACAGACAAAATAAAACATTACCTGTTATTTGATAGAGTTGATACTGGAGTAGAATTGCTTACAACAAATGAGCCGATATTAAAGAAGTTATAATAATTTAAGGTACTTTACGCAATTACTAACGAGAAAAATGCTATAGCTCGGTCGGAAATTTTTAAATTCAAATACTTTTTCTTTAGAATCATAAAAACAGCCAGTCAACGGTCATGGCGATTTCTGGCAGTTTTTTAGATGGTTAAGAGGCAGCCTCTTAGTTCGTTTTATCGAAGAATTCACCGAATTGCAGTCAATCCTCACCTAAGCTATGCATTTTTAGATTCCTTTTTAATACCTAAATAAGTGAATGACCTCCAAACATATTCTAATGGCCCGAAGCGGAATTTGGATAACCAAAGCTTACTAAAAATCACTTGGAAAACAAAAATGACAATGGCAATGATGATAGCTGTAGTTAAGTGGAGTTTTCCGTATACGCCGAATGCAAATGGTCCAAATAAAAATGTACATATAATAGATTGCCCGATATAGTTTGTGAATGCCATTCTTCCTGGGAACGCTAACCACTGTAAAATTTTCTTCCCTTTCACCGTGTGATAAATAAAGATTAAGCTAATGGCATAAAAGATTGTTAGGAGTGGCGAGCTAATATATTGAACAGTAGAAAAGTTTTCTGAAAGGGAAGGTAATATCCAGCCCAATGTTCCACCAAAAATCAATGTTAGTAACCACGTAATGAAAAATCCTTTTCGATATTCTTCAAAACGATGAAGCCATTTTTTCTTCGCAACAGCTGCTCCAAATAAGAACATTAGTAAGAATGGAAGATTTGAAAATAAAAAAAATATAGGATTGCCTAAAAAAAGAACATACAGCCCATTACGCATTGTATAAAAAGTTCTTTCCATAAGATTAGCATCTAATAATTCTTGAATATCTCCATTTTGGTGGGCATCGATCGTAACTTGCATGAGCTGACGACTTTCCTCTGACATGGACATGGACATTGACATTGGCGTAGTAGAATCAGAAGATATTGCCCCAAACGTAAATGATCCCAAAAGTAAGCTATATAAAGTTAAACTAATAATTAACATAGCTTTTGGTTTTAACTTATGCATGAGAAGGAGTAATAATCCTAAAATTGCATAGTCTGTTAAAATATCTCCAAACCAAATGAAATAGGCGTGGATACAGCCGAAAATAAATAACGTAATAAGTCGTCTAGAATAAATTCCCCAAAAGTTTAATTGCTTTGCGGCAGCCCTTTCCTGCATGATGACCATGCCAAAACCGAACAGCATGGAAAAGAGCATGACAAATTTTCCATCGACAAACATAGTAAGTATAGTTTTAACTGTATAATCGGCACCATTCCAAAAAGAAGTCCATTCATTTTTAAAACTTAAATCTTCCTGCATGTAGGCGGGGTAAAGGAACCAAACAATATTGGCTAATATGATTCCTAATAATGCGAACCCCCTTAATACATCGAGTGTTTCAATCCGCTCTTTGGCAGATATGGGTAAAAGCTTTTGTTTCATATAATCGTCCTTTCAATTGTCATTTTGTCCTTTCAACAAGTGGCCTATAGTTGAAAAAAACTTGTTAATGAAACTTTAAATGATAATTATCAGGATTTTATAAGGAAAACTAAATATCGTGATTTTTTGTGAAATATTTACTGTATAAGAAATTCACTCTTTTTTATGCATGAACTATTAATTATCGGAATTAACAGAGATAAGGAAGTAGGAAAAAGAGTGTATCATAATGAAAAGATATGTTAAGTTAGATATTCCTGGAAGATACATGGAAGATAAATTAATGAAATTTTATGTACGGTAATGATGACTTTATAAGAGGTGAAACTACAATGAAAACTAGATTAGAAGACTGTATTCTTTCGTTAAAATTTATAGAAGCGAAAGCATTAGTGGATGGTTTGAATAAAGATGAATTTGAAGATTATATATTGGAGTTGTGTTATAAATCAGGAAGTATTATATATTATTCTTTTGTTTTAGATTTATTAAAAAGCAGGGAAACAGCTTTCCTTCACTATATAGCTTCAATTATTTTATCTCACCCATTATGTCATTTAGAGGGAGCTTATCAGGGAGCATTTTATCACGCAAAAAAGGCAATCGACTGCGATGAAGATGATATAGAGCTAAAAGAATATTTGTTATTTTTTAACGCTATACCTGATAAATTATTAAGTGATCGAGAGGCTAAAATACTAGCTGAAAAAGTCTTAAAAATAAAACCAGATAGTGAGGTTGCAAAAAAGCACAGATAAGTTTTCGAAAAATCAAATTCTTGTTTATCATATAATCTCCAAATTAGTGAAAATGGAATATAAACCTTCCGCGTTAATTAAAACGTCTGCGCAACAGGAAGAGTGGCAAGATGTACCAATGTTTGCAGCTTGTTCTACCGTAAGTATGCCTTAAAAATTATCAAACATACCTAAAATATGGTAATCTTATATGAGAAGACGATACGTTTTCATCGATGCCAAATGGACGGCATTAGGGGAACAAATTCTTACAAGTTTGCCGTTTCGGTTTAAGAATAAATTGATAGAAAAAAAGGAGAAGATACACGATGGGAATCATGGCCAGTTACTTATCATTAAACGATGCTTTAGCGGATGAAATTTCCCAGTTAGACAATTCTCATATCGTCGAGAAGATTGAGGAGCTTATGGAAAAACAATGCTGTCCCGTATATGAAATGGATAAATTATG
The DNA here is from genome assembly GCF_047737915.1 of Lysinibacillus sp. NPDC056185. Taxonomy (NCBI): domain Bacteria; kingdom Bacillati; phylum Bacillota; class Bacilli; order Caryophanales; family Bacillaceae; genus Lysinibacillus; species Lysinibacillus sp. NPDC056185. Next base: position 13,357 of record NZ_JBLLLQ010000052.1, read on the forward strand.
GGACGGATTGCATTGTTTGCTAACAGGGATCTCTGCCTCGCAGCCAATCGAGGACCACCCATTAAGCGAGGCCATTGTCGGAGTCCGCGTGCTGGATATTGAAGAATTCGTCAGCGTCATTGGTTCTGATGAGCTACCCCGCATTTTAGAGGCTCTTCATTCTATGGATAGGACCGTCTTGCAGCAACAATTCAAGCCAGCCGATTTTAGAGCGAAACAGATTTATCCGGATATTTGGGCGGACGATGAAGCTGAGGAACTTTTCGCAGAACTTATAGCGGAACTCGATCAGTTAATCCATTTTTATGAACAAAGCCTTGCCCGGGGTCATGACATATTGATCAGCATTTATTAAAACCGCAACAATAATAAACTGTACCCCATCGAGAGACTTTTATAAAGTGTCTACTCGATAGGGCACAGTTTATTCTGACGAGTTTTTTCTTTTACTCTAAAACGCTTAGAAATAGAGTGGCAAAAATTACACCTACATCTACACGGTCAACTCCAACAGTCGCCGACTGACAGCTTTAATCACAACCAACACTTGTTTTTTACATCGAACATCGCTTTTTTCAAGTATTAAGAACATTTTTCAGTTACGCTTCACTATGCCCGTTGACGCTTACACGGATAAGAGGAGCTTGATTGGATTTGATTTATACCTTGGACTACCAAATGAAAAGAGGGTTAGAGCATAGTGCATTTAAAAAACAAAGAACTAATTAAACAGAGATTAGATGGTGCTTGGGTTTACGAGAGAATCGTAAAGATTGAATATAATGTTGAAAAGGATGTTGAAGATAACTATATTGGAACACTGGATCTTACCTTTCATATTACCTTTATAGAAACAAAAGAACCTTTCAAAATAAGGATTAGATATTATCATGTTTACGATTTAACGATAAGAAAAGCAACAACTTTTCCACTGTCTAGGGACTTAATTGTTCATGATATGAAAGAGCAAGGTTTGGTGAGCAGTCAGCGTTATCATGTACATGATGATAGTGGATATGGTGAAAATGATGGATTCGAATTTATTGAGTTTTATTGTACTTCTATGGAAGTCATTTCGGTAGAAGAATTTTATAAGGTTTGAATAGTTACATTGAGTAAAGAAAAAATCATAGTATTAAAAAATAGAGCTCGTTAAATTTTTTCATTGACCAAATACAAACCCTTATTCATAGCGAATAGATACCAAGTGCGAACCCTATCATTTATCATCTAATCGAAAGGAAGATATTAATCAATGTTTGAGGAAAAAATAAGGAAAGTCATAGGTGAACGAGCATTACTTCATGATAATGATCCAAGAATTGAGCAGAAATGGGAAGAACTAATAGCCTTACTAAGTGAAGAAGAAAATTTGACCATGAATTTCTTGCAAGTATGTACAAAAATGGAACTTTTATTTGTAAGTGAGGTTTTCGAAGAAGTTGCTTATAATTTGCAAAGTAAAAAGTATATTGAGTTACTATATTCTTTAGATCAAAGATATCCAGACTTAAATTTAAAAACGCATATACAAATTGCTGAAGAGCATATGGAATAAAAAAGGGGGAGGTGCATTAAGCTATTGCATATTCAAAACTTTCTAATATAAAAAGAGAGGTAATGTAATATGACATATGATGAAGTGGAAGCCGTTTTATCTCAAGTGTTGGATAGAGAATGGGATGACTTAGATCCACCTTCTTTGAATGATTGGGAAAAAACAGAGAGAAAACTTAATTGTAGATTTGGGGATGAGTTTAAATATTTTTTTATCTTAATTTCTAAATATGTATTACCAGGTATTTTAAACGTATCAACAGGAAAAAATAATGGGAATGATTTAATTACGTTTGTGTATGATTATGAGATTAATAATGGCAATTGGAATGCAAATATGATTCCATTCTTCGAGATCGGTAACGGTGATTATTTTTGTATAAATGCAAAATACGGCCCAGCATCCCCTGTATATTACTATTCTAGTGAAGATTTTAATGTTGAGGAATACAATACAAGCTTTGAAGAATGGATCAACAACTTGCCTCAGTTTTTAAATGGATAAATGTTGATTAGCCTTGATAAAAGTTTCAGTGAAGTTTCTTCTTCTGCTAATAATTATTTGTACTACATAAAAGAGACAATCCTCTCCAACATTGAATTAGAATAATCAGTAGCTGATTGAGGAGTAGCTGATTGAGTTAATCTGGTGATAATATTTTCGAAGCATTAGTTTATTGTGCCAAGCCCTGTTAGGAGAAGAAATAGAATCTCTTTCGAATAGAAAGGAATTAAAATGAAAAATCTTAAGAAAGTCGAACTTTCTCAACTAAGTGATATTCAAGTTGATTATTACTTTGGGGTTTCAGAAGAAATAGAAATATTAGTAATAAAGTATTCTGGTAAATACGGGTTCGGATCTGCTGGAAATACTGATGCTATTTATATGAATGTTATGGGAAAGGCAGCGATGGAGGCATGGGATCCTGATGCCATTATTATTGATCTGCAAGATATAAATTATGAATGGGGAGATATGCTAGAATATGTGTTTAATATTAGTGCAGATAAATACCCTAATGAGGCATTACCATTAGCTGTTATCGTTGGGACGGGCTGTGAAAAGGCAGTTAGAACATTATTATTAGGGATTGATAGTAAAGAACCTATAGATAAAATTGGATGGATATTTAAAGATCTCGAGACGGCTTGTAAATATATTAATAAGAAATTCGAGGGTAATTTATAAATGCAAAGCTATCCAGAGTAAGCAAAACTGTGAGAATTTATCCTGTTTTCTGTAAAGGAGTGAGTAGAGTGATTGATAACAATTTACCTATTGTTCCTTGGGTAGGACTTGGAGGGGTTAAGCTTTATAGTCATATAAGCCAGTTCTACGATTTAATTGTTAATATGGATGAGAAGTCAAGATTGTTTACAAAGTTTTTTATTAGATATGAAATTAAAGATTCTGTATACCTTTGGTTCAATTTGATGAATGGGAAGCTCTTTAAAATAACAGCATTGAAAGATTACAAAGGATTATTATTTAACAAGATATATATTGGGATGCATATTGATGAGGTGCACAAAATAGAGCCGAGTTTTCAATATGATGATTTTGAAGAAGTCTATGTTAGTTCAAATGGTATATATATTGAAACTGATCCAATTGAGCATACCGTATTGTGGATATCGGTATTTGTTAAAGAAATAGATAATGATGATTTTGAGAGAGGGAAATGGTAAAGAGTGCTTATGGAGAATTTGTCGGTAAAAACGAGAGACATACTACTACAGGCAGGCTGGAATCCAAATAATAAGATTAACGTAACTAAATCCGTAATGTTTTTGGAAACGATGGGATATCAAGTAAATGATTCTGTGATTGATGTATTAACCGTTTTTGGTGGGATGACATATAAATTTAAACACCCTGACGGAAGTATAGAAACTTTTCATTTTAGCCCAGAAACAGTAGGGGATTATTATGAAAAAGTAGACTTTGAGGAATTTGAGGAGCGGATAAATGAGCCTCTTGTTGTAGTGGGTGAAGCTTATCGTGGTTATTTAATTATGTTTATAGCTCAATCGGGTAAGGTGTTTGGTAAAAATGCAAGCTCATTATATAAATTCGGCGACAACATTTTTGAAGCATTAGATACTCTTTGTTTATTTAAAATACCGGAAGAAATCAATTAAAATAGGTGATATTTACAACTTAGTCTAATCAGGAATGCGGTTTTTACTTCAGATGAAAGTAGTGTATTGGAGATATATGGAATCTTTGCAATCATAAACAATGGTCAAAGGGGTATTAATACAAATGACAAAAGAGTGGTATGAAGAAACAGTAATTCTAAAAAAGATTCCTAATTTCAGTTCAACGAATGTTAACTATATTAAAGGTTTCAATTATTATATAGGATACAATCCATATTATGATGAAGTTTCCTATTTAGAAGTAGTTTTTTTAGTAGAAATGGATAGAAGAAAGTATACGTTGAAGATGAAATTTAATGATGTTTCTTCCCTTGATTTAATAGGATTTGGAAATAGCTACAACCAATTAATGGGCTTTACAATTCATAATTTAAGTAAAAATGGTTTTGAATTAGATAATAAATATTTAGTAGAAGATTATGAAAATAACATCATTAAATTTTACTGTGCTAGTTTTGAAGTGCTGTCTTTAGTTGAAATTTAGGTGGAAACAATATAGAAGGAACTAAAGGAGAAATTAGATGATTAACTATGGAACTCTTTACTTCGATCATTACACAAAATTTTTAGGAAGGCCAATCGATCGGGAGGTGTATAAATATAGTGAAGAAATGCCAAGTATCCAAATTTTGAAGTATGAAAATGTCTTTGAAGAATGCTTGGTTTATACCACACTTGGTTTGAGTAAATATACAGAAGTAGTGGGCGATTATATTGAGATTTCTATGGTAGTTGATGGAGCGTTTAATAGTTCGGGCTTTATTCTTGCAAATACGTTATTTTACTGTGTCCAAAATCAAATGCAGATAGGGAGAGGCATAGCGATCAGTGGAATAGAGAACATTGATGCTGCTTTTGTTCATAAATATAATAAAAGTGCTGTCTATTTTACTGAGCTGTATGCTTTTCCAGAAGAATATAGTACGGCCCTTACAGACTCTTACGAAAGGGATGGAAAACTGCTGCTAGCATTTTTCATTTCAAAGTCCGAATATGATTATTTTGCAAAACATGGGGCAGAGAAATTTGAGGATCTGTTAGAAGAAGGGAACGTGGATCCATTTAACGTTAAAAGAGCTTCGGTGGTTTAATAGGGAGTGTCTGCCTGCTACATAGATTAATAACAAAAGTATATACATAAAAGGTAAATGAATATATGAATCTAAAAGAAGTTGAAAATTTACCGGACAGATTAGCAACAGAAACGATAGCATTGATTTTTCAAAAAACTTTAATTGAATTTGGAGAAGGAAAGATTGTAAAGGGTGAGTTTTTACTTATCATTAGTCAATTAACTGATAGACAAGTTATGACATACGAATTATTAGAAAATAGTATAAGAAATAAATTGGATTTAACGATTTTAAAAATATGGAATACAGATTCTTATGAAGAGGTTGATATCATACTTTCTATAGTTGTAAATCTTGGACTGGTAAAAAGTTTTCAAAAAATAAGAGACTCTATAAATATGAATAAGCGGATAAATCAAATAATACTAGCTGAAATAATAGAGACAGTTGAAGAAGTGGGGGATACTATTTCGAATCCATATTATAGTTTAGGAAAGTTTAAATAGCTTTGTATCTTTAACAAGATACATTCAATCGGGATTCTAAAGAGGAATTATTATGATTAATATGGAACCATTTAGACAGATCTCCTTCAGAGGGAGAGTAGCTTATAGCGTTAGTTGTTTTGAGAATGCACTAATAGCATTAAATTATGATAGTAACGATTGGAAAATAGTTTTAAACTATTTATGGGAATTCACAAGCATACAATATTTAGATAATTGGAATGATGTAGTAGTCGAATTAATTCCAGAAAATTTATTGGAATTTAAAACATACGAAGAAGAAGAGTTTGAGCGTTTAAGTAGAGATGAATTTATAACTTTATATAAATTATATCAAAGTGTTGAGGACTCTATTAATGTGTTACTTCGATATATCTATAATCCTGGAATCAGTCATGTGTACACAATCATTGAAGAATACGGTGAAGGCAGTCTTTTATCCTTGGAAGTACTCATAAATTTTATGATTGAAAATAAATTCCCATTGCCAAACATTGAACCGTTTCTAAAATCTTCTATAGTAGAAAATAGAGGATGGGGGAATAAATTTATTGGTACAGAACTATCAAAAATTCTATAATGTATTAATTTCTATTTATAAATAGTTTAATAATAATTAATTTAGAAGAAAAAAGTTATGAAAAGTAATCCAGCAGATGATTTAGATTATAAGGTGGTGAACAATGTTTCATTTAAATAATATTTCCGATTTAATTAAAAATGTCCTAGCAAGTGAGAAGGAAATCGGTAGTCTAGAAGATAAAATGAACATTAGACTACCTGTTCCGTATAGAAGCTTACTAAAAAACGCTAATGGCTTTTCCATTGCAGGTGGTGTGTTGATTTATGGTACTGAGGATCTTATAGAGAGAAACGAAACCTGGAAAGTAAATGAGTATGCAAAAGGTTACGTTGCTATTGGCGATGATGGTGGCGGCAATGTTTTTTTAATGGAACTAAATGCAAAAGAGAGTAAGATATTCGTCTTGGATTGCGGAGATATGAATCCACAAAATGCAACTATTATTGCCTTAGACTTTAACAGTTGGATTGGTAGCGGTTGTGTTAGTGAGTTAAAGGAGTTAGATGACTCTATTGAAACTTGTAGCATTGTGTTAACAGCTTCACCCATTGGGGGATTAAAAGATTTAGTCAAAATAAAAAATGTTTGTACTTAAAGATATCTACTTTTGATTTACTAAAATGTTCTAAAACACTTCCTTGTGAACTTGTTAATGAATACCCTTACTATCAAGCTATAAGGCAAATTGAATCATTGGGGGAAATTGGATAAGTACTTAAAGTAGTTCCTTTTAAAAAAGATAAAATATAAAAACATTGGCGTATTCCAACTTTATAAGAGTAGAAGGAATACGCTTTTTAATATTTTAAATTTTTGAAATGGAATTTAGTATTGAGGTTGAATATTTGGAAAATTAGTACATTGTGTGAAAATGCTGCGTAATCTATTGTTTATTTGGCGAATTCTAGAAAATATTGTTGATTAATAGTAAAACGATAGTATAATGGAGTTGTAGTTACATTTATGGTTATTAATTCCTTGTAAAAGAATTGGTAAAAGAAAGTTGGAGCTCAATATAATGAGTACCCCGGAAAGTGTAACTATAAAAAACAAATGAAATGAGGAGATTTTATGATTAGTGTGATTCAATATTTAGAGCAAAATCCGTCGATGGTAACTTTGATAAAAGAAAAAAAAGCTTCTCTAGTTGGTATGACTGAGCTTGAGCAGAAGGCAATCATAACATCATTTGATGATGAAGAAACATGTTTAGAAAGCGGCTTTTGGCACTAAACTTTTTAAAAAATAATTGGCTATGGCTTGCTATAAGTACTTATCTCATCTTTGGAAGCTATTTGCTTTATGTTACTTATAGCACGCCTTATTTGGGAATTAAATTGAAAGAAGAGAATGGACAATGGCTAATAATAGAACCATATTTTAAGGAGTGGGCAAATAAGCAAAATATCTCAGCTGGGGATATTATTTTAGAAGTTGATGGTAATAATATTAATGAATTAAATATTATTAAATATGATCCTGTAATTAGGGTAGCTAAAGAGTTAACGTTGGAGAAACAAGAAGATAGACGATTAATTAATATACAAATAAAACCATTTGACATTCCTGAACAACTTTTCTATATATTTTTTTTACCAGCATGTTATTATTTGTTAAGTCTAATTATTTCTCTCTATTTATACAAGAAACAAAAGAACTCGAGTCTAATAAATTTACTTATTCTGTTTATTCTATCAGTATCATTAGCTTATGTTAGTATCGGTGCATCAGGAAGATTAGATAGTGTTGGAACAGTTGTGAATCGAAGTAGTATGCTACTTTGTCTTGTTCTCTTGATTCACTTTTTAAGAAATTATTTTTTATTCTTGAATTTAAAATGGTTATTAATTCACAACATTAAAATACTATATATACTACCTG
>NZ_JBLLLQ010000053.1:0-19484 GCF_047737915.1 Lysinibacillus sp. NPDC056185
GCCCGTACACTCTATAATACAACTTTGTCTTATGCAGTAAAACAATATACTTTAATGCAAGAATCAAAACACTATCGAAAACAATTACATTGCTACCAAAAAGCGAAAAAATCTAATGATACAAAAGAATTGAAGCAGACTGCAAATGAATTAGATACCATTCGTCAATCTTTTGGGTTAAGTGAATATCAACTGCATGCGTATATTAAAAAGCATCAACATAACTATAAAAAACATATAGATAGCAATACTTCTCAGAAAATCGCCTCTACTGTCTGGAAAGCAGTTCAAGATGTTCTATTTAAAGGGAGTAAAGCACACTTTAAACGTTATGGAATGTTTCATTCTGTAGAAGGGAAATCTAATAAAGCAGGCATTCGATTTAAAGAGAATATTGTCTATTGGAATGGATTAACCATTTTGTGAGGATGTTAAATTTTATCACCATTTCTGGAAAAAGAAACCTCTGTAATATTGAGCATTGTCGATAAAAAGCAAAAACCCTAGAGAACCTTGATATAAAAGGTTTTCTAGGGTTTTCTAAACTACTCTTTGCAGAGCAATTTAATTAACGAGAGTAGTACTCTACGATGAATGCTTCGTTGATTTCAGCTGATAATTCAGAACGCTCTGGAAGGCGAGTGAATGTACCTTCTTTTTTGTCAGCGTCAAATGTTAAGTAGTCAGGTACGAAGTTGTTTACTTCGATTGCTTCTGCTACTACAGCAAGGTTTTGAGATTTTTCACGAAGAGAAATCGTTTGACCTGGTTTTACGCTGTATGAAGGAATATCAACGCGTTTGCCATCTACTAAGATGTGGCCGTGGTTTACTAATTGACGAGATCCACGACGAGTACGAGATAAACCTAAACGGTAAACTAGGTTGTCAAGGCGAGTTTCAAGAAGAACCATGAAGTTTTCACCGTGAACACCTTTCATTTTACCAGCGCGGTCGAATAGAGTACGGAATTGACGTTCGTTCATGCCGTACATGTGACGAAGTTTTTGTTTTTCTTGAAGTTGTAAACCGTATTCTGATAATTTTTTACGTTGGTTTGGACCGTGTTGACCTGGTGCGTAAGGGCGTTTTTCGATTTCTTTACCTGTACCGCTTAGTGAGATACCAAGACGACGTGATAATTTCCAAGATGGACCTGTATAACGAGACATATTGTTGTCTCCTCCTTTAAATTTGGTTTTTTTGTTGTAAAACAAAAACCAGTAGTACCCATTCTTATACGTATTTTATTTTCATGTATTTTCGCCTATGCAGCCGTTAGGTTACGCAATACACCGTCTATTTGTTTAGAATCTGTTTAGTTATTCTAAATAAAATAGAGGAATAAAATACAGTAATAAGCTCATACCACTGCTGCGTTTATTTTACACAAACTCCATTGTAACGGCTTATTACATAGACGTCAATTATTAGACTAACTATTTTCGTAAAAGTGTAATAGTATAAATTTCCCCTTTATACATATTTCGATATATAAGAGTAGTTAATGGTACAGTGTGGAATGTAAAATGTAAAAGTAAAATAGAATAACATAGTCAAAATGACACAAATTATGTATACTATACTATAAGTTAATAGTATTGATTTGGACGTTATATAGAAAAGGTGATTTCATGACAGACCATTTACAAACGCTAAAATATATAAAATCAGATGTTTTGAGCATTTGGGTGAGTTCTAAGGAACAAGCCGGTTTTAATGGGTATTTTCACCCATTAGAACGGTGTCTAAAGAAGCACTTTGGAATTGTAAATGTGGCGTTTCTCGGTTTAGAAGGTAATTCTTTAATACCTGTTGAAGAAATGGCTACTGTAACAATTGAAACAAAACTAAATGCTGTGTCATGGTTAATGATTGAAGCTAGCTTTTATCAACAGAAGTTGGTAAAAGTCCCTTATATATTAAAAGAAAAAGAAGCATATACGATGATGACAGATATGGTGCTTTTACAAGCAGAAGGCAAAAATCCAATTGGTGTGCTACTCGTTGAGGCAACCGATGCTTGGACAGACTTTATGACTTCGGATTACGGAGAAAATTTTGTCGAAACGCTCACGAAGGCTTTTCAGATCATTAGAGAAAATTTCGAAGTAAAAGTGAATGAAGACCAATATAGAAAATTGTACAATATGACAGATTTATTTCATTCCACTATGGATATTGATTTAATTTTAGAAAATGTCTTGAAAAATATTAAGGATAATTTCCCGGAGTTTAATGTGGAGCTTATACTATCGAATGATCAAGACCGCCATACGACTATCGATATTAAGCTATTTGATTACTTATCTGAAAGACCTGCGACAATTGAGGCTTTTGTCTCAGGAGAGCTGACGACGGAGCTTGCAAGCGATTTGAATTGTCGATTATTAAACGCCCCTATAAAAGGGAGACAAGCTATTTATGGTATTTTACAAGTAAGTGCACCTACAACATATCTTTTTTCAACGACTGAAAAAGATTTTGTACGAATGCTAGCACAAGCATCTGGAAATGCACTAGAAAATGCAAAATTATATCATCAATCACATCGCCTTGTAAGTGATTTACAACTCATCAATGAAACATCGCATCGTTTAAATATGAGGATTGACATAAATGAAATGTTACTTTTCCTCCAAAAACAGTTAATGAAATCTTTTCAACCAATGGAAGTTTGTTTCGCTTTTAAACATAATGACACCTTTAAAGTGACGGATGCGAGTACAGCCTTTTTCAATGCAGAGAAGGGTCAAACATATATAAAACATGTTGAACATCATTTTGAACATTCCAACGATCCACTATTTATTGCCGATTTCAGTCGATTAACCCCTAATCAAATTGAATATCGTTCAATTATGGCAATCCCGATTTTAATGGAAGAAAAAATTAATGGCTTTAGTATTGTGTTACACAAGGAGCCATATTTCTTTTCATTTGATAGCTTTAAATTAATGCAATCATTAATCCATCACTCTTCTTTAGCAATTGCAAACTCAATACTACGTAATCAACTTCAAGAAATGGTAGATTTGGACCATTTAACGAAATTATATGCAAGAAGTTATTTAGACCAATATGTAGAAAAGTCTCTTAAAAATGATCAATCAGGGATGTTCTTACTCATTGATATTGATAATTTTAAACGCATTAATGATACGTATGGTCACCAAATTGGTGATAAGATTCTTAAGCAAATTGCGGTACAGTTAAAAGAAATGATTGGAGTTCGTGGTATTTGTGCACGCTGGGGTGGAGAAGAAATGTCTGTGTATATCCCAAATATTGATGAGAAAGAAGCAATCGAATTAGCAGCAACAATCGTTGCAATAATTCCAAATACAACAGATCCTCAGGTGACTATTTCAGCAGGTCTCATAACATGGGACGAACAGTACCATCCAGCGTTTCAATCTGTTTTCCTACATGCAGATACAGCGCTTTATGAAGCGAAAAACAGTGGTAAAAATCGATTTTGTATTCATGATCGATCTTATCAAAACAATTTATAATGTAATAAAAAAAGTTGGTTTTGAAAATAAAACATCAGCCTTATGCGCTGAAATACCCTGAAATGACAATAAATCATTTCAGGGTATTTTTTATAAATGGAGAAGTAAGGTTTTTACGAATACCTCTAACCCCTCTTGATCTTCCTTTGAAAAGCGGTTTGTGATTGGACTGTCGATATCAAGTACACCGATGACCTGTCTTTCTTTTATTAAGGGAATAACAATTTCGGATTGGGATGCGGCATCACAAGCAATATGCCCTGGGAAGTCATGTACGTCTTTTACCACTATAGTTTCTGCTTTGCCTACAGCTGTTCCACAAACTCCGCGTCCAATTGGTATTCTGACGCAGGCAGGTAAGCCTTGGAATGGCCCTAATACAAGTTCATCCCCCTGTAATACATAAAAACCAACCCAGTTAATGTTCGGTAGGAATTGATTTAGTAAAGCAGAGGCGTTGCTTAAATTAGCAATGCGATCGCTTTCTCCAGTAAGTAGGGCATCTAACTGTTTTGCTAATGTATTATATTGCTCGGCAATTGGCCCTTCATAATTAATTTGTGTAAACATAATAGCACCTCGTTTGAAAGTTATTTATTTTGGATATATAACATTATAGTGTTGATGTAAATCAGCAACACTATGAGCATCTGAACCAAAAACAATTGGTAGCCCAATAGATTTACTATAATCGATAAAGGTAAATGGTGGATAAGGTTCCTGACAATATGTTTTACTTAAACCAGCGCTATTTAAATCTAGCTCATAGCCTTCTGCTTTCATTAAATCTAATACTTCTCGAATCCGCGTAGAATCATCAATTTTCATTTTATGTGCTAATTGAAATTTGTGAATAAGTGAAGGATGCCCAATGCGTTTAGGCTTGTATTGCCCTAAATCTGCTTTAATGGATTGTAGGACGGTATCGTAATATAAATTATACACTTGTTCAATAGAGCCCACTTTTTTTGAAAAAGCCATAAAGCTTTCTGGAGAAAAGTCTATGCATTCAAAGATATTTTGCCATTGTAAAAAATGGACTGATAAAATAGAGTCATCTAAAAAGTGTCCATATGTATCAAGAAATTGACGAGTTTCTTGTTCAAAGCCTTGAATATAGTCAACCTCAAGACCGATATGAATGCGAATGTCTTGTGCGTACTCCTTTTGAAGGCACTGTAAATCTTCAAAATAAGGCATTAAAAATTCTGGATTCATACCACTATCTTGCTGAGGTGTAGGGTCAGTAAAATTCAAAGGTAATGGTGCGTGTTCTGTAAAGGTAATATCTGTAAAGTTGTGAGAAATTGCTTTTTCAATATATTGCTTAAATGAATCAGAAGTACCATGTGGACAATACGGACTATGAACATGGCCGTCACATTTCATAAAATTACCACTCCTTTAGCTTTTGGATCAAACACTTTTATTTGCGCAAATTGTTCAGAATTTAAGTAGGTGTTATTCTTGAAAGGCGTAAATACATAAAAAACACTCAAATTTTAGTACAAAAGGCGATAACATAGTATATAATAAATACAACTAGCCAATTCGTTTATTGTAGAATAGGAGGCTTACGATGGAGTATATCATCATTCCGGTTATCCTACTATTAATTTTAGCGATAGTAGGATTTATGATGCGACGAAAACATACAACAATCATTGCTAAACTTGAAAATGAAAAATCACAAATACAAAACAATCCCATAAATGAGGAAATTTCAAAAGTTAAATCTTTGAACATGAACGGTGAAACGGAAGAGATGTTTGAACGATGGCGAAATAGCTGGGATGAAGTCATCGATGTACATATGACAAAAATTGATTCACTTTTATTTGATGCAGAGGATCAAATCAATAGACTTCGTTTTAAGAAAGCAACGTTAATTGAACGTGAGATAGAAGATTACATTCAAAAATGTGAACAAGATAAAGATAAAATCTTAGAAGAACTAAATGAATTAATTGGCAGCGAAGAAAAAAATCGTATTGAAATTGAACAATTAAAAGAATACTATCGCTCTGCACGTAAAACATTGTTAGCTCACCAACATTCATTTGGTGTAGCATTACCGGCTCTGGAGAAAAAGCTGGAGATGTTTGTTCAAAAGTTTGAGGAATTCGATGTGCTTACTAGCGAAGGGAATTATTTGCAGGCTCGAGAAATTGTTATTGGCTTGAATCAAGAATCACAACAGACATTTGAATATATTAATGATGTCCCAGCAATTTTGACTGAATTGCAAGTAAAACTACCAGGCGCGGTACAGGAATTACGTAGTGGCCAGCGTGAAATGGAGGAGCAATCCTACTATTTACAGCATTTAGAGCTAACTAAGGGGTTCGATAAATTTGATGAAGAATTTGCGACATTAAAAAATGAATTAGCAGAGCTTAATTTAACCGTTGTTAAACCACGTGTAGCTGAAATAAATGAAGAGATTGATCACTTTTACGATCTACTTGAAAAAGAAGTTATTGCTAAAAATTATGTTGACCAAAATTGTGATCGTTTATTAAGCTCAATTACTAATGTTATTAGTTCAACAAGATTAGTAAGTGATGAAGCAACTTTTGTGCAGCAAAGCTACCGTTTAAATGAAAAAGATGCAGAAATTCCAAAAGCTGCGTTAAAGCAATTAGAGGCTTTACAACGTCGCTATGATTTATTAGCGATGCGTGTTAGAGAGGAAAAATCTGCATACTCAAGTTTGCAGGAAGAATTGATTGAAATTAACGAGGAACTTGAACATATTCATGAGGAGCAAGGCCATTTATCAAATACGATGAAGAAGCTCCGAATTGATGAAAACAAGGCTCGTGCACAAGTAGAAAGCTTAAAGAAAACGTTACAAGAAACAGATCGTCTATTGAATAAGGCTAATATTCCAGGTATTCCTGAAGAGATGGATGCCCGTCTAGATGAGGCAGCAGAGCATATTTATGTAGTTATGCAAAGCCTTCAAGAGGTACCACTTAATATGGGAACAGTCCATAACAATTTAAATGCTGCAACACTTTGCGTAGAGGATGTAAAAGCGAAGGCGAATGAATTGATTGAAAATGTAATGCTGATTGAACGTATTATTCAGTATGGTAATCGTCATCGTGCAACAAATCCAAAATTGCATACTCGTTTAAGAGAAGCAGAAAAATCCTTTAATCAATTCCGCTATTCCAAGGCATTAGAAGAGGCTGGAACGGCAGTTGAAGAAATGGAGCCAGGTGCTTTAAAGCGAATTCAAGAACTTGTAGCAGAGAAACAATAACTAAATAGTCAAGTATAATAAAAAAATACATCAGCTGTCTAAAAGGTATAGTTATTACTTTTTAGACAGTTTTGTTATTAAGATGCAAAATTTCTCTAAACCTACGATTTTAGCGCCTTGAAATGTTTGAGGAAGCTACGCATTCGTGGTAAAAGGGAAATGGAGCGGGAAGCTTCACATGATGTCTCACTACGATTTTGATTAAAAACTAATAGAGGGTGGTCATAATGCAATTTTATATTCGGGAAATGAATGAAATTTTTGCGACTGATATTTTGAATTGGAAATATGAAGAACCATATGATTTTTATAACAATGATCTATGCGATGAATCTCTAAAAGAAATTCTTGAAAGTCCGTATTATTCAATTGTCAATGATCAAGAAGAGCTAGTTGGTTTTTTCTGTACAGGAACATCAGCACAAGTACCTAAAGGACGTGATTATGGTGCGTATTTAGACGAGTGCATTGATGTGGGGATAGGGATGAAGCCTGAGCTAACAGGAAAAGGTTGCGGTTCAGAATTTTTTTCATTTATTTTAAATCAGCTACAACAAGAAAATCATAGTCCTATTCGTTTAACAGTAGCTACATTTAATACAAGAGCCATTCATCTTTATGAAAAATTAGGTTTTACAAAAGTCATGGAATTTACAGCTTCAACAGAATTTATAACAATGAAAAAAGGTTAAAAATAAGCGTGTTGACTAAGGTATATTGTGGTGAAGTCTGCCTTCAATATGGTGGTAAAATATAGTATAAATATGGCTGCTGAAAGTTGAGGATGGCATTTATTTGAAGCATTGTCATGTATATAAGTTGATTGGAGTGGAGGTTGGGCGACTCCTTGGGGATCAGCAATAGAGGAACGAAGGCTAAAACCATCACGTCCTGTGATAACGCCTTCGTGACCAACATCCTGCTGCTGACGCTACGTTAGCACTACGCTTTCGCGCAAAAAACATCCTGTTGCCCCAAGCTGCTCATCGGACGCCCCCAGGAAGCTCTGCTCTGCGCGAAAGCGAAGCGTCAGTAACAAATGTTTTCTGTAGCGAAAGCGAAGCGACAGCAACAAATGTTTTTTGTAGCGACAGCTACAAAGCGCCCAGCCGGAACGGAAATCAACTTCACGTTATAGTAATAAGCCTAACAATGCAAAACCCAAATTTTTATACTCAGGAAACGTTCATAGTAAATTTTAATATGCCACTCTTAATGGGTGGTTTTTCACATTAAAAGCAAACAAATAAGTGATTAAATTAGGATAATTGTTAAAGTTAGTAGTCAATTGCTGAAGATTGCGTTATGATAAATACCGTTAAATCAACGTTTTGAAAGTGTGTGAATATTAATGGAAGTTAATACAATCTATTTAGACAACAGTGCAACAACAAAACCTTTAAAAGAGGTTATGCAAGCATTTATGGCAGTGAATGAGCAGTATTATGCCAATCCTGCTTCCATTCATGCAATGGGTGTTGAATCAAACGAATTGTTAATGCGTGCACGTGAGCAAGTAGCAGATATTTTGCAGACAGAAGCAAAAAATGTGCTATTTACATCAGGTGGTACTGAATCCAATAACACGGCTATATTTGGTTTAGCACGTAGCAATACACATAAAGGAAATCATATTTTAACAACTGAAGTTGAACATCCATCTGTTCTAGAAGCTGTTAAGCAACTTGAGCAAGAGGGTTTTGATGTTGAATACTTACAAGCCGATAAAAATGGAGTTATTTCTTTAGAGGAGCTTCGCACAAAAGTGCGCAAGGATACCATTTTAGTAAGTATGATGCATGTAAATAATGAAATGGGTGCTATCCAACCAATTTTTGAAGCTGCAAAAATTATTCATGAATCAAGTCGCGCAGCTTTTCACGTGGATGCTGTACAAAGCTTTGGAAAGTTACCGATATCATTTAACGATGATGATGGACCAGACTGTATTTCAATTTCTGGCCATAAAATTCATGGCTTTAAAGGTTCAGGTGTACTAGCATTTCGTAAAAAAATGAAATGGCAACCATATGCACTTGGCGGAGGGCAGGAGTTTGGTTTGCGTAGTGGAACAGTAGCTGTACCGCAAGCAGTAGCCTTATCTAAAGCAGCCCGAATAGCAGTAGAGACGATGAATGATCGTGCGAAAAAATATCGTCAATGGAATGAAGAAATATGCACGCAACTACGTGGCTATGGAGATGCAGTGCATATTTTATCAACCCCACAAGGTGCGGCACATATTTTATCTTTTAGTATTCGCGACTTAAAAGGTGAAGTCATTATTAATGCATTGCAAAAACGCAATGTAATTGTATCGACATCGAGTGCGTGCTCATCGAAACAGACAAAAACAAGCCATGTTGTTGAAGCTTTAAATATTGATGAGCACTTTAAAAAGGGTGTTATTCGTATAAGTTTTGGCGCGCATGTAACAAATGAAGATATAGTAAAGTTTAAACAAGTATTAGATGAAGTATTGATGGAACTTAAAGGAGAATTATAAAAATGATTTGGAAAGAAATTTTAATTCGATATGGAGAGCTTTCTACAAAAGGTCGCAACAAGATGGATTTTATTCGTCGTTTACGTGAGAACATTCGTCATGCATTTGCAGATTTAGGGCATTTACACATTCGTACAGAACGCGACCGTATGTTTATCGCCATTCAAGATGAAACACAAATGGACGTTCTATTAAAAGGATTACCTAAAATTTTTGGTATCCAATCATTTAGTCCAGTGGCAGCATGTGAAAAAGACATGGAGGCCATGAAAAAACTTGCTATAACAATTATGGATACATTTAAAAATGAGCAACTTACTTTTAAAGTAGAAGTAAAGCGCACTGATAAAACATTTCCGTTAGAATCACATGCCATTCAACGCGAAATCGGTGGTTATGTATTACCACAATATCAAAATTTATCAGTAAAGGTTAAAAAGCCTGATATCGAACTTCGTGTAGAAGTGCGTCATGACGCAACATATATGATGGCACAAGTTATTTCAGGTGCAGGTGGAATGCCTGTAGGTTCGAATGGTAAATCTTTATTAATGCTTTCTGGTGGAATAGATAGTCCTGTTGCTGGTTATTTAATGATGAAACGAGGAGTGCGCTTAGAAGCGATTCACTTCTTTAGTCCACCTT
Source organism: Lysinibacillus sp. NPDC056185 (assembly GCF_047737915.1). Classification (NCBI taxonomy): domain Bacteria; kingdom Bacillati; phylum Bacillota; class Bacilli; order Caryophanales; family Bacillaceae; genus Lysinibacillus; species Lysinibacillus sp. NPDC056185. Next base: position 9,937 of record NZ_JBLLLQ010000053.1, read on the forward strand.
ATACAAGCCAAAATTCATTGGAAAAAGTAAAGGTGCTTGCTAATGAATTAACGAAATTTGGCGCTAGTATTCGTTTACATGTTATTCCTTTCACTGAAATCCAAGTTCTTATTAAAGAAAAAGTACCTTCTAATGTATCGATGACAACAACTCGTCGAATGATGCTAAAAGTTGCTGACAAAGTACGTGAAGAAATTGGTGCGCTAGCAATTGTTACAGGTGAAAGTCTTGGACAAGTAGCGAGTCAAACCCTTGAAAGTCTAACAGCTATTAATGCCGTAACTAACACACCAATTTTACGTCCATTAATCTCATCAGATAAATTAGAAATTATCGATATTGCTGAGAAAATAGGCACATACGAAACGTCTATCCAGCCATTTGAAGACTGTTGTACAATTTTTACTCCAGCAAGTCCAAAAACAAAGCCAAAGCTTGAAAAGGTTGAGCATTATGAAAGCTTCTCGGATTTTGATGAACTAATCGAACGAGCAGTGAAAAACCGTGAAGTTTATATTTTCCCGAAAAAAGAGCAAGAAGCCGATAAATTTGCAGATCTTCTATAGAAGAAACTTGCGATTTCGTAAGCTAATGAGCCGACTCAAAGTCTTGAGTTGGCTTTTTTTTGTTCATTTCCTTCGGAGGTACAATTTACCTTTAAAATTTTTGTATTAAAAATCTAATATCGCACATTCTATATTCACAAGGAGGTGAGAGACACATGACTTCAACAAATCGCAGTTCAAACAAACTTGCAGTACCTGGTGTAGAGTACGCTCTAGATCAAATGAAATACGAAATTGCACAAGAATTTGGTGTTCAATTAGGAGCTGACGCTTCAGCTCGTGCTAACGGTTCCGTTGGCGGTGAAATCACTAAACGTCTTGTACAAATGGCTGAATCACAATTAAAAGGTATGCCAAACAACCAATAATTGCTTAATCAGCAAAAAATTAAAACCAGTGACCGTAAAAGGCACTGGTTTTAGTTTGTTTAAATTTCTTAATTTTTATCCGGTATTCTGTATCAAAAGAGAAGCGTCAGGTCCTCCCATTTCAATTCAATGAGAGCAAAGAAATAGGTGAGGTTAACTGCCGTAAAAACTCGATTGGTGAAGACTAATAATCAGTGGGGTAAAAACACTTTATCCTACAAATGATTTAAATGTAGAGACTGTATTTGAAATATCCTCACTTTGGCAAATGGCAGAAATAACTGCTATTCCATCCGCACCTGCTTTAAATACCGTAGGAGCATTCGAGCAGTTTATGCCTCCAATTGCAACGATAGGGAGTTCAGGATATTGTATCCTAACTTGCTGTAAAAAATCAGTCCCACTAGGAGGATTGGCGTCACTTTTAGAAGTGGTTGAAAAAATCGGACCAATTCCTACATAATCAGCACCATATTGTAGAGCAGTTTGTAATTCAGCATGTGAATGAACAGAAACACCTAAAATCATATTGCCAATTTTATTACGCACCGTCGACACAGGAGAATCCTCTTGCCCAATATGAATACCGTCCGCTCTAAGTTTTATAGCCAGCTCGACATCATCGTTGACGATAAACGGAACATCATACTGTTGACAGAGCTTTTGACATTTGCGAGCAAAATCTTCATAGGCTTGCCCAGTTAATGTATTTGGTCCTTTTTCACGATATTGAAACATAGTAATTCCAGATTGCAGAGCTTTCTCTAAAATGTTTAATGGCTCTTGTTTGAAAACATTACCTGTACCCATTATAAAATATAGCTGTAGATCGTCACGTTTCATGAATAATCACCTCACAGGAATCCTTCAAGTTTTGATAAGCAAAATGATTTGTAGGACCATGTCCATTACCAATAGATAAATCATGAGTTATTGCTAATTGAATAAATTTTTTAGCTTCCTCAATCGCTTCTTCTAAAGGTAGTCCCTGACCAATAAAAGCAGTTAATGCAGCGGAAAACGTACAGCCTGTACCATGCGTATTTTTTGTTGCAATACGAGTGGACTGCATGGAAAATGATCGACCATCTTGGAAAAATACATAATCAGTAGCATAACATTTATCCTCTAAATGACCGCCTTTAATAATGACGCATTGAACGCCCATTAGTAATAAGACCTTAGCTGCTTCTTTAATATCTGTTAAAGAATTGATTGTCCTTCCAGAAAGGGTTTCTGCCTCAGGAATGTTCGGTGTTACGACTGTTGCTAAAGGAAGCAAACAACTGCGTAATGCCTCAATTGCTTCTTGCTGTAATAAACTTTCACCGCCTTTTGCAATCATGACAGGATCTACTATAAGCGGAATATTTCTTTCAGCTAAAATCTGTGCAATTGATTGAATTATTTCAGAGGAAAACAGCATTCCGGTTTTAACGGCACTTATTGAAAAATCCTCGACTAGCGCTTGCAGTTGTTTCTCAACAAAACTAACTTCAATTGGTAAGACATCCGATACACCAAGTGTATTCTGAGCGGTTAAAGCTGTAATAACAGACGTTCCAAACACCTTTAATTCCTGAAATGTTTTTAAATCAGCCTGTATGCCTGCACCGCCACCACTATCAGAACCAGCAATTGTTGTTACAATATGCATTATTGTTCACCACCCTTGGAAAGGCGATGTAGTTCGTTCAATACTGCAATTTGAAAATCGCCAATGTATGAAGTAGAAGAAGCGGCTTGTTCAGCCACTTTTTTATAAAGCGATAATGTTTCTACCAATTGGTTGAATGGTTTATTTCCTGCGACGTAGGATGCACAACAAATGGCGCTCAATAAGCAACCTGTTCCAGTAACTTCTGTCATTTGAAAATTTCCACCTGTAACCCATTGCTGATGTTCGCCATCAGTAATAAAATCCTTTTCACCGGTCACAATAACAATACAATCGTAGAGTTGAGCTACTTTTTGTGCCTCAACTTCTAAAGAAATTGAACCACTACCACTATCTACGCCTTTTTGTTGCCATTCTACATCGGCTATAGCTGCAAGCTCTCCGATATTACAACGAATAGCCGCAAAATTTATTTCCTTAAGTAATTGTTGTACCGTTTGTTTCCGGTAAGTTGTTGCACCTGCAGCAACAGGATCTAAAACGACGGGAATACCAAGGGCATTTGCTTTTTTTCCAGCAAGTAACATTGATTCTTTCATTCGCTCGTTAAGGGTACCGATATTTATCAATAAGCCTGAGGAAATTGCGACCATTTCTTCAACCTCATGACTGTCATCTGCCATAACTGGTGAAGCGCCTATTGCTAATAAGCCATTTGCTTGAAAATTAGCCACAACATAATTAGTAATGCAATGAATAAGTGGATTTTGTTTACGGATAGTATGAAATACCATTTTAAGTCCTCCTTGTTGGATGGACGTAAGCGTGCAAAAAAAGGCTCTTTTTCGTGTAGAAAAAAACACGCAAAAGAGCCTTTCATCAGTAAATAGATGTGAGTTGCTCCCTACGTCAGTATTAACTAACAGGTTCAAAGGGTCAGGTTTTACCTTCTCAACTCTAAATGAGTCCCCCTGCAATCTTGCTTTTAGTTGACCAAAATGTACCATATTATTCACTCGTGTTCAATAGGGAGTTTTTTTCTTCATTGCGAAAACGGCACTAAAGCTAAGTCGAAATTGATAGTACTAATACGTGACTGATGCCATATAGCAGAACATGATAGTTGTCACGACTTTAATGAATTGGAGTGAATTCCATTGAAAATGATAAAAATTGAGTTTTATAATGAGCGTACAAAAGGGGGCATTTGCCATGAAAAGAGAAGATTTAATCGCACCAGAATGGTATAACATTTCAGAGGAAATTGAAAAATATGCACAGGATTCTACTAAAAATGCATTATTAGTTTATAACGAAGATGAGGAAATTCAGTACTTAACATATCGAGCTTTACTTGAAAAGGCGAACCAGGCAGCACATGTATTTACATCTCAAGGGTTAAAAAAAGGTGATGTTATTTTGGTCATGGTGCCCAGATCAGTTGAAGCATATATCGTCTATATTGCTGCCTTAAAGGCAGGCTTAACCATTATACCTAGCTCAGAAATGCTGAGAACTAAGGATATTGAATATCGAATCAATCATGCCGATGCAAAAGGCGTTGTAGCATTTGAGCCTTATATTGAACAATTCGATAATGTGGGGAAATTACAAGAAATACAGCAATTTGTCATTGGTCATGCACAGGAACCTTGGCAGCCGCTGCTTGAAAAAATGCAAAATCAACCGACGACTTACATAAGTTCTACGCCGACTAAGAGTACAGACATTGCATTTTTAGCTTATACGAGTGGTACAACAGGCAATCCAAAGGCAGCGGTTCATACACATAGCTGGGGTTATGCGCACTTGCGAACTACTGCTCCAAATTGGTTAGGTGTACAAGAAGGTGACATTGTTTGGGCTACAGCAGCACCAGGATGGCAAAAATGGATTTGGACTCCGTTCCTTGCTACTTTAGGAAGTGGTGCAACAGCATTTGTTTTCAAAGGTCACTTTGATGCGGCAACATACCTTGCATTGCTTGAAAAATTTAATATAAATATTCTGTGTTGCACACCGACCGAATACAGATTTATGGCAAGTCTTGAAAATTTGCAAGACTTTAATTTAAGTACGATACGTCAGGCTGTGTCAGCGGGTGAACCTTTAAATAGTGAAGTGATAAAAGTATTTTCCGAAGTCTTTAATTTACAAGTACGTGATGGTTATGGACAAACAGAGAATACATTACTTGTTGGAACAATGGTAGGGATGGAGGCTAGAATGGGCTCAATGGGTAAGCCTACTCCGGGTAATACTGTTGAAATTATTAATGATATTGGAAATCCCACTGTAATTGGAGAAGTTGGAGATATTGCTGTACACTGTGAATCACCCGCGTTATTTAAGAAATATTTAAACGATCCCGAACGTACAAATTTACAATTTAGAGGCGATTGGTATATTACGGGAGATTGTGCATATAAAGATGAAGATGGCTATTTTTGGTTTGAAGGACGTGGGGATGATGTTATTATTTCGTCTGGATATACGATAGGCCCATTTGAGGTAGAAGATGCGTTATTGAAGCATCCAGCGGTAAAAGAAACTGCCGTAGTCGCGAGTCCAGATGAAATTCGTGGAAATCTCGTGAAGGCATTTGTTGTGCTCTCTGATGGTGTAGTTGGTGATGAAACGCTTATTAAAAAACTACAAAGCCATGTGAAAAATTTAACAGCCCCTTATAAATATCCTCGTGCTATTGAGTTTGTTACTGAGCTACCAAAGACTACATCAGGCAAAATTCGCCGTGTCGAATTACGTGAGCAAGAAAAAATCCATTATATTAATCATTAATTTCCTAGGAAATAATGTCGAAAATCAAAGTTCCTGCTTTTTTTATGAACTTTGATTTTTTTTTAATATCAGATAATGTAGTATAAGTTGAATAGGTTGAGTGGTTAAATTGGTTAAAGCTTTTGCATAGTATTGGTTAGTTACCTAAATTAAGGAGTGGTATTTGTTAAAACGGAACAGAGATCAACCCCTATGTTATGGTGATAAGCCATATTATTGCAATAAGTATGAAACAAATTAGGATATCAATCGTATAACGTTATGAGGAGGCGGAAAGATATGAATGGTAAAAGGTGGGCCGCTTTAATAATTGCAGGTGTACTATTAGTGTTTTCATTAGGGATCAACACTATCTTTGCAATATTTAAATCGAATTTCTTTAGTAATTTTGATAGTTTAATGGATGGAAACGATTTAACTGTAATGGAAAAGGTTAAAGAAAGTGGCGATATGGATAAACGTATTGCATACTTAAAGGTTGATGGAACGATTCAAGATGTTGGTTCAAGTAGTTTATGGCAACCAGTTGCTTATGATCATCAATTTTTCTTAAATCAATTAGATAATATTTTATATGATCAGACTGTGGAAGGTATCGTTTTAAGTGTAAATTCACCAGGTGGCGGTGTAAAGGAATCTGCAGAAATCTATAAAAAACTTTTGAAAATTAAAGAAGAGCGACAAATTCCAATCTATATAACTATGGATTCGATGGCAGCTTCAGGTGGTTATTATATTTCAGCGCCCGCAGATAAAATATTTGCGCAACGTGATACAATTACAGGTTCGATTGGTGTCATTATGCAATCTATTAATTATCAGGCGTTAGCAGAAAAAGTTGGTATTAAATATGAAACGTTTAAATCTGGTGAACATAAAGATATGCTTAGCCCAATGCGTGAAGTGACACCGGAAGAGCGTGCTATGATGCAAGACATGATTAATGAAACTTATCAGGAATTCGTTCATATTGTGGCAAAAGGGCGTAATATGTCTGAAACCGATGTGAAAAAAGTTGCTGATGGTCGAATTCTTAGTGGTAAGAAGGCTCTTGAAGCGGGCTTAGTAGATGAGCTTGGCGATGAGGAAGCAGCAATTACTGCAATGCGTAAAGATTTTGGTTTAGAGGACGCAGAATTATTTGAGTATTCATATGATACGGGTGGTTGGTCATCATATGTTGGGATGAAGATTGGATCAATGTTTGGTCCTTCAGCAGAGGAAAAAATGCTGATGAAAATTATGGCAGAATATAAAGCACCAAAAATGATGTACTTATATGGCGAAAACTAAGGAGGGAGTACAATGACAAACAATGATATTGTTATGCAAGGTTCACCCTCTATGGAGAATACGTTCCTAATAGATAAGCCAATTACGAATAAAAATTATGCGTTGAAAACGGCAGGCTTTTGGATACGTTTTTGGGCATTTTTATTAGATGGATTCGTTATTACAGCTATAGGTGGAATTCTCGTTAACCCAATTTTTTATTTAATGGATTGGTCATTATCTGAGACAGTGTGGTATGCACCGATTTCGATTTTATCCGCTATTCTTTATTACAGTTATTTCGTATTAATGACGAGATTTTTTGGGCAAACATTAGGGAAAATGATATTTGGATTACGTGTTATTTCATTAAAACATGAGAAGCTGACATGGTCAGACGTGTTATTCCGTGATTGGATAGGGCGTATCATCAACAGCATTTTTATGCCACTTTATATTCTTGTAGGCATTTTACCAAACAATCAAGGTCTACATGATTATTTCGCGGATACAACAGTCGTTCATGAAAAAATATATATTGAAAAAGATATTGTGCAACCATCTTTGCCAATCAAAGAGGAAAAGATTGAGTCCGTACCTCTAGAGGAAAAATCTGAACCTGAAAAGCTAGAGAAACATAACGAAGAATAATGGCTAGAGCTGTCTCATTACGGTGAGACAGCTCTTTATTTTAGTGATGATAGAGGTGATTAATGGTTAGTTCGTTGGGAAAAAGATCCAAAAGTTAGGATACATTTATAATAACGTATACCATGGATAAAGTTGATTGTAGTGGAGGCTTGGCGACTTCTTGGGGATTAGCAATAGAGGAACGAAGGCTAAAACCATCACGTCCTGTGATAACGCCTTCGTGACCAATCTCTTGTTGGCCCGAGACCCTGGAACGAGCAACGCGAGTGAAGCGGCTCATCGGACGCCCCCAGGAAGCTCTGCTCTGTGCGAAAGCGAAGCGTCAGCGGCAAAGCGCCAAGCCGGAATGGAAATCAACCCTACATTATAGAGATAAGCTTGGAAAATGATGCAACCTAAATCAAATATGGATGAATAGGTTCGAAATGATTTTTTCAAAACTATTTTTGATAAGTTGTCTGAGTTGCAATTAATTCCCTCTATTTAGTAATATTATGTACATATGAAGATTAGGAGGCGTTTATATGGCACAAGTAACATTTAAAAATGGCCCAGTAACACTTGTAGGTAACGAAGTAAAAGTTGGAGACAAAGCACCAGACTTTACTGTATTAGCGAATGATCTATCACCTGTTACATTAAAAGATTCAGAGGGGAAAATTCGTTTGTTTAGCGTTGTACCATCATTAGATACTGGTGTTTGCGATGCACAAACACGTCGTTTTAATGAAGAAGCAGCAAACTTAGGTGACAATGTAGTTATCTATACTGTATCTGTTGACCTTCCATTTGCTCAAAAACGTTGGTGTGGTGCAGCAGGCATTGATGCTGTTCAAACAGTATCAGATCACCGTGACCTTTCATTTGGTGAAGCATATGGTGTCTACATCCAAGAATTACGCCTTCTAACACGTGCGGTGTTTGTTGTGGATGCAAATGACAAAGTGACATATGTGGAATATGTTCCTGAAGCAACAGACCATCCAAACTATGAAGCGGCAATTGCAGCTGTCAAAGCACTAGCATAATTTATTGATTTTAGGCTAAGATATTACTAGACAAAGGGGCTGTGACAAGTTTTTGTCACGGCTCTTTTCTGCGTGAAAGGAAGTTGTGTATGGAAAATATCGAAAAGTTATTTGGTATGCTAAATGAACATGCTGAAAAAATAGAAAAAGAACATAATGTTACATTGCTAGAAGGTATTTTAGATGGCTTAGAGGCATGGCTAGATGAGGAAGTTAATTTTTCACAAGAAGGTGCTACAAAGGAAGATGTGCGCAAAGCGATTCAAATTGCTGTTTTAAAGGGGATGAGAAAAGGTTCTCAGCCGAATCACCAAATGACACCTGATACTCTTGGGTTATTAGTTGGTTATTTTGTGGAGCAACTATTTGCGGAGCGTCTAGAAACAGAAAAAATATCTATTTTAGATCCAGCAGTAGGTACAGGAAATTTACTATTAACAGTTATGAATTTATTAGACGGAAAAACAGAAGCAACAGGTGTAGAAGTTGATGAGCTACTTATTCGTATAGCTGCAGCTACAGCTGATTTGACAGAGCAGCCAGTTTCCTTATTCCGTCAAGATGCTTTACAAGATTTATTAGTAAATCCTGCAGATGCTGTTGTTTGTGATTTACCGGTCGGGTATTATCCGAATGAAGATATCGCATTAGATTATGAACTATGCGCTTCAGAAGGAATGAGTTATGCACATCACTTATTTATTGAGCAGTCCATTAATTACACGAAGGATGGAGGCTATTTATTTTTCTTAGCACCAACCCATCTCTTCGAGTCTGAGCAGTCGAAACAACTGCATAAATACATTCAAAAGCATGCTTGGATTCAAGCGATTATTCAATTACCAGATACAATGTTCGCCAATAAAGCACTTGAAAAGAGCATTGTCATTTTGCAAAAGCAAGGTAAGGAATTCAATGCTCCAAAAGAAGTACTGTTAGCAAAAGTACCAAACATGCAAAATAAACAAGCTCTTGCTATGTTCTTTGAAAAAGTGAAGATGTGGCAAGAAGGGAAATAAGCATAAAACAGGCTGGGGCAAAACCGGTCAAAAACCTTAAAAAGCGTGAGAAATCAATTTTGAAATATGATTTCTCGCGCTTTTCTAATGTGAAATTTTTTAATTTTGGTTCTAAGTCAAATGTTGGGGTGCACAAATCTTTCAGCACGTTAACCCAGATGAACCCCGATTTCTTTATACTTTAAATTTAATAAGATTTTTGCTCGAAAGTGATCGAAGCGTCGAAA
>NZ_JBLLLQ010000054.1:0-15728 GCF_047737915.1 Lysinibacillus sp. NPDC056185
AAAGCGAAGCGTCAGCAACAAATGTTTTATCTGTGCGAAAGCGAAGCGTCAGCAACAAATGTTTTATCTGTGCGAAAGCGAAGCGTCAGCAACAACAAAGCGCCCAGCCGGAACGGAAATCACCCCCACGTTCTGATGAAGACCTAACGTATGCAAGTGATAGAAAATATTTCTATATTTCCCTTTAAAAAATTTCAAATATCTCTATAATAGAAGCTAGACTATGCACTCCTACTTTAAGCATATTTAGGTGATTAATAATGACATCTTATGAACGAATACTTATAATGGTCCCGCCGTTTCCCTAGCTACGTCTACTCTTTTCTAAAGAAGTAGATTTTGCTTGTAGGAGGGCAATAAGTTGAAAAAACATGTAGCACCATCTTTATTATTAATGATTGTTCTTGTAGCTTTTCCACAGATTAGCGAGACAATCTATACACCATCTCTACCTGATATTTCAGATGCATTAAATGCTTCAAATCGCTCTGTACAGTTAACCTTAAGTATTTATTTTATAGGGTTTGCTATAGGTGTCTTTTGTTGGGGATGGCTTTCTGATTTTATTGGACGAAGACCGGCCATGCTAGGCGGTTTAATTTTTTATAGTATTGGCAGTTTCATGTGTTTTTACGCAGAAACTATTACTTTTCTATTAGTTAGTAGATTTATACAAGCTTTTGGGGCAGCAACAGGCTCAATAATTACGCAAACCATTTTGCGAGAAAGCGTATCTGGCAGTCAAAGACATGCTATGTTTGCGCAAATTTCTGCGGTGATTGCCTTTACCCCTGCAGTAGGGCCACTAATTGGTGGCTGGGTTGATCAAGGATTTGGCTTTAGAGCTGTTTTCTTTGTACTCGTTGCGATGAGTATTTTGTTGTTCATCTACGCTTATTTTAGACTTCCTGAAACAACAGATAAATCAACGAGAAAAAGAATTGCTATTTTCCCAGTTGTAAAACGTATTATTTCATCTCCACGGGTACTTGCCTTTGGATTGCTGATTGGTGGGATAAATGGTGTGCTATTCAGTTACTATGCCGAAGCTCCCTTTATCTTTATTGACCATTTCAATTTATCACCAGGACTTTATGGATTTCTTGGCATAATTGTGGCGCTTGCCTCTATTATTGGTGCCATGATTTCTAAAAGACTCATCAGCAACTATCAGCCGGAGAAAGTAATTCATCTCGGTTGTTCTGTGATGACTGTCGGCGCTTTATTACTACTAATCGTTAGTTCCTTACCATTGCCTAATATTGTCTTACTAATGGGCATTTTAGTGACCATTTTTATAACGTTATTAGGATCAGGGATTGCTCTACCTAATTGCTTAAGCCTTGCTCTTGTCAACTTTCAGGACGTTATCGGGACAGCTGGCGCAATTTTCAGCTTAGGCTATTACTTACTTGTAAGCTTAATAACATCAGGAATGAGTTTCCTGCACAATGGTTCATTGACGATTATGCCACTATATTTCTTCATCCTATCGATGATACTGTTATTATTCGGAAGAAAGTTTATTGTTTAAAATATTGTAGCGGGAATATATATAATCAATAGCGCTTCCAGTAACGGCCACCCTATATATCTATGAGGGTGGCTGCTTCTTTACTGAAAATAATAATTGACTACTTCTTCAGCAGAATGAAAAATAATATTGCTTTGCGTTTTATAAATAAACTTAGGTGAAGTACAAGCTTTTTCGAGACTTTTTGCGTTCTTTAAAGTATCAGTCATTTGCTCGATTATCTCAGAATAGCCATCAAGATTATTCGAGATTTTCGGCATCATTGTATCGGAAACGTCTAAAACAATGGAAACTTGATCCTCCGCAAAATTATTTAAATTAATAAAAAAGCACTCCTCTAAATCTTTCGAATGCTTGTCTACATTAATAACTGCTTCACTATATTTTGCGATTAATCCAGTAGATGTCACTGTAATTGTAAAGCCTTGTTCGGTTAGTTTTTTATTAATGGCATCTAACAAAGTATTGACTTCAGCATCCATTTTAGGCGTTACCGTTGACTGCATTAAATTGTCACAATTTTGATGAATAGTATCAATTTCTGTCTGCTTATCAACAAGTAATTTAAAGTTTGATATCGAGTACACGCTAAATCTCCCCTTTATTATAAGTTTGACATTAGGGCGTTTTTTTAGTCATCTTTTAGCTATAAATTTTTAAAAGATTGTTGCTGATAAAACATAAAAACAGAGTTAATCTACAAGATGTGTAGAATCCACTCTGTTTTTATGTTTTATATTTCGCATATCGAATATTTAACTAAAGCCCCTATAGTTGAACAGGATAAAGTATGTTATTCATTATTTGGTTTTATTATTGGTTTTCCATCCTTATCCAATAACGGGGTAATTCCTCCCGCATATCCACTCCAACTAAATAAATAATGAACTCCTGTTTCTATATCTACTATTATTCTGTTTCCATTAGCCACACCATTTTCTGTAAGGATTTCTTCAAATCTCTTCTTTGATCCTTTATTCTTCTCTGAGTCTTTATTAAACATTTTTTCGCCCCCATATTCATTTATATGTTAACGCTATTACTGAATAACCCTTTTTATACTAAGCTCTTATCAGTTGATTATTACAAAAGCAATAAAAGGTAAGCGTTTTCTCGAAAACTACCCATTGTATTAACATATGATACGAAAGCACCTATTAGTTTAAGTACATTTATTCACAAACTTATACTTCTTGTTTCATTTTGGAGGGTGTTAGAGATATACGAAGTTCTAAAAACTGACTGTATTTTTTAGTTTAAGAACCTTTTTATACTTGATATAGCAAGCTATTCTCCAAGGAATTAAATAACAAATAGCAAGTAAGAAAATTAGCACATTGAGTGTAGCTGGTTCGATAGTAGAAATATGTTGTCGAAAATAATAACGTAAAGCAATTATAAGGGCGAAAGTAATTATAAAAGCAGGACTTTTCTTAGAATAAATTAAACCATCATTTCGTATTTCATAATCTGACCATAAAATTAGAGGAATAGAAAAACCCACTCCTAAAAAAATTGCTATAGATAATTGAAGGTATGTGACGTCCCCAGAAGCGTTTAGAAAAAATGAAAATCCTGGTGTTAAAAATAGAAGAGGAAGAATTAATCGCCCTCCTCTGCCTTTGGTTGGTTTGTACATAGAACGGATTCTACGAACTAAAATGAACAATCCAATAATTAGAAACATAGAAGTAGCTGGTATTGCAGTTTGCATAAAAACCTCCCTGAATTATGTTTTAATATATTTATTATTGCATAAATTTCAACAAAGACTATGTTTTTCCTTATACAACTAAACTCCCTCTATAAACATTGAAGTATCAACGGTTTTCACCACTTTGTGATGTAGTAAAAATATTTTTTCATCTCTTTTTAAACTTATACTTGAATTTATAGTTTTTATTACCAAATCGAGCGTACGCTTCGCTAAAACTAATGAAAATCATTAGCTTTTTTAGTCCACTATTTGATGCACAATGGATCTCTGCGATGCTTATGACGACGTACCCTCCCATGTCTCTTAGCGTCAGTGCGCTTACATTCCTTCGTTCGGTCTATTCATAAGGCAGAGGCCTGCTAAGCTGCCCCGGGGACTCTTGGTCTAAGTTTAGTTATGTTGCTGGCTTCTCCGTGTCATCCTTCTTTTTATAGTTCGATGAAGAAAATTTGTTTACGCTGCCTCTGCGAGACAGTAGAGGTCTTTCATCATATGTTTCTCGTCAAAACGGACTTTCTTTTTACAAATACCATGTAATACCTTTAGTAATTTACCACACAGTACCACCATTGATTGTTTTCCACGTAAAGGATTTTGTTGACGTGTTGTGTAATATTCATGAAGTTGCTTAAATGCTTCATTGTGACGAATGAGTGGTACTATTACTTTAAACAGAATATATCTAAGTCTCTTTCTTCCTCGTTTGGAGATATGTTTTTGCCCTTTATGTTGACCAGATGAGTTTTCACGTAATGTTAATCCCGCTAGTTTGATGAGTTGGCGTGGATTTTCATAAAGTGAAAAACATCCTACTTCTGAAAGTAAATCAACAATCGTCGCATCTCCTAAACCTGGAACTGATGCAAGTAAATCATATTCCATCGTTGTTTTAGCCATTTCGGCTAATTGATTATTTACAGATTCAATTTCGCTTTCTAATAAGCGATACTGACGTAGGAGCGTGGCGATTTCACGTCGGGCCATCTCTGTTCCTTCTGTCAGTCCAATAGAGTTTATCGCAGCTTCAATAAGTAGCTTTGCTTTAGGTAACTGCGGAACTCTCATCCCCTCTACCTGACGGTAGAGAAAAACAAGCTGTTCAGCATTTTTCTGTTCAATATCTTGTGGCAACGGAGTCATTTCAAGGGTGGCAAGTGCCATCTTACCAAAGGACGGAAAGACTTGAGTAAACTCTGGAAAATAACGATCCAGCCAACGAATGATTCGATTTTTAATACTTGCTAAGTCCTCCGTTAATTTGGAACGAAGGGTAGAACCAATGCGCAATTCAGCATTTATGTCTTTTAATAAACGTGGATAACTAAATCGTCCGTCTTTCAGTAAACGAGCAATGACAAGCGCATCTTTTTTATCGTGCTTTGTCGGTAAATTATCATCCAGTTCTTTCGAACGTTTGACATGCATTGGATTGACCATGACGAGTGGGATTCCATATTGGTCTAAAAAATACGCTAAATTCATCCAATAGTGACCCGTAGGTTCAATTCCAACAATTACTTCTGTTTTCTGAGTTTCTTTCATCGTTAGTCGAATCTTTTCATACAAACTTTCAAAACCTTCTATTGATTGATGTACAGCAAAAGCTTTTTTCATCACGCGTCCTCGTTCATCGACAAAACAAGCGTAATGAACGCGCTTCGCTATGTCTATACCTACGACGAGTGTATTATCAGTCACTTGATTAATTTTGTAATTCATTTTAGAATGCATTTAGGAGTCCTCCTTGTAGATGTTGGATCAATGGTCGTTGACACTCAGCATCATACTAGAGGACTCTTTTTCTTTCAAGACCCTGAACATCTTTCAAACAGGAATGCTGCCCCGTTCGCTCAATAAGAAAAGCTACCTTTGAATTCGGTAGCTTGATCTTAAAACTCTTGCACCTCGTCAGTGAAAGAAAGCATAGTATCCCCTAAAAAACTCTAGAGAGATTTAAAATTTTCATCTTTCTCGTATCCTCCAAGGCTTGGTTCTACAACGCTGTCTTTAAACCTTTCCTCACTTGCTCCGTAAATCTTGAAATTCCTTTGCGCTTGCTTCAAAGATACTTCATTGGCTCCACCTTCAAAGTCTGGGTCCTCATTCTGTACGAAATCATCTTCCCAATAGCAAACTTTACATATTTCATAACTGTCTAGTGTTCCTTCTGCAAGAGTCTTATAACCACAACAAGGACAAGTATACTTTCTCATTTGATATTCGCTCCAAACTCATAATCTTACTAATGCTATAATACATTAACAAAAATTAATTTTCTCATCTTTGTTCTACTAGCCTACTGGATTAATTCGTTGTGATTTGAGGATAAATCAGGATATAACAAAAGGCTGTCACAAAGAGCTAATCAGACAGCCTTTCTAAACTTAAAGTTGATGTTTAACCATTGTATAGTAGCTACTTCCAGGCGGATAATCTTTTATTTCACCTACAACCTCATAGCCCCTCGCTTCATAAAACGTACGTGCTTGAAAGTCATATGTAGTTAGCAATGCCTTCGTAGCGCCCATTTGCTTGGCTGTTTCTTCAGCTTTCACCAGTAGTTGTCCACCAATACCTTTTCCACGGTATTCTTCACTAAACCAAAACTTATTGATTTCTACCCATCCCCAATATACCTCAGCAGTGATGCCGCCTATCCATTGCTGTTGATCATCGGTTACGATTAGGTTTAACGGACGAACAGAACCCTTTTGTCTACTCTCTTTATGATACGGTGAATGTTCATCGTTGTACTCTTTAATCTTTGCATTTAAAAACGTAGTAAAGTCATCCTGATTTTCTAATAAAATCTCAACTTGATAATCCATATGAATCCCCCTTCCATATGTATTTCTATGCTTCATAACGTTCCATTAGCTTTTCCTTATGAGCTGAAAAAATTTCTTCCAGTGAAATATCATATTTATTAGCGATAACAATAATATTCCCTAAAACGTCTCCAAGCTCCTCTACTAATTCTTGCTTATTTTCTTCATATGTTTGAATCTTTTCATCTGGTCGATCTCTACCAATTTCTAAAGCTCGTATAGCTCTCGCTACTTCCCCAGTTTCTTCAGCTAGGAAGCCAATACGCGTAAAAATACTTAAATCAGACCAACCACGTGTATCATAGTAATCCTTTAGCCATTTTTGAAACTCATTTAATTCCATTTCTATTTCCTCCATTTCTTTCCTCTCAAAATTAAATTATACTATAAAAGTGAAATGTGAATCAGTGGGGTTTTTTCATCCCCCGCTTACAGTTCACTGCCCGTTAATGCGGAAAGATACTTATCAGATATGGAGGAACAATGATGGATAGTATTGCAGTATTTTGCGGATCAAGCATCGGTGCTTCTGAGGCATATAAAGAAGGAGCTATTCTTCTAGGAAAAGAATTAGCAAAACGTAATATTACCTTAATTTATGGCGGAGCGAGTGTAGGTGTGATGGGAACAGTTGCAGACACGGTTCTTCGTGAAGGTGGCAAGGTGATTGGGGTTATTCCGACGTTGTTAGAGGAACGTGAAATTTCTCATAAACATTTAACTGAGCTAATTGTCGTCAATTCTATGCATGAGCGCAAAAGCAAAATGATGGAACTAGCTGATGGCTTTATTGCTTTACCTGGAGGCCCTGGTACGTTAGAAGAATTTTTTGAAGTATTCACTTGGAATCAAATCGGCCTTCTACAAAAGCCTTGTGGTATTTTAAATATCAATCATTATTACGATTTACTCATTGAGTTATTTGACCATATGCAAAACGAACAATTTTTACAAGCCAAATCTCGAAACGCCCTTCTTGTAGATGAAGATGTTGTGGGACTATTAGATAAATGTGCAGCCTATGTTCCACCTGCAGTTAAAACATATCAAACGAATAAATGAATGCAGACTTCTTTAACCATGGAACTATAGGGTATTGTACTGGATTTGTTACTATCTTACATACTCGAAAAACAGCTGAAATCTATGAATTCAGCTGTTTTACATTTATCTATGAGATTTAAATAAAATATGACTATTCTGCACAACGAGTGGTTTATTTCCGTTCCGGCCGAGTGCTTTGTTGTTGCTGACGCTTCGCTTTCGCACAGATAAAACATTTGTTGCTGACGCTTCGCTTTCGCACAGAGCAAAGCTTCCTGGGGGCGTCCGATGAGGTCAACACGATGTTGGTCACAAAGGCGTTATCACAGGACGTGATGGTTTTAGCCTTCGTTCCTCTATTGCTAATCCCCAAGGAGTCACTTAGTCTCCACTCCAATCAACCAATTCACATAGCGTGTATCTATTGGTAACAGATGCTTCCGTTGCTTATGTATATTTCATCACAAACTATTTTTATACTGTCTCAATCTTTAATTCCCTAGCCTGTATCATTAATTCACAAAGTGGACAGTCAAATAATACGTGTAATTCAAACCCTGTTTCAGTTTTATAGATTTCATCATATAGCCACCAAGAACCTTCTAATTGTTCTGGAATCGAACTTTTCTCTATATCACTAAAAGTTAATCTTACATTTGTATCGTACCAACCTACACTTGTTCCAGCTATAGTAAGCGTAATTGTAGATTCAGTTGAAGAGAAAGATAATACTTCTCCATCGTGCAATGATTTTGTATGTATTTCAAGAACTTGAGATGGGAGCTGCTCTTTTATTTCCTCAAATTGGTCCTTATACTGTTTACTTAAATCGTGACTACGACTTTGATAATTTTCATTCCACTCTTCAGCCATTTTTCGTAATTCTTTAGATGGATATTTAGTTTTTAGAGAGCCATCTAAAATATATGGATGAAATGGTGCTGGAAGGAATGTTAATAAGTCATTTTTTCGCCATTCCAACTCTGCTTGTAACATTTCGATATAGCTTGTCCCATCTTCGTTTATCCAATTTAAACTTTCTTCCCAATCTTCTTTAGAGTCAGGGAAAGTCAAAAAACCATTGACTTGCATTTCACGATACCAATTTTGAGTGAAATATTTCAATTAAAAATCCCCCGTTCGTTATTTCTTGTTGATCTTTATCTTATTTTAATATACATCCAATAATAAATCATCCCTGTGAGAAATCGGCAAAATATTTGGTTGTTTTTGGAGGGTATACACTGATGCAATAAAGATGTAAGTTAATTTTAATAAGCGGGGTTTTTATAGCTCCAACTAAATAATGTTCCTTGCAGTTAAAAGATATAACAAAAAAGGCCAGTATTCAATATTTTGAATCACTGGCCTTCCCCATTATCTCATAGAATTAATAATTTTCACCATGCCATCAACGGTAATAGCATTTGCACTGACTTCATCAACAATAAAAGTGTATTGAAAATCATTTTTCACGATATTAGAAATGACAAAATCTAAGCTTTTATAATAAACCATCTCATTTCCATCAGGTAATTTCACTGTTTTAGCACCCTTTGGAAATGAACGTTCATATTCATTGTCGGTTATTTCTATTATATAATGTGTACGACCTGCATCCTCTACCAAATATCGGATGGATAGTTGAGGATGTTTATGATTAAATGATCCAAAAACATGAGTGAAAGTAATAGGTGGAAGTCGTGTTGGTAAAGGGATATCACGTTTAAAAACCGCTTCACTTTCTTGAATTGCTTTATTAACTTCTGTATACTCTCCACCTTCTAAATAGATTTTTTCTTAATCAGTAGTAATTGCTTCCACATGATTGATTTGAAAATATAGAAGTAGTAAAAGACATACACTCATTTTCCACAATTCTTTTTTAACCTCCTGATTTCATTTCCCTTTTCTTTCTCCTAAATCAGAAAATATATGAGTTTTAGTCTTTTCAAGTCCCTTGCAAAGCCTTTAAAATATCTTGAATTTCTACTAAATTTTCAATGATGTAATCCGCTTCAACACTTTGCCATGCATCATTTCGTTTCCAAATAGTCATCATCCCTACTTTTTTAGCTGCTTCCACATCATTAAAAGCATGATCCCCAACGTACATACTTTCATTAGCTGACACTTCTAGCTTAGATAACGCTCTATCAAATATTTCTGCATCCGGCTTTTTGATGCCTTCCCATTCAGAGATAAGAATCACGTCAAAAACCTCTTCAATTCCTAACGCTCGTATATTATCTAATTGAAATTGCCCAAAACCATTTGTAATCATGCCAAGTTTTAAGCCTTGCTTCTTCAAATTGCGCAACATGCTTTGTAAGTTTATAAATGGAATACAAGAATGCTTAAATTCCTGCAGGTAATCCTCTAACATTGCTTTTGGAGATAACTTAATAGAAAATTCTTCGATTAATTGTTGATAGACCTTATCTTTCCATACATAGCCATGATTATCTAGCTCAATAAAGCGTTGAACATAGTTCTCTTTTAAAATGTGTGATAGATTCGGCTTTAATCGCTCGTATTGTTGTTCAGTAAATAAGCGAACTGAACTATCACGATCTAACAATGTTCCATCTAAATCAAAAATCACCGCTTGAATCATTAGTTTGCATCCCCTTTATTTAAAACTTCATTCTACAACTTTTTCGTTTTTTCACTGCCACTACCGCTATCATCACCATTACTAACTTCATCACCAAAATTAATGCGTAAATGCTAAAAGATATGATCGCTGGCAAAAGCACTAACCACCAAGACCATGCAATAACATCCGTGAGCTTTAATACTATAAAGACAATTGTTAATACCACCAGATACAAGATTTTCGTCATACCAAATTTAGTTTCTTGTCGTTAATTCTTCTGAAGTCACTTTTTGTTATCAACTATTTAATCACTTTACATGAAATGTTTAAATATTTAAACTTTTTCAAAAAAAGACGAACCTTTTCATTTGGTAATTCGTCTAAATATTGGAAACTAGAGTTCTAGAGTAAATAAAAGGGAGAAATGATCATGAAAAAACCGATTAAAAGAACTTGGATGATTGCTTCAGCACTAACAATAGGTATGGCAGTTCTAACACCACTTCAAGCAGGAGCTACAGCAGTAGAACCAACAAATGGTGTTACTGTTCAAATCGAACAACAAATATCAGGAACGATAAAAGACATCAACGGAGACGGGATTAATCTAAAAGGTAAAGACAGTAAAAACTACTATATCAGTTTCATTAAATTTTCTGAAGAACAATTAGCAAACATGAACTTAGTTGAAGGACATGAAATTACTGTAGAAGGAAATCTAGTAGAGGATTATTCAGACTTCTATACATTTGAAGTTTATAAAAGAGTGTTGCCTAAAGAAGTAACGGAAGAAGAGCTAACAAAATTAGAAAAATTGTTTAATGAAAAAATCAAATTACACAAAGAATTGTCAAATGAAATGACAGAAGAAGAGTTTGAAAAGAAATTTGAAGAAATCAAGAAAATAAGTGAAGACATGTATAAAATTTTAAAACCATATCTATTAGCTAATTGGCAGCCTGTAACGTTTGAAGAATATATAGAAAATTACGGATTTAATGAAAAAAATATAGTTATAGAAGAAAATGATAAAAAACAGCTCAAAGTTATTTATGAAGAATGGGTCAAGCTTGAAAAAGATGGTCAAGAGGTAAAGGCTAACGAAAAATATGATGAACTTCATAAAATCCTAGAACCATATATTGATGACCTTTATCCACCTCAAACATTTGAAGAGTACATGGAAGGTAAAGAGTTTGATATCCCTACAGAAACTTTAGCAAAACTAAAAACTATTTATGAAGATGCTCAAAAAGCTGAAAAAGCTAAAAATGATGAATTAGCTGAAAAAACATGGAATGAATTCTATGAAATCATTGATCCGTTCATCAAGCCTCTAACATTTGAAAAATACATGGCTGACTTTGATTTCGAAGTCAGTGAAGCGGATAACAAGCAATTAAAACAACTTTATGATGAAATCTTAAAGCTAGATGAAAAAGAAGAACAAGTAAAAATTGAAGAGAAATGGGAAACATTTAATAAAATTTTAGACCCTTATTTTAAAGCAAATAAAGAAATTCTAATTTCAGCTTCTAAAGTAACAATTAACGGTCAAGACTATCTTCCACAATAAGTAAAAGAATCGAGGTGTCCCAACAATCATTTTAAGATGATTATTGAGATTCCTCTTTTTGTTAATTCCACAATAATATTCAGAGATTTTTTATACAAGAGAACTTCCTTTAACTTTTGCCCATCGTCCGATATAAGTCCCCTTCTCTTTTGAAACAGAGAAAACATTACTTTGTACTTTTACATCCCCTCCATAGGTAGTTTCTTAAATCTATTTTTAATTCCACTTGAGGTAAAACGAAAACAGAACAATTCTTTTATTAGCCATAATTTCTGGTGGTAGAATTTTATCAACGCATTCATTACTTATAAGATTTTCCCAACCATATGTACCTTGTACTGTTGGTGCTTTATATAATCAGACTGCTCAAACTTGGATGTTATACAACTATTTATGTACTTAACATGAAATGTTTTAAAATTTTTTGAAAAATAACGAAACTTTCTAACTGGAAATCCGTATAAATATTGGAAACTGAGAGTTCCAGAGTAAATAAAAGGGAGAAATGATCATGAAAAAACCGATTAAAAGAACTTGGATGATTGCTTCAGCACTAACAATAGGAATGGCTGTTCTGACGCCACTTCAAGCAGGGGCTACTGAAGTAGAACCAACAAATGGTGTTACTGTTCAAATCGAACAACAAGTTACAGGAACGATTAAAGGAATCAGTGATGACGGGATTTATCTAAAAGGTAGAGACGGTAAAAACTACTATATCAACTTCTATAAATTTTCTGATGAACAAATTGCAAAAATGAACCTAGTAGAAGGACAGGAAATCACAGTTGAAGGCAGCGCAGTAGAGGGTTTTTCAGACTTCTATACATTCGAAGTTTATAAAAAAGAATTGCCTAAAGAGGTAACAAATGAAGAGTTAACAAAATTAGAAGAAATGTTTAACGAAGCGAGGAAGCTGCAAAAAGAAGCTGCAAAAGCCGATGAAAATAAAGCGTTTGAAGAGGCAGAAAAGATATATGAAGAAATGCATAAAATTTATTTAGACATGGGTAAAATTATTAAGCCATATTATTTAGCTACTTGGCAACCTGAACCATTTGAAGAGTATATAGAAAATTTCGGCTTTAGTGAAAAAAATATAGTTATAGAAGAAAATGATAATAAACAGCTTAAAGTTCTTTATGAAGAATGGGTAAAGCTTGAAAAAGATAGTCAAGAGGAAAAGGCTAACGAAAAAATGAATGAGTTTCACAAAATCCTTCAATCGTATTTTGATAAACTTTATCCAACTCCAACATTTGAAGCGTTTATCGAAAGATTTGAGTTAGATATCCCTGCTGAAGATTTTGCAAAATTAAAAAATATTTATGATAATGCTCAAAAAGCAGAAAAAGATGGCAATGCTGATGAGTCTGTAAATTTGTGGGAGGAATTCTATTACATCATTGATCAATTCATAACGCCTCAAACATTTGAAGAGTACATGGCGGACTATGAATTCAAAGTTAGTGAAGCGGATAGCAACCAATTAAAACAGCTTTATGAAGAAATCTTAAAGCTAAATATAAAAGAAGACAAAGCAAAAATTGAAGAGAAATGGGAAGCATTTCACATTATTTTAGAACCATATTTCAAAGCAAATAAAGAAATTCTAATTTCACCTTCTAAACTAACAGTTAACGGTCAAGAATATCTTCCACAATAAGTAAAAGAATCGAGTAATCCCAATAATCATTTAAGATGATTGTTGGGATTACTCTTTTTTTAATTCCACAATAATATTAGAGATTTTTTCCTAAGTCTATACCATACTGCAATCAGTTTATTGCTACAGAAAAAATATAAGAAGAACTTCCTTTTGCACATCTTCCAATATAAGTCCCCTGCTCTTTTGAAACAGAGAAAACATTACCTTGTACTTTTACATCCCCTCAATAGGTAGTTTCTTAAATTTCACTAGAAACAAAAACGGAACAAATTTTTTATTTGCCATAATTTCTGGTGGTAGAATTTTATCAACACATTCTTTGTTTATAAAATTTCTCCAATAATATGTACTTTGTACTGTTGGTGCTTTATTAAATCAGACTCCTCAAACTCTAATGCTATACAACTATGTTTTAAAATTTTTTAAAAAACAATGAACCTTTTTAATTGGAAATCCGTCTAAATATTGGTAACAACAAGTTCCAGAGTAAATTAAAGGGAGAAATGATTATGAAAAAACCTATAAAAAAAACTTGGATGATTGCTTCAGCATTAACAATAGGAATGGCTGTTCTGACACCACTTCAGGCAGGAGCTACTGCAGTAGAACCAACAAATGGTATTGCTGTTCAAATCGAACAACAAGTTACAGGAACGATTAAAAGCATCAGTGATGACGGGTTTGATCTAAAAGGCATAGATGGTAAAAACTACTATATAAGCTTCCATAAATTTTCTGATGAACAAATAGAAAAAATAAACTTAGTAGAAGGACAGGAAATCACAGTTGAAGGTAGCGTAGCAGAGGATTATTTAGACTTCTATACATTCGAAGCCTATAAAAAAGAATTGCCTAAAGAGGTAACAAATGAAGATTTAACAAAATTAGAAAAGTTGTTTAATGAAAAGAAAAAGCTGCAAAAGGAAATGTCAAATGAAATAGCAGAAGAAGAACTCGAAAAGAAATTTGAAGAAATTGGTAAAATATACGAAGAGATGTATAAAATTACAAAACCATATATATTAGCTAAGTCGCAATCTCAAACATTTGAAGAGTTTATAGCAGATTTCGGATTTAGTGAAAAAAATATAGTTATTGAAGAAAATGATAATAAACAGCTTAAAGTTATTTATGAAGAATGGGTAAAACTTGAAAAAGATGGTCAAGAGGAAAAGGCTAACGAAAAAATGAACGAATTTAATATAACCCTTCAACCATATTTAGATAAACTTTATCCAACTCCAACATTTGAAGAATTCATGGAACGATTTGAGCTAGATATCCCTGCTGAAGCTTTAGCAAAACTAAAAAATATTTATGATAATGCTCAAAAAGCAGAAAAAGATGACAATGCTGATTTGTCTGAAAAACTATGGGAGGATTTATATTACATCATTGGTCAATTCATAACGCCTCAAACATTTGAAGAATTCATGGCTGACTATGAATTCAAAGTTAGCGAAGCGGATAGCAAGCAATTAAAACAGCTTTATGAAGAAATCTTAAAGCTAGATATAAAAGAAGACAAAGCAAAAATTGAAGAGAAATGGGGAGCATTTGACAATATTTTAGAGCCCTATTTTAAAGCAAATAAGGAAATTTTAATCTCTGCTTCCAAAGTAATAATTAACGGACAAGAATATACTCCACAATAAGGAAAAACATTGAGGTGTCTCAACAATCATTTAGGATGATTGTTGGGATTCCTCTTTTTGTTAATTCCACAAAAATATTTCGGGATTTTTTCTAATATCTATACCATAGTACAATCAGTTTACTTCTATAGAATAAATATAAGAAGAACTTCCTTTTGCCCAACTTCCGATATAAGTCCCCTTCTCTTTTGGAACAGAGAAAACATTAACTTATACTTTTACTAGTGTTTTCTACTTCTATCCCCTCAATAGATAGTTTCTTAAATCTAATTTTAATTTGAGGTGAAACAGAAAAACGGAACAATTCTTTTATTAGCAATAATTTCTGCTGATATAATTTTATCAACGCATTTATTATTCATAAGATTTTTCCAACAACCTTGTACTATTAGTGCTTTAATAATCAAACTGCTCAAACTTTGAACAACTATTTATGTACTTAACATGGAATATTTTAAAATTTTTAAAAAAATAACGAACCTTCTTAACTGGAAATACGTCTAAATATTGGAAACGATAATTTCCAGAGTAAATAAAAGGGAGAAATGATCATGAAAAAACCGATTAAAAAAACTTGGATGATTGCTTCAGCATTAACAATAGGAATGGCTGTTCTGACACCACTTCAGGCAGGAGCTACTGCAGTAGACCCAACAAATGGTGTTACTGTTCAAATCGAACAACAAGTTACAGGAACGATTAAATACATCTACGGAGATGGGATTGATCTAAAAGGTAGGGATGGTAAAAACTACTATATCAGCTTCTATAAATTTTCTGATGAACAACTAGAAAAAATGAACTTCGTAGAAGGACAGGAAATCACAGTTGAAGGTAACGTAGCAGAGGATTATTCAGATTTCTACACATTCGAAGCTTATAAAAAAGAATTACCTAAAGAGGTAACGAAAGAAGAGCTAACAAAATTAGAAAAATTGTTTAATGAAAAGAAAAAGCTTCAAAAAGAATTGTCAAATGAAATGACAGAAGAAGAAGTCGAAAAGAAATTTGAAGAAATTGATAAAATTTATAAAGAAATGGATAAAATCACAAAACCATATATATTAGCTAAGTGGCAACCTCAAACATTTGAAGAGTATATAGCC
>NZ_JBLLLQ010000055.1:0-15532 GCF_047737915.1 Lysinibacillus sp. NPDC056185
TCTAGAGCCATGACAATGTACGGGGATTATTTATTACGCGTATGCTTTACATATGTACAAGATTGGGCAGTGGCTGAAGATTTAGTACAAGATACGTAGATCGACCAATAGGCTATAAGGATGATTTTTGATAATGTCTATCCGATAAATTATGGTTACCTACTTGGAATCATTGGTGGCGATGGAGAGGAACAGGATGTCCATATCCTTTCAAATAAGGTAAAGGGGCCAATAGAAGAATTTACAGATAAACTTATCGCTATTGTCCATAGAAATTAAGATATTGAAGAAAAATGGATCGTCACTTCAGAGGATGAAAATTACACAAAAGAACAAATTAGAGAACACATAAATTTCATGGAACAATGGTTTGATTCAAAAATTGAGCTTTTAAATTAATATAGTGGAGAGGAAAAACTCCTCTCCGAAATAAGTCTAACTTTTCAGGTTCAGTACACGGAAAGTGTGACTTCTTTATATCCGACATTTCTTTTAGATACTTAAACAATTTCAATATCATTATCTCGAACTAAAATTACTTGAGAATTAGATATCGGAGTCAGTGGAATTTTATTGTTATAATTAGTAATTACCTCGTCAATCATACTACTAAAGTATTCATGTCCAAAATGAGGAACAGGATATGATGAAATCAAATTTAAACCCATAGTTGTTTCTAAATGCGGCGCTTTACTCATTTCATCCATATATTTTACATATTCAATATCAGGTGCCATTATAATTGAACCAGCGGACTCACCTATATATAGCTTACCAGAACCAACTTGTTCAATAATTAATTGATCTATCCCTGACCTTTTTAACTCTTGAAGTAAGAAAAATGTATTTCCTCCAGATACATATATAAAATCATTTTTCCTCAATATTTCTTCTGCTTCATATTTATCAACTTTTGATATTTCTAATATTTCTACAATCATTCCCAACTCTTCAAAGGCTGTTTTTGCAGAATCTACATAATGTACTTCCTCTTCAACTAAACTTGCAGTTGGAATAAAAGTAACTCTTTTTCCTTCAATGTTGTCTCCGACGAAATCTTTCAAAAAATGACTAGTATCATAAAACGAAGAAGATAAAAACATTTTTTTCATAAAGCGCCTCCTAAAATAAGAACTAATGTTTCTTTTTTATGGTAGCAGACTTTTTAAAAAAATCAAACATTAATCTACTTTCCATCCCCCTCTACTTATATATAATAGTGCAAATGGAAGGTTGTGGCCGGCTCTTCTTTGAGAATAAGATAACTAATCACAGTTGTCTGTTTTTATGTGCTTTTCACGCTATATTTCCTATAATGGAAATATAGCGGGGGTTACACAATGAAAAAATTAATCTACATAGGAGCCATGTCTTCACTATTACTTTCAGCTTGTGGTGAAGAAAAAGCTGAAGAAACAGATAAGGCTCAGGAAGAATTAGATAAAGCGAAAGAAAAGGAGGCTGAACAAGGTAATAAAGAGGAAGAACGAAAAGCTAAAGAAGCTGAGGAAAAGGCTCTTTCTGAACAGAAAACAAAAGAGGAAACTAGAGACATAACAGAGAAAAAAATTTCCGCAGATGAAGCAAAAGGAATACTTGAGTATTCAGCTATGGGTGAGAACGATAAATTAATTAGTTTAACCGTCGAAAATGGCGAGATTAAAGCAGTAATAGACTTAGCGCCAAACAAATTCAATTTACCACCAGAAGATATTGCTGTGTCTATGTACAGTCAAGCATCCGATGCGTTACTAGAAGAAGAAGGTTGGAAAACATTAACGATAGAATATGTTGATATTGGGACAGTATCTATGAATATATCTGAAAAACAATCAAATGAACTCGGCATGTATTATTTCCCGGTATCCATCATAACAGGAAGGTTGAAGCAATAATTTAGCCCACTTAAATGAGTGGCTTTTTTCGGAAAGTGGTTACTCAGGTTAGGAAATAAGAAATAATTTCCCAGGTAAGCGCAAGAAATGACAAGCCTAGTCTTATATTCCAGCACTAAGCGACTGATTTTATCATTATTCTTCGCCTGTCTGAAAGTCCAAGTAGACAATAAGACGAACGTTTGTAGGTACATTGTTCATCCAATTCCACCGCCTAATCTAGTAAATCCTCAATTTCGAATGTAATTTCTAACTTCTTTGCTGCCCGACAGTATTCAGACTTATCACATCAATGTTTTTTACGTCCTAACTTCACTGCTTGGTAACGTCGTTCGAACGTATTCCTCCTCAAAGTCGAAGTCTAAAACTACTTTATCTGGTGGTCTCACATTAGCCTTCTTGCTGAAGCTGAGGTGGACCAATTACAATCTGAATCGTGTTGGCCATAAAAACTCAGACACGACAACTAGAATTTACTTTCATGTAACAGGAGGCATGCGTGTAAACGCTTCACAAAAAATGCATGCTAAATTCACTGCCCTACTCGATGAGACTGTAAATGATAAACTGCGTAATTGGATTTGGATACATAATAAAAAGCCGCACCTTGTTAGATGTGGTTTCTCAAATATTTGTAAATTAAATTGTTTCTTCTAGGCTTGTACATTTTGTTTTATAATTATAGAATCTATAAGTTTCACGGGATAAATAATATAATCATATGATACAATTTTTAGTAATAATTAATCCAAGAACTAATATTACGCCAAAAATAGCGCCCATTGTTGCAGAACTATCATTTCGTCTAGAAAAAACTGATTCCAATACTGCTGTAAATGCAACAACGCTTAAACCAGCAGACGCTGCACCCAACAAAGGTTTTATAGAGTTATATCTAGTTATGAATAGTATGATTACTACTAACAATATTAAAGCAAATTCAGCGATAGAGTTATTTACAACGCTTATCAAGAAAAAGCATATTACAGCGACAGCTATTAAAGACCAACCATAAATAACGGAAGCTTTCAATTTTTCTTCTTCTGTTTCAGCTTTAATAAATATGATTTAATACCAATTAAAAAACCATTCTAAAACACCTCCTAAAGTAACGATAATAATAATATACATAATAAATTATACCTATAAATTTAATTATTTCCATATAAATTTACATATAATAAATGAGACTACTACAATGATACTGGTTCTATGAATGGAGGCTTTCGCTTATTTTTAGAAACACACGTACAGTGAACGTGAACTAATGTAAGAATAAAAATAGCCCTCACTTCTTTCAAGGGAAGGCTGCATACGTCATTATTTAGTTGTAATTTCCTGTTTCTTCATCTGTAAATATATCAAGATTTGACAATTGTTTTTGTCATCACTTTGCCCTTGTTATACCCCCCTGTGAATTTAGCCAAATGAATATCCCAATTTTTTAAGATCACCCTCACAAATACCTTACAAACCTTGATATACCTAGGAATCCAAAAACATAATTCCTTATATTTATCGTGAGCGTTCATGCTTTTACCCTCTTTCATATGTATTCGCAAAGGTTATTATCGCAAGGTTTTACGTCATAGAATAATGTTTCGATTTCACCTTTTTTCACTTTTAGCCAAGAATAAATGCAAATAATACGGTCGTGTCTTTTTGGAGAAAAAGATAACTAATCACAGTTGTCTGTTTTTTTTATATACTTTTTACTCAATATTACCTAGAATGGTAATATTGAGGGAGGATTTTATATATGAAGAAAAAATTAATTTTTAGTGCAGCATTAGTATTAAGTTTAGGATTGGCTGGTTGTGGAGAAGACAAAGCTAAGGAAGAGCCACAAAAAGAGAATGGTACTAAAACTGAAGAACCACAAAAAGTTCTAGCGAAAACAGTAGATGACGTAATGAAACATTTTAAAGATGATGGTTTAGAACTAGGAGAAGCTTCAGACTTACCAAAAGATGAATTTGGAAATATCCGAAAAGAAGGTAAAAGAATTTTTATCCCTTCTCTCGGTGATAATTCAGGTGGTCGAATATTTTTATTCGATAATGAAGAAAATCTAAAAAAAGCAAAGAGTTATTATGATGAATTAGGAAATTCAAGTCCTATGTTTTATTCTCACACTCATCAAAGTGGAAAGTTTTTATTACAAATGAATGGTGATATGGAAGATAATGAATTTGCTAAGTATGCAGCTTCACTAGAAAAAGCTGTAACAGGTTCTACTGACATTAAAATAGAAGAAAGCAAATCCAATAAAGTAGATAATTTAACAGAAGCGAATGTTGGTGATGTAGTGAAAGATGATTTTGCAGGTACATATACAATCACGGATTTATATGAAGCACCAACTGAAAAATACAAAAGTGCTGATGTTGAATTTTCAATTGATGGTATGAAAACAGCTAAACTTGTTGCGCGTGATCCAAAAATGATTGAAACAGAAGCTGAAACAAATGTACTTATCCTATCTATAACGGGAGAAAATTTATCTGATGACACTTTAAGTTTTTATCCAAATTCAGCGAAAATGACCACTGATACAAAACGTCAAATCAATTCTATTGTTGAAATTTCTCATTTTGAGTCCGAATTTATTGGCAAAGTAATACAAAAAGGTGAAGTTATATTTGATTTAGGAAAAGAAGGTTTAGAAGGTGTTAAAGAATTAAAATTTGTTTTTGATAGTGCTTCAAAAGATAACAGATTTATTGGCGAAAAAGTAACAGTAGTTGTGCCAGTAAATAAAAAATAGTCACTCAATTCTATTTCACCCCAAAAGTTAGACTAAAAATCTATCTTTTGGGGTGACATACAGTTAGATGTGACTCATAATATTATTTTCTATGTAATTTAATCCTTTCGATTCAACCTTGGCGTTATACAAGGAAACCGATATTAATTTATTCTCTAGACATTCACGATAAATGCTCGCACCAGAAATGAACCCTTTTTCTTGGATCATTTCAACTATTTCTCCGAATGTTTGTTTTTCTATTTCAAAATCATAAAATTTAGGCTCTTCCTGATTAATTAATCCTTCTAGAATATCTAATATTAATTTTTCCTTATCCAAACAATGCTACCTCCAATCTATTTAATAATATAGATTAAAAGGTAACATTTGTCACATAATGACTCCATAATAAATAGCCTTACCGTGCAAGCCCCTTAACTCTCCCCTGTTTTGGAATGTTTCTTGTTCTCATACTTATATAAGAACTATGAATTTTGTTTTTTATGAAAGAGGAAAAGGTAATATATATAAATTATGTTTATTCCTCTAAAAAGTAGGGAAAAGAAAAAATATAGAGTCAGATTCTATATTTTTGGGAGAGATTTATAATGGCAAAACGAAGAACAGGTGTTGTAATTGCAGGGTTAGCTTTAACAGCATTTTATTTAAGTAAAGAAGAAAACCGTGATAAAGCCTTAAGTATGCTCAATAGCGCAAAAGCTAAATTAGGATCCTATTTAAATACTACGGAGATAGACAAAAACATATCAGAGCGGATAACTGCTCAAGCAGCAACACGAGCAGGAACATCTCCAACAAAGATAGCTTCAAACGAAATGGTTGCTGAAGGTGGAGGACATACAGGTATCCATTTTTTCAATGAAGAAATTCAGGGTAAAGAACAATAATAACAAAAAGCTTTCTCCGTTCGCGTAGGTATACTTTGCTCATTTTTCAACTGTTCAATTGATATCGGATAATACTTATTCTTATCAACTGTTATGCCACTAGGCTTAGAATCATAAATCGACCGCAAAGCTTTCTTAGAGAAACGCTTTGCGGCTTTTTTATCTCTTTAAGGTTTCTGCACTAGAACCTCTTTTGCTAGACCCCCTTCTTTCCCGATCTCCCCCTCTTTTTCTAATACATCTCCTTTTGTATCGTTTTCAAAAGTATCATACATTTTCTCTTTAATGAATAATGCAGGAATTAACCCCATGATTGCATAAGAAATACCTAACACAGCTAGTCCAAATCCAATTGATTGTGAAGTAGCGATAATTCCAATAAGGATAGGAGCTATCGCTGCACCTATTCTTCCCGTATTATAAGCTGCACCTACAGCGGTTCCTCTAATATGAGTCGGGAAGCTTTCACTTAAATAAGTAGCATTTACACCATACGGCGCTCCGTATACGAAACCTAGAATAGTCATTAAAATAATGATGTTTCCTGGTGATTGATAAAAATATATGACTGGTAGCATGACTGCTGTAGATAATCCTGCAATGACGAAAACCCCACGACGACCAATTACATTGGCAACCCAACCAGCAAGTGCTTTACCAAGAATCGATGCTGTATATGTTCCAATTAAATATCCTGTCATTTCTTTGAAATTAAAGCCTAATTCTTTCACTATATACGTCGGTAACCAAGTACCTATCCCGTAATAACCGAATTGCAATAGAGAAGAAGTTACTATCCATAATAGAAAGATTGTAAAAACTTTCTTATCTCTAAACAACGCAAGCCATTCATTTGATTTCTTAACTTTCGATGTCTTAGCTTGTTTTTTAGCCAATTTCCAGCCAGTAGGTTCGGGTACTTTTACTCGAATATAGATCGCCACAACAACCGGGAAGATTGAAATTAAGAATAATGGTCTCCAACCATATTCAGGTAGAATCGCGCCCGCTAATAAAACCGCGACTAAATATCCTAATGAATAGGAAGAACCTAATACGCCCATAATCGTTGCTCTATTTTTAACTTTTACATATTCAGCCATTAACATTGTGGCCAATGAATATTCAGCCCCCATACCAATTGCTGATATGAAACGAACAATAATAAATTGTTCATATGTCTGTACAAAAGCTAAGAGAGCGGTTCCAACTGAGAATAAGATCATCATATAGGTCATCATTTTAACACGGCCAAAGCGGTCGGATAACCAACCTCCTAGGATTCCACCAAGTGCCATCCCTAATAGAGAGAATGTACTGATCCAACCAGCAGCCTTGGTATCTAAGACGAATTCGTCAATTAGGCTCGGCATAGCCAATGACAGCATTTGAATATCCATACCATCAACTGTTAAACCTATAAAACTAGCTACAAATACAATTTTCCATAGATTTGAGTTCTTTTCCATAACATATCTCCTCCGCATTCCTAGATTGTTTTGAAATAATAATCTATAAGCAAAATGAAGATACTGCATAGAATGTTTTGGCAAAGAAGATATAATAGTATTGTTTTCTAGTTTAGATTTCAAGTAGAGGTAATATACATAGAGGTGGAAGATTCTTATGAAGATTAAACATCTCCTACTTGTTTAACCGCGAATGATAATTTTTAATTTATTTGGAAATGAACTACACCAAAACAATTTATACGGTATTTATTACCTCCCTTTAAATAATTATACATTTTATCGAATTATTTTCAAATAATTCCGAAAGTTTAGTGAACAGATATAATCACTTTAATCCAATAGAGAGATGGCTAATGGAAAATGTACACTTATATCACGAAAGTTTACGCCATTTAGCTTAAGAACTGTTACATAATAAAAGCCCTCCACATTCATCTGCGGAAGGCATAATGTTTATTTCTACTCAGTTATATTCCCTCGTAAAACATCCCAATACACACCGTAAAAAACTAAACTTTCAAAATTGAATCGCTCTACGATATTCCAAATCTGTTCACCTAATCCATCAATGCATTCCATAGTAAATCTAACGTAGCAATTATCGTTAATTTGTTCTACTTCAACATTATCTACACCTTTAATAAAAGATAAGTAATGTGCAAATTCATAGGCTTCTTTTAGATTGGTTGTAAAAACTGAGTCATTTCTTATTACACTCAATTAAAATACACCGCCTTTCATCTACCTTCTTCGATAACGGTAGAATGCATAAAAATAAATATTTTTGGAGAACTAATTTCAGTTTATAGTTTTCATCAATTTGAAAACCTTACTTTGAATAGTATTTTATTTGGCGATTCCTTTGTTCTAATGATTAAAAAATCATATGATAATAAATTGTCAAACGACATGAATAAAATTTGCAAAAGATATGAGAAATTATAAAGAATGATAATATGATTAAATCATTTACATTAATTGAGTTTGAAAATTGCTTTAAAAGAAACATAATTATGTATTTCATACAAACAATTTTGTAAATATAAAGCAATAATGGATTGTTTTCTCATGAACATAATAGTAATATTTACTCGAGGTCATTAAACCTAATGTTTTACATCAATTAACAATAATAAAGGAAAATCTACTTTAATTACTATTGTTATTATGTATTTCATTATAAAACAATAAAAATAATTCTAGGAGGAACATTTTTGAAAAAATTAGCTACTTCAATTATCGCAGGTGCATTATTAATCGGTGGAACAATGAGTATCCCAACACCAATAGAGGCAGCAGCGAAAACATACAAAAATTGCACAGAGTTAAATAAGGACTACAAAGGTGGCGTTGCTAAGGATGCCAATGTGAAAAACAAAGGCGGAAAAACAAAATACGCACCTTTTGTTTCAGCTGAACTATATAAAGCAAATGCTTCGAAAGATCGTGACAAAGATGGTATTGCTTGCGAGAGATAAAGTTTGAAATCTGTTAAGGTGAATAATATGAGTTTATTTTAAGGAATAACTTACCTCGGCTGAAGCTGATGTGGACCTTCATTACATCGATGCATTCTAAATTCACTGCCCTACTCGATGATTAATCCTCAAAACGTTAATCAATATCTTATTGTATCAACGTTTACAAAGGTTTTTTGGTTCAAGTTAGTTCAAGTTGGTTCAAATCGGTTCAAATCGGCTTGAACCTCATAAAGAACTTAACAGATTTTTTCCTAAGGTGGTAATAAATACATTGATATTATCTCAGTGTAACTTCTAGTGGGAAAGGAGTTTATAGGTGAAAAAAGAGAGTGATCGTTTATATTTCATCGATAATTTAAAAATAGCTTTAATTATGCTTGTAGTAGCTCACCATGCTGGACAAGCTTATGGACCAGGTGGTTGGTGGTATTTTTTGGATGATGAATCTATCAATTGGTTGGGCAGATTTTTCTCTGTAAATGCAGCATTTTTTATGAGTTTGTTTTTCTTTTTATCAGCCTATTTTCTCCCCCAATCAATCTCAAGAAAAGGGACGAAACGGTTTTTAAAAGAACGGCTTATTAGAATTGGTATTCCATTACTACTGGGATTTCTCGTGATGATTCCTATTCTGATGTATTTATATTACATTAATTTCAGAGATTATGAACCCATCCCATTTTTTTCTTACTATGTTAATATATTTTTTGGACTTGGTAATGAACCCGCGAATTGGAGTGGGCCATCATGGCCTGATATGCAATTTGGCCATTTATGGTTTTTAGAGCATTTACTTGTGTATGCGATTGTGTTTTCGGTCTGGACCTTCTTTACATCTAAGAAATTCACACAAAAGTCTGATAGAAACATTAAGGTTTATCAGATTCTCTCCCTGTGGTTGGTCGTTAGTTTAGTGACTTTTATTACAAGGATATGGTTTCCTATTGATCATTGGACAGCTTTTTTAGGATTTATTCAAACTGAATTTGCACATGTACCACAGTATGTGACTTTCTTTTGTTTAGGCATTATGGCTTATCATCGCAAATGGTTTTTAACTATGAGTTCGAGAGCAGGATACATCTGGCTTGTTATTGGAATATTAATAGTGACCATTTTGTATTTTGGAGGAAATACGATAGATCCTTTTCTTTTAAAGGGTGGACAAAACTTCGGTTCGTTGGCTCGATCATTAATTGAGACGTTACTGTGTATTTCACTTGTAATCGGTCTTCTAATTTTATTTAGAGAGAAAGTTAACGGCGCTAATCGTTGGTCAAAGATGTTAGCAAACAATGTATTTGTTGTTTATTTCATCCATGTCCCAGTAGTTGTCTTCCTTCAATATACATTGAATGACCTACCAATATCAGTCTGGACTAAATTTCTTATAACGGTATTTTTAGGAATCATTCTAAGCTTTTTGCTAAGTCATTTTGTATGGAGAAAGATTCCATACCTCAAAAAAATGATGTAAAAGGAAATAATTTTTAGATAAGTGAAAAAGCCAGCATTAATGCTGGCTTTTGTCTTAATAGGATAATGATGTGTCATAAAAATAATGGTTCTTGTTCAACGAGTGCTTTACTTTAATAAGCTCCATTATTAAAAGTCTTTAAATGTACACATAGCAGTGGAATATATTAGCAAAATGTATTCCACTAACATCTATCTTGTTGGTTCAACTTGGTTCAAGTAATTTCAATTTCAATCCTTTGCCATACATTTCTATCCATATAACAATTCCCAAAACGTTGATATAAATGGATTATGATGTATTCAATACACTTAGAATATATCTGTATATTTCTCAAAACATTAATAGGATTCTCTTCATTATTATGAGATTGTAGGTTAAAAGCTGTTTTCTTTATTCCGCAATCTAGTAGTTAGCTGAATACATTGCTTATATTATTTCCGTTAAAAAATAAGATTAAGTCTCCAATTGCCCCAATACAAAAAAATATAAAATAATAACTTGCTATTGTCACCTTTTTGTTAAATAGTTCCTTGAATGCTTGAATAAACAACTCGTCAAACTTAAACCAGCTTAATATCCAACTAGTTAAAAGAAAACTTATAATCATCATTTGCTCGTTCTGCCCCTGTTATATGAACCTTTTAGAAAATACATCTTTTTCTTCTATAGATTTCTTAAATCTTTTGCACAACAACAGCTTTTGAAAACGGAAATGTATAAAAAAATTGCTTTACTTCAACGCGATTGGAAACTGAATTCAATATTTGAATGTATTCAGAAGTTTTACTGAAATCAGAAATGACTATTCGACCATTTGGTCTTAAAACTCGCCACATTTCAAGAATCGCCTTCCTTCTTCCTTCTACACTTTTAATGTTATGAACTACGAAGTTTGAGACAACAATATCGAAACTTTCGTCCGAAAATGGAAGTTCCCGAGCGTCAGCATCCATGATGTCGATTTCTTTCACACTTTCAGCAACCATATTAGCTTGTAGTTTAGCTTTTCCATTCCCCCCCAAATCCCATTTTGACCAAATATCAGTGGCTGTCACCTTACAACCCCTTTGAGATGCAGAAATAGCTAAAAGTCCACGACCTGTTCCCACATCAAGAAGTTCATCACCTGATTTAACTTGTGCAAGGCTCAAAATCACCTCTCTGTGTGCGATTTTGATTGTTGTTGAGTATGTAATCATCCATAGGCCCGTCACAAGACAAATCAAACCATAGCCCAATACAAATCCATTGACTGAACCAATTACACCCGATAACGTAAATACCAGCCCGATAATAATTAAAAAGGCAACCCAAAATGGAGCGTCAACCCCATATCGCATAGTAATTTTCATTTATCTTGACCTCCTTCCCTACCTTGCATACGAAAAGCACTACATTGTGTTTTCAATAAAACGACCCGTTTGTTGCATACTGATTTTTTTATATTTCCATATTAACATACAAAAAATCCTCATATTGGTAATGATTCAAAATAAAAACCATTTTTAGAGGTAATGTAACCGATCTGAACTAAAAATAAATGAATGATTAATATTGTATTCAACTAACATCAATCACTTTGGTTCAAGTAATAACATTTTCAATACTTTATCATACGTTTCTATCTATTTGTAATTTCATGAAACATTGATATAAATGGATTATGAGGAATTCGATATACTTAGAATTTACCTGTATACTTCTCAAACTAGTTTGGGAACAAAAATAGGATAAATGTTGCTGTTTGGTTGCTCTTTTGCAAAATCAGCTTCATTTATCCTCTACAAACGTGATATCAAGATTCCCCCCAAAACTGACCCTTATAGGCCCAATATTTATTGAGTATAAATAGGCTGTCTGCTTTTTATTTCATAATGTACGCCTATAAATATTGATCTGCATCCATACCTGTAAATATACTTTATTAATACGCCATCTAGCAACATCTGACCTATTTTGATAAAAAGCAAATAAAATATAAAAACGAATATATAAAAAGGGAGAAAATAAGAATACTCATAATGGATTGGCCTTGATTTTGATTATTTAAATAAAGCCCTCTCAATTAATACACGAATTAATTTATATATAGCCACATTTTTAACGGTATTTTTTCGAAACTACGAATTCAGTGATTGGCATAGTTATCAAAGCTAGTCCAATTACAATAACAAGAGGAATATTCTTTATATCATTCATTGCAATTACCTTTTCCGAGACAACTAAGACGATTATCATTAATATAAGTAATAGATAATAACTAATTTTTGAACTTAAAAGAGTTATATGTTTCTCTAATTCATCTTTTTCTCTTTCGTACTTTCCATCCATTTCACCCCAGGTAAGGGATTGGAATAAAAAACCAACACCTAGGAAGAC
The DNA here is from genome assembly GCF_047737915.1 of Lysinibacillus sp. NPDC056185. Taxonomy (NCBI): domain Bacteria; kingdom Bacillati; phylum Bacillota; class Bacilli; order Caryophanales; family Bacillaceae; genus Lysinibacillus; species Lysinibacillus sp. NPDC056185. The sequence continues at coordinate 12,365 of NZ_JBLLLQ010000055.1, forward strand.
AAAGAATAATGTAGTAGCATTAATTATTTCTTTTGTAAACCATTCATATATCCCATAGCATCCAGTTGCAGTAATAAGAATTAAAGAACAGATTAAACTGATTTTTTTTACAGTTATCACTTTTTCTCATTCCTTTCATATTTAAATATAAATAATTTTTCAATAGAAATACCTAAAACATAAGACAAATTAAATGCCAATTCTAAACTTGGATCATACTTATTATTTTCAATGGCATTGATTGTTTGTCTTGTTACTTTACATAAATCCCCCAATTTACCTTGTGAATAACCATTCTTTTCTCGGTATTCCCTGATTCTATTTTCCATTACTATGCCACCTTTAGATTTAATAAGGTGTAAAACATTCTTTACACCTTGATAATAAAATAAGATAAATTAGGTGTCAAGCATATTTTACATCCAATCCCCTTTTCTACCATTTCAAAAATTTAACTTTTACTTTATCATTTGACTCCACTAAATATATACCTATAAAAGTATAAAAGAGGTATTAAATGAAAACATGAATAAAGACCCTTTTGAGTGTAGTAATAATATTTGGCTCCAGTTTAACGTTGTATCAATTGATGAAACCTGGTATTTTAAGCACTATATTAAAAGGCTTAGTTAATTTAATTGTAATACTTGTGAATAATTTCACTAGCAATAAAAATACAGAACACAAAATAAACCAAGATAGCCATTAAGCAATCTTGGTCTAAGTTCTTTATTTAGCTACATACTGACCTTCTAAGCATTGTTGCCATTTGTTTATGGTAAGTGCACCAGTAGGATTTGTGCTTTTCCCACCTTCTTTAATAGCCCCTTCTCATGCACTTTTATGTGCTGTGGATTTCTAGTGTCGATTTTCTATTCTTATGGTTACATACACTAACTGGCTTAGTTGCATGTCCATAGTCATCTGTACACCAAGACTGCGATTGGAAAGCTAGGAATATACCAACCCATCTATTCTCTTCCTCAAAATGAATAAGTACACCACCATCTTGCCATATCCCGTCGTCTGTTCTAAAATCCCTACTATTTCCTTGATTCATATGAATATCATGAATGCCTCTGCCTGGAGAAAACCCGAAATATTTATCTCTTTCATTTTCAGTTTTAAATTTTTCTCCGTAAGCATACACTATAGCTTTTTTAGTCATTGCCTCTTGCATATATTTATTAACTTTCTCATTTAAGTCATTGTCTGGTCCGTTTTTTGTTGCAGGGAGAGGAATCATTTTTGAGGGATCAAATAAGCCACCACGAATATAATCTAATGCAATTTCGCGATTTTCATTAGTAACTTCTGTAAATCCTTCTTCGTAATTTGGAATAATTGTTATTTGATTAGAGTTGAAATCTTCACTAACAAAATATAGGACTTCTGAAGGCTTTACCTTAGAGGCAACATTGATCGCAATCCTATAATCTTCCTCACTTTTATTATTCTTTCTTGCTCGAATATGCACTTCGTAATGAGGCGTCTTATCAAATGAATCCACAGGTCTCACGTCAACAACCTTACCTTTTAGCACTCCGTATTTGAATAAGGGCATGAACTATTACCTCCTATAAAGTTATGATAATAAAACCTTATACCAAGATTAAATACATAATAATAATTGCTTGACTCTTGGCAGCATCATTAGATAAACACAAGTTCAAACTTTCTATTCATATAATCAATCACCATACGCCCATCCTTAGCAATATCACTACCAAAAACACCGTCTAGCTTGAAAAAAGTAGCAAGATCTGTCAACATCTCTCTCACGTTGTGTAACCTGATCGACTGATTCTCATTCAGATTTACAGTTAAACTTTCTATGCTGTCTAATTCTCTTTCTTTTACATCACCGAAGCCTCCTGAATGTACCTTTCTTCTTGCTATTTTAAGATTATCGATTTTCGATAGGAGCGGTTGTCCAAAATGGCTCTTATTCGCACCGGTGTCTAAACCGAAATACAACGGGACTTGATTCTGACCTTTCACTTTCAAAATCGGATACCCACAGAAGAAAAGGTTGTTCTCCACACCATCTTTTCGTTGCGGTTTCTGAATTATTACCTGTTTTCGTCCATAGTCGATTTCCAGAAAAATATGTTGTATGATATCCCATCCAATGATACCGTCTACCTGCATTATTTCTTCTGTTTTAGGGTTTTGAATCATTAATAAATCATTCGCTAACACCAATGTAGGCTGATTATGAATTGTTAGCCCCTGTATGCCAATTATATCGATGATGGCCAAATCGGCACTAAAATTTTGGCTTGTTGAATTTCCAACCTCCAATTCTTCATCTTTCACAATGTTAATATTACAGTCACTCACTAAAGCATTTGAGATGACTGTCATCCCTGCTCCAGTATCTAACCAAAAGCTTTTTTTATTTCCATTAATCATTACATCAACCGTCGGAGAGCCAGAAATACTTAGTTTCATTGGAATACGTATTTCATCGTTTAAGAAGGAGAACGTTGTTTTTTCAGACTTGCTGCTGCAAGCTTTCGCAATTAAACGATTGCTTTGATCAATGCTGAGATCATCAAGAAGGCCGAGCATCTCTAATTGTTTCCATTCGGATTTAGTAAAATAAAGCTCAAATAAAATCTTGGCACAACTACTTTGCAATGAATAATCATGAGACTCACAATACAGATTCTTTAAAATTTCTGCAGCCAAACATTCTTTTCCTTCTGTAATTAATGTTAAAGCAGAGGCAAATTCTTTTTGTTCATCATTCATTTCTAAAGTTGCAAAATCAAACTTCTCCATTTTGTCTATCACTTTCAAATTATCCCCTTCCACAAAGAATTTATTTTTCTTTATTACTTCTTTACACTTCCAACAAATTCCTTCTAACTAAACTGAATTTCATCATTAGTTGAAGTATCCAACCTTTTTGACAAACTAAAAAGAAGCAGCCTTTCGACTACTTCCCCATCTGATTCAAATTTGTTTCTGTCTCTAAATATGTTGTACTGGAAAGCTTCATATGCTTACTAATTGCTCATACCACGCTACAACTTTTTATTTTTAATACTATTTCTCAGGCTATGAACTATACAAACAAAGCTATTACGACATATTAATAGTAATGTAAAGCTAATTTAGCCTTACACCTCCGAAGCTTGTTACTAAGGGTCACTCCTATCC
>NZ_JBLLLQ010000056.1:0-13664 GCF_047737915.1 Lysinibacillus sp. NPDC056185
AAGGTACATTCTGTTCAATTCGAACAAAATGTACCTTATTTTTATCTAAAAAAGTTAAGCCGTCATAAAAAACGTAAGTTTTTCAGTGACCTCGTTTTGCACCGGACTCGTTTTAATTTTGCCTTAATCCGTTTCGTATTATAGTAATTTATATATTTTTCTAATTCTATTTTAAAATGCTCTATACTTTCAAATTCCTTCATGTAAAGGAATTCAGATTTCATAAATCCAAAGTAATTCTCCATGACTGAGTTGTAGTAACAGTTCAAAATCAACTGAAAAACGGAGAAGTTAATATGTCTAGTTTGGAATCAATGATTCCTTCGAATATTCCAAATTCATTTTAACCAACCAATACTATTACTGATAGAGCAAAATATGAATTCTCTCTTGCTGATGGACAAAAGGCTATTATTCGATGGTATTCACCGGACCCTATAGCAGCAAGCAAATATCCGGGATCAGCATCAGGTTCGAGATGGACTGCATAGAAGAAAATCGGAAATAAACAGCTAAAATCAGACGGAACATGGACAAAGAATTAATCATTAAATGAGGTTCATATTCCAATAGAAGGGAAATAAAATATGGATATAAAGGAAATTAAGAATCTACTTGATAGAATACCAACTGAAACACTAATATCAATGTTTCAAAATGTATTAGATCAATTTAAAAATAATAAAATTGAAAAAGATAGTTTTTTATTAATACTTAGTCAACTAACAGACAGGCAAGTTATGTCATACGAGTTATTAAGAAGTGATATAAGAAATGATATTGATAGAACTCTCTCTAGATTATGGAATACAGATTCATATGATGAAGTAGATATCATTCTTTCTATTGTAGTAAATCTCGGTCTAGAAATTTGCTTTAATATAATAAAAGAATCACTGAAACAGTATAAGGATATAGATAAAACAATCCTAGATGAGATACAGGGGACAATAGATGAAGTAGGCGAGAATATCTCTAATCCATATCATAGTTTGGGGAAATTTGGATAGTCTGTGTTTTAATAGTGTAAGATACTCATAAACCAACTATCAATGGTTAAAATGGGCTTTCCTTAATTTTAATAGCGTTCACCTTGCCTTCCCGACACATCGGGAAGAATCTGCCGTTGTTCGCTACTGGGGTACGCCAAAAGGCAAGGGCATCAAGCTAAACCCACAATCTGTCACATTTACTGCAAAGGAAGGCGCGGTTTTCCTAAAGTTAGATCAGGGAAGCGGAGTAGAAGTACATAGTAAGCATCCGCTTACACTAACAGCCAATGATACGATCACCTTTGCAGGTAAAAGCATCTCCATGAGCGCAACAGAATCCATGCGCTTAACATGTGGCTCCAGCAGTCTCGTTCTTGACGGCAACACGGATATGCAAGGGCAGATTGTGACAATGGAAGGCTCGAGCAAAGCACCTGTAACCGTGTCTAATACATCGGGAGAAGGCGCTGACCTTGAATCCGCACTAGACGTCATGGGCATGATCCCTATTGGTGGGGGTGGTGCTTAATGGCGAAGAAGGGGAAAGGATTCTTCGGAGCAATAGGTAGTGCTTTAGGTAGTCTCCCTGTTGTAGGGAAAGTTAAAAAAGCGGCTAAGTCCGTTAAAAAGAAAATCAAAAAGGCCAAAAAGAAACTAAAGAAAGCCTTAAAAAAAGCCTTAAAAAAAGCGAAGAAAAAGCTCAAGAAAAAGCTAGGCAAGGTCTTGACAAAAGCCAGGAAGCTAAAAAATAATTTATCCAAGAGCAAATTGGTCAAGAGGTTTAAACGGGCTGCGAAAAAAGTAGTACTTGCAGGGAAAAAAGCTGTTAAAAAGGCCAAGAAGTATGCAAAAACAGTAGTTAAGGTTGTTAAAAAGACTGCGAAGAAAGTAGCAGTAGCTGCAAAAAACGTTAATGTCAGACAAGCTATATCTACGGCTGCCGATTTTATTCCAGTCGTCGGGAATGCCAAAGCTGCTTTTGAAGCTGCCTTTGGATTTGATCCAATTACAAAGACTAAACTAAGTGCCTTGGATCGAGGAATTGCAGCAGCAGGTGTCTTAGGTGGTGGATTTGCCAAAGCCGCTGGCAAAGGAGGAAAAGCTGCGGTTAAATACTACTCTGGAAGTAAGAAAACAGCGGCAGCAGCACCGAAAAAGGCACCAACAACAGGAGGTAAGAAGGCAGCAGCAGCCCCAGCAAAACCGACAGCAAAACCGGCAGCGAAACCGGCAGCGAAACCGGCAGCAAAACCGGCAGCAAAACCGGCGGCAAAACCGGCAGCAAAACCGGCGGCAAAACCGGCGGCAAAACCGGCAGCAAAACCGGCGGCAAAACCGGCAGCGAAACCGGCAGCGAAACCGGCAGCAAAACCGGCGGCAAAACCGGCAGCAAAACCGACGTCAGCTTCAAATAAAAGTTCAAGCAAAGACGTTAAGGTAGCTAGTGAGAATTTTGATTATAGAAAAGCACCTAAAAAGAACAGTAGAGAGGAAACATTGGCTACAAGGAAACAAATCAGACAATTTAAGCAGAAATGGAAACAATCCGGTATAGATGTTGTGGTAGATAAAGAGCAAAAAGTTCTTAATGATACTTTAGAAGCAGGCTTTGATAATGTGAATGGAAAAATTTATATAAAGAAAGATCCTTCTCTCATTAATCTATACCATGAGGGTTATCATGCTGAACAATGGTTAGAACTTGGAAGAGATGCTTATAATAAGCAGAGTCGCCTAGAAAAAGAAGAATACGTATATAAACAAGTTATGAAGAATAGGCATCTATTTGATGAGGCTTCGATAGAACATTCGTTTGATTATATTAATAGATTAAGAAGAAACTCAAAGTAAAAAAGGGGAATGATAAAATATGTCTTTAGATAAATACAAAAGAATGACTGATGAAGAGTTTAAAAGTTTAACTGATGAAGAATTTGAAGAATATATAAAATTGAAGGAAGAAGATTTTCCGAGACATTATCGCGAAATAGGAGAAATAACAGTAAATACAATATTGACACCCGAAGAAGCAATAGAAATTGCAATAGAGTATCATAAAGAACATGGATTGGATGGGACAGTTAATAAAGTAATAGAAAATTTATATTTTGATGAAGCCTATACATTTAGAGTGGATATGATAAATAGAGATAATGATGACATCCGGCCAGCGTGGAGAGTAACCGTAGATTTACCACCAAATCCATTTTCAGTTGAAGATTATACTTTAATTGTATCAGACCGAGATAAAGCAGTAATGGGAATGTTAGATCCTAATGGACAACCTGTAAGGGAAGGTAAAGAATTCACGGATGAAGATATAGAGTATATCATGAGTGAAGAAGATCCCGAAGGATATAACGATTAAAAACGTTTGAAGTCTATTTTGTTAAATTCTAAAGGTAGTCTATTGATTATAGTCCCTAAAAGATAGAATAATTGCGAAGCTCAGTAGAGACTGAATTCATAGAAGAAGAAAAAGAAAAACACTGGAATCAAACGCAATATTTTTATAATAAAACCAATATGGGTTTTTAATATAGTTACTATTACAAGTTAAAAGCTTTCCATCAACTCAAACAGCTCATACAACCATTTTTATGGTAAATATGAGCTGTTTTACAATGTGGCATAGGCAACACTCATATGCAACAAGGTGTCCTTACATCACCTGTAAAAGCATCTCCATGAGCGCAAGTGAATCCATACGCTTAACATGTGGCTCCAGCAGTCTCGTTCTTGACGGCAACACGGATATGCAAGGGCAGATTGTGACAATGGAAGGCTCAAGCAAAGCACCTGTAACCGTATCTAATAGATCAGGAGAAGGCGATGACCTTGAATCCGCACTAGACGTCATGGGCATGATCCCTATTGGTGGGGGTGGTGCTTAATGGCGAAGAAGGGTAAAGGATTCTTCGGAGCACTAGGTAGTGCTTTAGGCAGTATTCCTGTTGTAGGGAAAGTTAAAAAAGCGGCTAAGTCCGTTAAAAAGAAAATCAAAAAGGCCAAAAAGAAACTAAAGAAAGCATTAAAAAAAGCGAAGAAAAAGCTCAAGAAAAAGCTAGGCAAGGTCTTGACAAAAGCCAGGAAGCTAAAAAATAATTTATCCAAGAGTAAACTGGTCAAGAAGTTTAAAAAGGCAGTAAAAAAAGCTGTTAAAAAAGTCAAAAAGTATGTAAAAAAAGTTGTAAAGACAGTTAAAAAGGCAGGAAAAGCAACTGTAAAGGCGGTTAAAACCGCAGCAAAAACAACTGCTAAGTCAGTTAAAAAAGCAGCGGTAAAAGTAGGAGGCAAAGTTGCTAAAGCCTACAATGCTTTTAAAGACGGTGGATATAAAGAAGTGCTTTCTGCGGCGGTAGATTGTGTTCTTATTCTCGGAAACGCCAAAGCTGTGTACGAAACCATCGTTGGAAAAGACCCAATTACCGGACGGAAATTGGAGCCATGGGAACGTGCAGTATCCGGTGCATCTGTTTTCGGTGGTCCAACTGTTAAAATTGCTAAGCGTATAGGTGGAATTGCCGTTGGAGGTAAGCAGGCCGGCGGAGCAATAAGTGGTATTATTTCTGGTGGGAAGAAAGGTAATACGACTCCTAAGCCAAAGGATAAAACTCCAGGTCAGAATAAGGGTCTGGGTAATGCTGTTAATAGTAAGAGTGGAACTGCAGGTAAAATTGATTCTGGCTTAACAAAAAAATATGTTAGAGATATAGAGCAACGTACAGGTAGAGAGTTACCTAAAAATCAAACAGAAAAATTGAAAGAAGCGTTAAGAAATAAAGAATATAAAAAAATGTCATAAAGTAAAAAATAAAGTAATAAAAGAATGGGAAGAAAACACTGGACAAAAATGGCCGGTTTATAAGGATAATGTTTTATCAGAAAGAACTGGTAAAGTCATTCGGAAAGAAGGAGATAAATATGATGCTCACCATATTATTGAAAATTCTTTCGGAGGAGAGCATGAGTGGTGGAACATGCATCCAGCGAGATTCCCAAATGAGCACCAATCTGGTATTCATGGAAAAGGATCACCAGCAAATGAACTATTTAAAGGAGGTAAAAAAAGATGAGCTATGATTTTATAAAAGAAAACAAAGAGAATAGTTTTTATCCAGTGACCGAAAGTGAAATAAAAGAGGTTGAAAAAATCTTGAATTTACAAATGCCTCATGAGTTGGTTAATTTATATTTAGAAGTTGGTTATGGGTTTATAGAAGGATCAGAGTTTAATATTAATCGTATTATGGATCCATATTCTATAAGAGACTTTAGGTTGAGAACGAATGATTTCGAATTTTATCCAGACATAGAAATATATGATGAATTTGAGGGAAACAAATTAATATTTTTTGAAGGTAGTGAGTCAGCTTTAATGTCAATTGAATTGAGTGGTAATACTGAAAATCCAATTTACTATTATGATACTCAAATTGCAGTTTCTCTTACTGAATTTTTATTAAAAATAAAGGAAAATGATAAATATTATATTGATTTGTTAGATGATTAATTTTTTTCACGAAACATTATCGGGAAAGGTCCAAATAAAAATATTGATTCATTTATAATGTTTCTAAGGGAATAATCTAGTAACGAAATTAAAGCTTACGATACAAATGATATGATGCAAATAATAAAATGGTAGGCGATGGTTACGTTATGTCAATGGTTCAGATTATAGTATTAGGGATATGGAGAGGTTTAAAGAATTGAAGGAAGCAGTATTGGACAACGGAAGGTTTATCCGGTTTTTTACTAAAAAGTAATAAGAATGTTTTTTGATTCAAATTTTTGTACTTACAGGCTTGTACAAAATGATGGAAACTATAAATTTGATAGGTTGCTTATGGTTAGACTCAAACTATAAGCAACCTTTTATTATTATGTGGGAAAAGGTGCTTAGGCTTCTTTGGGGCTGTTGGCAGTATCCCTGACTTAAGAGCGGTAAAAAATCGGCTAAGTCTGTAAAAAAGAAAATTCCTAAATTGCAATTACAAGTTGAACACTTTTTTTCAAAAACACCCCAGAGGTTCCTTTGTCTCTGTTCGTCGGTCGGCACAGATTAGGATTTGCTGCTGACTGATGAACAGGAGACTTTTCTATTTCGAGGGAGGCTCAAGGGGTGCGGGGTGTCCCCGCAATCTTTAAGCAACAAGTTTCTGGAGTTCCTCTTCAAACAGTTCATTTGGTGTCTCGTAGTCAAACATTTTCTTGGTAGGTTGTTCATAGCTTCCTCAACCATATGAATCTGCGTCCGGCTATAATCCTCAATCGCATGTCCTTTAGGAATGAAACGACGGATGATTCCGTTGTGGTTCTCATTCGTTCCACGCTCCCATGAAGAATAAGGATGAGTGAAATAGATATCTATACTATCACCAAACATTTCTGACAACCCCGCGAATTCAGAACCATTATCTGCCGTGACATAGCGGCTTTTACAGCCCGCCAGAAGAAGGCGATAGCGTTCATCTTGCCTTTCCGACACACCGTGAGGAAGCAGCTGTTGTCCGCCATAGTGTATGAAAGGGCGGCGACTCGAACCCAAAAACTGCCGATCCTAAAACATCCTACTGGGGCACATCAAAAGGCAAGGACATCAAGCTAGACCCACAATCGGTGACGTTTACCGCACAGGAAGGCGCCGTTTTCCTAAAGCTTGATCAGGGAAGCGGAGAAGAAGTACATAGTAAGCATCCGCTTATACTAAAAGCCAATGATACGATCACCTTTGCAGGGAAAAGCATTTCGATGAGTGCAACAGAATCTATGCAAATAACCTGTGGTACTAGTAGTCTTGTCTTGGATGGCAACACCGATATGCAAGGACAGGTTGTGAGAATGGAAGGTTCCAGCAAAGCACCTGTGTCTGTATCCAATAAATTGGGAGACGGAGCTGACCTTGGTTCTGCATTAGACGTCATGGGCATGATCCCTGTTGGTGGGGGTGGTGCTTAATGAAAGGCTTTTTTAAAGCAGTTGGCAATTTCCTTGGTAGTATCCCTGTCGTTAGGACAGTTATTAAAATAGGTAAGAATGCGTGGAAGGGAATCAAAAAATTAGGGAAAAAACTAAGGAAATTTATAAAAAAGTTTAGGAAAAAATTGGGTAAGATTTATACAAAGGCACGAAAAAAAGTAAGAAGGCTCAAAAGGTGGATCATCCGACGGGGGAAGCGTATTTATAAGGCGGGAACGCTCTGGTTAAAAAACACTGTCCAGAAGGGAGCACGGTGGGTACAACAGAAGTCAAAACAAGTGTACGAGAAGACAAAACAGGTGTACCAGCAGTCAAAGCAAAAAGTAGAAGAACAAGTAAATAAGACAGTTGATGTATTGAAGCAAGAAATGAAAGTAGAGTCTGAAAAATGGAAGAAAGAGTTTGAAATATGGAAAAAAGAGATTGAGTTATTAAAAAAAGATTTTAAGTTACTAAAGGACGATACTGTATTATGGCTAAGTAATGATGGAAGATCTTTCAAGGAGAAATGGGAAGAATCAAAAGGAAATTTAAAAGAATCTAATGAAAATCTCGAAAAATCCAATGAAAATCTCACAGGGGGTACAGAGCAATCAAAATTTCCTACCAAACAAATTGATCCTAAAAAAGATCAACAAATTATTGATAATTTGCTTATGCTGAAGTAAATATTTCAGGAGTTAATAAAAAGGAATTTTATGCTCATAGTGGAATTCAAGATTCTGCAAAAAAAATACCGGGAACTGAAGAATTCTCTTTTAAACCTAATAATCCAACATTTAAAGCTACAAAGGCAGATGATAAGGGAGGAAATAATTATTTAAGGGACGGAGATACAGAGTATAAAATTTTAAATGATTTAGCAGAGAGATTAGGAACTAATTATGAAGCAAAAGGTACGATCAAACTATTTACTGAAAAAGTTGTATGTGATAGTTGTGATCAAATAATTAAACAATTTGATGAAAAATATCCGAATATTAATATCGAAGTAATTCATAACAATGATAAAAGGATTTCACCTTAAAATGGAGGTTTATAAAGTTGGTATTTAGTTATAACGAATTTAAAGAGTATATTAACGAAACTTATAATGAGTTTAAAGAAGAAAAAATGAGTAATAAAGAAGCGATTGCAAGAACTTTTAATGAGTATGATATGGTAGCAAATGAAAGTGAAACAGATAAAGCAATGGTTTTTGTAACAATTACAGAAATTTTAACTACACATTTAAAGGCTATGAATACTTTCAAGACTTATATTGAGAATATATTAACTGAATTGGATTTTAATAAAATTAAACAAGAGAATAATTTATTGAAAGAACAATATAACGATTTGTTTTCACGAAGAGAACGTGTTATAAATGAGTTGAAAAAAATGCCGATAGATTATTATCGAACAGCTTGTTGGTATTACGACGAAATAGTAGAAGAGGTCCAAAGATTTATTAACGATTTTAAGTTAGAAAATGAAAATGCTGATTCAATAGTTTCTACTGTGTTGCAACGGTTTGATCGAGATTGTGAAAATACAAAAAGTGAAAAATTCATTGTCTATACAACACTTGCTGAAAATTTGTATAACCAAGAATTAATTGGAGTGGATGGTATTGAAGATGTTAAACATGTGTTGCAATCGTTCAGTATCGAAGATGTATCTGATGAGCAATTGACTGAAGAGGAACAAGAAAAGTTAGCTGATCGAATTAAAAGTGTTTTATCTAATTTAAAATGAAATTATTGTTGTTTAATCGCTAAAAGACAATAAGTTAAAAACTATTTTCTAATAAGACTAATAATTTCTTAATATCTTAAGCCTATAAACCATACATAACAGTGCTTAAACGGGCTTTTTTTATTATTAAAATCATGATTCTGTGGAAGTAAAGTGTACCCTTTGTAAAGGACATATCGGTTTTTACAGCCCGCCAGAAGAAGGCGATAGCGTTCAACTTTCCTTCCCCATCGGGAGGAAGCAGCAGTTGTTCGACACAGTGTACGAAAGGGCGGCGACTCCAATCCAAAAACAGCCGATCCGAAAACGTCCTACTGGGGTACGCCAAAAGGCAAGGACATCAAGCTAGACCCACAATCTGTCACATTTACTGCACAGGAAGGCGCCGTTTTCCTAAAGTTGGATCAGGGAAGCGGAGTAGTAGTACATAGTAAGCATCCGCTTACACTAACAGCCAATGATACGATCACATTTACAGGTAAAAGCATCTCCATGAGCGCAACAGAATCCATGCGCTTGACATGTGGCTCCAGCAGTCTTGTTTTTGATGGAATCACCGATATTCAGGGACAGGTTGTGACAATGGAAGGCTCGAACAAAGCACCTGTAACCGTGTCTAATACATCGGGAGAAGGCACTGATCTTGAATCCGCACTAGACGTCATGGGCATGATCCCTATTGGTGGGGGTGATGCTTAATGGCGAAGAAGGGTAAAGGATTCTTCGGAGCACTAGGTAGTGCTTTAGGCAGTATCCCCGTTGTAGGGAAAGTTAAAAAAGCGGCTAAAAAGAAAATCAAAAAGGCCAAAAAGAAACTAAAGAAAGCTTTAAAAAAAGCGAAGAAAAAGCTCAAGAAAAAGCTAGGCAAGGTCTTGACAAAAGCCAGGAAGCTAAAAAATAATTTATCCAAGAGCAAATTGGTTAAAAAGTTTAAACGGGCTGTGAAAAAAGCTGTTAAAAAGGCCAAGAAGTATGCAAAAGCAGCTGTTAAGGCAGTTAAAAAGGCAGCGAAAACAACTGTTAATGTGGCTAAAAGCGCAGCAAAAACAACTGCTAATGTGGCTAAAAGTGCAGCAAAAACAACTGTTAATGTGGCTAAAAGTGCGACAAAGAAAGCAGCAGTAGCTGTTAAATCGGTAAGCATCAGCCAGGCAATATCAACCGCAGCTGATTTCATTCCAGGCGTTGGTAATGCCAAAGCTGTTTTTGAAACGGCCTTTGGATTTGATCCATTTACACTGGACAAATTGAGTGCGATGGATCGAGGGATATCAGCGGCAGGTATCTTGGGTGGTGGATATGCTAAAGCAGCTGGAAAAGGTGGGAAGGCTACATTAAATCTCTTCTCCAACAGCAAAAACGCGACGAATGTAACCGAATCAGCTGCTAAATCATCGAAAAATGCGGCATCAGCTAAAAGTGATATTCCTAAGGGTACGGGTGAACTTAAGCATCCAGTTTTAGATAATCCACGAGTAGGTAGTGCATTAAAAGATGATTTTTATCATAACTTTAATGATATAATTGATAATTATGCAGTTGATGCTCAAAGATTTGATTTGCCAAATAAAAAAGGACATATGGATTCGTTGTATCAGATAGAAGGTTCAATGGTTAAGTATGAAACGAAATATGTAAAGGTTAAGAATAACGCCCCTGAAATGTTACAGACGAAAGAAACAATAGATGGCGTGTTTGAATGGGTGGTAGATCCTACGACTAACACAGTAACCCATAGAACATTTATACCTGGTGGCAAAGTTTCAGGAAAAATAAATCAGTGGGGGAAATAGAAAATTGTATAAAATTGAAATAGTTGAGAAAAATGGATTTAATTGTAACTGGACTACATTGTTTATTGGTAGACAGTTTAAGTTAATATCTTCCTTAGAAGTAACAAATTACGCTGTTGAATATCTAATGAATAATCCAAATGTTAATAATGAGTTCATCCTTGAATTGGCGTGGGAACAAGTAGAAGATAAAGTAGATGATATACTTGAAAGAATAATCTCTGACAGTTCTTCGGAAGACATGACTAAAGAGTATCATAAGTGGTTATATAGCATTATAAAAGAGGCATATAATAATTCTTCTGATGAAAAAATCTTTGAAGAAATTGAAAATATTTTTTCAATGTTTAATACGCCCCAAAATATGTATGACTTTTTTAGAAAAGTATCGGATGCATTTTATTATCCTTCTGATTCAAAACGTACAATTAAAGAACTTGTTGAGGAGTTTTTGGATGCTGAGAAGCAATTAATATTAAAATAACTAGAGAGTTTAAAGAGAACGATGGACTAATAAGCCATCGTTTTCTTTTAAGTAGGGCTCGACACTCAAGAAAGACAAGTCTCGTAATAAAGGAGATTTTATACTGCAATAAATTGGGTACGTAAAAAGAAGTATAGGATAGCATTTAGACCTTGATCGGCAAAATGCCTTTCAAGTTTTTTTACTTTAATTAATATTAAACTAGCTGTTATTTGAATGAGACAATAAGAAAATGATTTGTTTGTGAATCGAGAGCTCATGATGGTAGTACCATTAAATACTCAATAGATGGATTAAATGTGAAAATTGTATGTACTAGAATTTTTATTGACAAAGCATAAGAACTTGATTGGCTATATTGTCACCCTCGAGAAGAAGAAGGAACAATAATGAAATAAAGATTAAAGAATGGACCCAATAAACAATAATTGTTTGAGAATCCAGACTTCATGAAGGCTAGGTCATCAAGAAGTGCTATTTTAACAATTAAGCAATAAGAGCGAGAATAGGCGAGATGACAATTTATTTACAAGGACCACTTATGGGTGGCATAAGCAACAAACACACGAGATTAAACAAGCTAAAGGGTTTAAACGTTACACTTGCCATGTAGTAAGAAAGATGTCATACTGTCAATACTAAAATAACTTATAAAACTTGCAAATATTAATAAACTTAGAAAATTTATAAACTTAAAGCACTTGATTGTCTATAACAGGCGACAAGTGCTTTTTTGAGTGCGATGGATCGAGGGATATCAGCGGCAGGTATCTTGGGTGGTGGATATGCTAAAACAGCTGGAAAAGGTGGAAAGGCTACATTAAATCTCTTCTCCAACGGCAAAAACGCGACGAATGCAACCGAAGCAGCTGCTAAATCATCGAAAAATGCGGCATCAGCTAAAGGTGATATTCCTAAGGGTAATAGTAAAATAGAAACACCAAATTCTAACTTGAGTCAGAATTTTGGTAGATCATGTTCTAAACAGACACTCTGTAAATAGTACAAAAAAGCAGCTTCCTTATCTTCAAAAGAAAATGACTAATCAGCAGATTGATGAAATGTTAAGTAAGAAATCATTCTTTAATAAAGAATGGTCTGATGAAAAAATTATTGAAGCTTCAGCGTTAGCTGTTGAACAATTAAAACAACAAAAAATAAATGACGGCTTACATTCAGTAACTGTTTTTGGTGAGGAATGGAAAGGTTGATTCTATTTATGGTACACATTCTTATAAACTGAATGATTTAATAGATTAGGAGTGGTTGGTATTTTTACAATTTCTTTTAAAGCATATGATAATTTTGATGAAATAAAGAAAATGTCTGCAGAAGAGTTTGATTTTACTAAACAAGATATAGAAGGAATAATAGAGCTAAATTTTAATGGTAATAAATATGGAATGTTTTTTGATGATTGTCCCTTTGGTGATGAAAGGTTGATAAGGTGGTTCATTGATTTATTGACATTAGCTCAAAAAATTAAAAAGTATAATTATGTCGCATATCGAATTCCGGATAGAGCAAATTGGTGGTTCGAATTTATTGGACAAGAAAATAAAGTATGTGTTAGCTTAGTAGAAGACATTGAAAGAGATTTAATTCTAGATTTATTTATCTATGAACCTCATAAAGAATTTAGATATTCGAGTTGGAAAGAAAGTTTAATTGACATAGATATCTTTGTAAAAGAGACACTCATAAATGCACAAAAGTTTTTAAGCTTTGTATCAGTATTAAACCCACAATTATTAAAAAGTGAAAATATAAAAATGGTACAAAATTTAATCTATGAGCTAAAGCATAGTTTGTAGTAAAAATAATCTTCCTTTTAGATAATTGATGTTGATAAATGCTTATAGATTAGAGTTAGCAGTAGACGCAAACTCATTGTATATATCGTCAAAGAAAGCTAGACACATAATAGTTTATGCAGATATTTTATTTTCAATCCTATCAGCGGAACTTACAATACAATCAATAAACCACAATGTGAGCTAGACGCTTGTATTGTGGTTTGTGTTTTTTATAAATGTTCTATAAATTCCTATTGCTAGGGCATAAGGGTACGGGTAATTCTGGTCCGAATTTTAGTCCGAATTTCGATAAAAAATTAAAAAAACATGCTCAAGATATTTATGAAACTTCAAGGAATTTAGGCGTTCCAGTTAAAAAAGGGGATAAAGAAGGGATGAAAGAGTTCGTTTCATCAATCGTAAATGACTCAAAAAATCTCGCTAATTCGAAGCCTTTTCAGTGGAATACAGTCGACTCTGTAGACGCTTTTGTTAAGGGTGATGCAGTTGTTTTAGTTAATAGAAATACAAACGAAATATTGACTTTCTTAAATTAAAAAGGAGGTCGTTTATCAAGTAAGTTGAAATCCGATTTAGATTTGATTAGAGAGTGAGGATGACTATGAATAACTATATAATATCTTTTACCAAAAAGTTTGATTATTTTTTCGATAAAAAAGAAATCGCAAATATTATTTATTTACATGATGAGGATGATAATGAGAGATTAGACCATGTCCTTTTCTTCGTGAAAGATAATGGTGATGTTATAGGCTTGTATATAAGAGGTATGAATCCGTTAATCTCAGTGAATAGAGTCTACGATTTAGATGACTTTAATTTATTTTCTAGTTATGAAGGATTAATTGAATGCAAGGAA
>NZ_JBLLLQ010000057.1:0-13051 GCF_047737915.1 Lysinibacillus sp. NPDC056185
GTCTATATTCTGTTCTACTTCACTCCACTTATCTAATAATTCTTTTCGAATTTCAAGTACTGTTGAGTTCATTCTACTCCTCCATTTAAAAACACATATCATTGAACCTTTTATAAGAGGTAACATATAAATCACTTAACTACGGCATAAGACTACTTACCCACTCTTTAAGATTTACAGTCCACTCTTTACTCTTAACTTTTTTAAAGTAAAGTATCTTGCCATTCCGACTTTCTTCACAATAGAAAATATCATTCAGATTAGTACTTCTTCTCCCAAAATCACCATGAATAGGGAATATTAAAGTAATAACTTCTTTATTTATACCTCTCGTTATTTTCCAATAAACTGTAAAATCATTTGTTACATAATACAATTGATCAGAATATGCATTTGAAACCGACCAGCCACTTTGAATTAGCTGATTCTCTAACATTTCTAAATGTTTAATTGACATAGTTCTCCTTCTTAAAATTGATCCCGGAAATTTTTCTCAAAGTATTTCCATCCTTAGTTAAATGTCTTCAAATTTTTCTGCATTAAAGGAGAACCTCATCCGCAAATCCCCTTGGCTGGTGTTCTAGCAATTGGTTTTTCCATTTACAATAAGTCTTCATCAACTTGATTTCCTCGTACATTATTCAAATATAGTTTCGTTTTCTATCCTCTATTTTATAAAAATAACTTATTTCACTAGAATATTTATCAACCTATGAATATTGCCAATATCCTACTATTGGATTCTTTATTGTATCCTCCGTCACAATTGCATACAAATACACAGCACCAAACCCAAATGGAAGGCTTGTACCTGAATGGAATAATCCATTGGGATAACCGTCCTCATCAATTTGACACAAGAAACTATACCCATCTTTTTCTAATTCTGAGTAATAATATTCTTCTTCTTGGATGTGAAAGGGATTCCCACCAAACTTAATAAAAAAAGGTGTTTCAAAGGCTTGTTCCTCATTTACAAAAATACCTTCTGAAATATAGTGTTTAACAATTCCAAATTCGGTATAAGTGGAATCCAAACTTTCTTTTGAAACCGGATGTTCAAACACGTACAATGAGCAGTTTGGATAAATATTTTTTGAAACACGATTTTCGTATTCTTTTGGTATAAAGACCGAAACCATGTTATTTTTATCTAGTGGACTTACAAAACAAAGATAGAAGTGATAATCAGATCCAATTTCACTAAAAAATTCACTTTTATCGTCAAAATATGCTGGGGCATTTCCACCAATCCATCCATTACCAACATTCTGATTTTTGTCTAACTGAAATATAATACTTTCTTTTCGTTCAACTACTATGTTATTTTTATTCTCCATATTATTATCCAAATAACTTATCGGATTTTACACCCCTTTGCATTGAGTTACTTTCTACAGATTAATCCATGTCTTCAGGCGACTTCATTCCATTACCAAAGTATTCGTACTTCCACACATCGCCATTCGGTTCTGTTTTCTGAATCAAGTGGCCCTATCATAGCTGTAAATCCTAGTCTAAGAAGAGGTTGAAGAGTAAATATTACATCTCTTCCAGCTCATATTGCAAACTTAGGTTTACAATGACTTTACAAACTTCCTCTATTAACTCAATTTCTTGAACTCTTCTGTTACCATTAGTGCAGATGTATATTTCATCCTTGCAATTTTCTATAGTACACCATCGATCCCAATTAAAATCGTCATATGGAAATACAATTACTTTTTGATCCATAATTACATCTTTATACATTTCATTAGACTTTAGGACAGAGAATATTTCCTCGATTACCAAATCTATTTTTTCTTTATCTTCAAGAACTATACTGTACTCAATACCCATATTATCAACCCCTTCTTCATGATTTCTTCATCTTCGTCAGCCAAGTCAACTGCTTATTCGATGGTCTACCGGTATAATATTTTCTTTACATACCTTTTTGAAAGTTTTATATTTAAATTCCATCAAAATATTAAAGTCATCCAACAATCCAGCTAATTATTATCCCTTTTGCCTTTTTCAAATTATCATTATTTAATGTACAAACTATTACTAATTCATTCAGAGTACCTTTGGCATCAACAGTACTATTTCTCCAAGAGGTAAATACGTCCCCTTCAATTGGATTTTCTTGAATAACCCTTATTATTCTCCCATCTTTTTTAGATCTCGCTGAGAATATTGGGTTTCCATCCATCACTTTTTTCCCATTACTGAAAGTGGTTTTATAAAATGGGCTTAACCAATCGCTCTTATTAATATTTTCTGTATCTAGCCACTTAAAAAAGTTATCCATCCAATATTTTTCTAAAGCTTCATATACCTTTTCATCATTTAAATAATTATCAAAACCGTGGATATTTTCTTCTTTATCCAGGACAAACACCTCCAATGCCTTTCACCTATACAACTAACCTTTCATGCACCATTCCCTTTACTAGAAAAGCTTTTTTAGACTTCAGATACATTTGGCGGATGATTTTGAGGTCATGGAATAGACTCCTCAAATTTTACAACATGTAAGGAAGGAGCTCTTAATTTTATTAGCGTTGGCTCTCTATACATTACTCTATTTCTTAAGGAAGGCCATTTGCTTAATTTTTTACTGGACTAATTAAAATCACATTCTTTGAATTGTGAACCTCTAAACAATTGTATTTTTGATTTAAAATCTCAATTGTTTTTCCATACTTCATAAGTGTGATATCTTGGATCACTAAAAAAGGTACACCATTCAGTTTTTCTCTAATATCTTTTATAGAAAGTTTCAAATTAAAGCATTTTCTTATGTCCATAATAAATTTATTTGCATCATTTGGTACTCTGACAACATACACTTTTACCTCATCTATCAAATCAAGTTCGACTGAAGGAACATCTTCTTCATCTATAACAGGATTATTTTCAAGCCAAGTAAAAAAATCAATATCTAAAGAATATAAAGGCGACGACAATGCACCCAAATCTTGATAGAATACGTTTAGTTGGTCGCTATTCTTTTTTAAAAACACTCCTTGACCTCCACCATCATCCCCTATCAAAATATAATCTGGTGCGTAAACACTTACTTCATACAACCCGTTCCTTTCCACTGCAATGTTAAAACCATAAATATTTATTCCGTTTTCAAATGTAACTTCCTCAAAAAAATTCCAAAACTCAATTAGTCTCATAGGTATGTTCGTTTGAAAACTGGTATTGATCTCATTTGCATCAAAGTTTCTTTCTGTTCTAGTGATTAAAGGTGTCGACTTAAAATTTAAAATCATTGATTTCCTCCAATTAAATATGACCTAGTTTATTTGCTATACCTTTAAGGAATCTTTTCCCCATTTCGCTGTTTGTTTCTGAGTTCTTCATTAGTAGAAGGAAAAAACAGACAAGCTAAAGCGATAACCTCTGTATAAATTGTCTGTTTTCTTTACCTAAGGCTCTTTTTTATCTCTTCTGGAATTAATCATCTTCACATTTTTCAAGATTATTTATGAAGGTTACAAAGCTATTTGATAAAAAATTGATGCTTCTTTCTGTAACTTCCCCCAAGTCCAAACAATTGATTCTACACAAGATACGTCATTCGCTTTGGATACTTTATATCAATTCTACCGCAATGCTGCATCTTGCATAGCGATCAAGGTTCTATGTACACATCATATGCGTATCAAAAATCAGTCAAAGAAAAAGGAATTACCCTAAGCATGTCCCGCAAAGGCACACCCACTGATAATTCCCCAATTGAAACGTTCTATCTCGACGGAATCTACCGCACGACAAATGCGCATATGATTCAAATCGTCGAAGACTAAATTACCTATAATAACAATATCCGTATTCAAACAAAATTTAACAGCCAGTCCCCCATACCTGAATGAAAACACTGCTATCATTCAAAAAATAACGTTACATCTGCCATTAGATTACAATTATGTTTATATAGTAACTAATTCAGCTTTCTTTTTCTTAAGTGGTGCAAGCTCTGGTAGACGTACCCAACTTAAACCAAGCGTTCCTTCACCTGCATGAACCGCTACACAAGCACTTAGTGGTAATACGGAGAAGTTTATGAGCGGATATTCGTTCTCTAAAGCTTTTTTCCAAGCGGTTGCGCCTTCTTCATCATTACAGTGAATAATTGCAACTTCAGGGATAATACTTTTTTCTAGATCTGTATTTAAAACATTTTGTACATATGTTTTAGCTCTAGTCGTAGCGCGTACTTTTTCTTTCATAACGGGCTTCCCATCTTCAAATGATATGACAACTTTAATATTCAACAAGTTACTTAAAAATGCTTGAGTCCCTGAAACTCGACCACTTTTATGTAATTGTGATAAGTTAGCCGGAATAAATGAAAGCTCACTGTTATCTGCCATCTCATTGATTCTTTCAACAATATAGCCAGGTTCAAAACCTTCACGCTCTAACTGCTGACCGAGTTTAATCATTTTCATCATCGGAAATGACCCGATTTTTGAATCCACTGGATATACTTCAAATTCAGCTTGACCAGCTGCTGTGAAAGTGCTTTGATAAGTGCCCGAAAGATGTTGAGAGGTATGAATTGCAATTGCACATGTATACCCTTGTTCTTTTAATGATTTATATAAGTCTACAACTTCACCAATAGCAGGTTGTGATGTCTTTGGATTTTTTTTAGCATTTCGTAGCTTTTCGTAAAACTGATCATGTGTCATATCAACAGTTTCGCGTAAAGCCCCTTCTTCGAACACTATATTAAGTGGTAATACGTAAATTTGATTGTCCTGTATGAACTTTTCATCTAACAATGCTGCTGTATCTGTAACCCATGCAATTTTCTTTCCCATTTAAAAGTAATCCCCTTCATCTATCGTAGAATATTATTCATTTTATCTTATGCAACTATACACAGATAAGATCATCATGAGTAGTGATATTTATAATACTGTATTTATTTTTTTACAATCTTCGACATTATTTCGACAATAATTGCGGTAAAAATAGCATTTTATAAGCATACGGTAAGCTATCTAATATTTCATTCGCTAATTGTTGGGCGCATATACGACGTTATTGGCTGAAAGCCGATAGCAAAAATGGGAAAATCGGCTTGGATTACTGTGATCAACTGTATCGCTTAGAACGGCAATATAAGCATCTCTCACCAGGAAAGCGTCGTAAAGCACAGCAAAAGCAATCAAAACCGATTGTCGAAAAGTTTCAGGAATGGGTAGATAAATCGACATTCTTCGGAAAAAACACCTTGGATAAAGTTTCCAAAAATATATTAAATCGTGTACATGGGTTAAAAGTTTCTCTGTTCGATGGTCGGATTGGAATTGATAATAATCCAGCTGAAAATCCGATTCGTACTAATATGATTGGCCGAAAGAACAGGCGTTTTTCTGTGAGTGAAGCTGGTGCTAAAGCGAATGCACTGCTTGAGTCCGGCTGAAACAGCAAAAGAAAATGGTATCGATTTCTATCAACATTTAGTTAAACTAAGGATGGAGCTGCCGAATTTACCGATCCATCAGCAACCCCAAATTTTAAATAAATACATGCCTTGGTCGAAAAATATCCAAGCCACATGTGCAAAATAGCCATCTATTCGAAAAAAATTTCAGATAGATGGACATTCGTAGTGCGGTCCGGAAAGATGCGCATATTTTTTGTATTTCGGGCTTACAACATACGAGATAATACATTTCTATTTCTAAAAAAACACATGTAAAGAAGGACTTAAATACTCTTCTTTACATGCTTTTAAGTTTCATCTTGAAACAAGTAGCCCTGCTTTTTAATTTTTTTATAAGGTGTAACTATAGCTAAACAGTTTAATTTAAATTTTCTGTTATTTCCGAGTAACTGGAATCATTTTTTTATAGACTCCCCTCAAAAATACATCATTAATAGCGGATAATAGTTTCTCTTTGGTGATTTTATCTACTAGTACAACATTTTCCTCATAAAAGAAGCTATACATTTTTAATTCATCATCTACATCTTGCTTAAACCTTGTAGAATCATAAAAGTTGATCTGGAATTCATTTTCATTATTTATTTTTAAAATAGTACCATATAAATAACCTTTTGATTGCATTTCAAATTGAACTAATTCGTCATCTAAATCACAATCGAAAAATACTTGAAAACCATTTTGTTTAATTTCCATTTTATTATCACCTTGTACATTCTGTTTTTACTTTAAACAACTCCTACTTATATTGCTCCGGTGTTACTATATATAGGAATAACATTCAAAATGCTTCTAAATAGAAACCTTAGTTACAGCGAGAAACTACTGTGAATTCTCGTAACCTTTCTTAAAAGGAATTATATTTGTATTAATTTCTTTGAGTTTGCTCTCTCTGTAGTTTCTTAGTGTTGAAGCATTGGCATAACTATAATTGTCTTGAGAGGCTTCTGATTTGCCATCATCCTCCCAAAAACATACTGGGCAAACATCATACTCACCTCTAGATTCTAATGTTAAGTACCCACAACAGTGACATTTGAAAAATTCCTTTTCTTTGCCTATAACAGTGTAATTTTCTTTGAAACAGTCTTTAATAAATTTTTCTAAAAATTCATTTGAAACACCAGCAAATATTTTTTCGCAATAGAAGTTAATTAAAAAATTTTGTACTTCATCAGAGTATAAATCACTGTATTCAATTGAATCTCCGTTATCATCTAAGTAATCAGCACAAAGTCTATCTTTTATTTCGTTTTCAGATAAACTTGATATTTTATTAATAGAATAACATTTAAGCGCAAAGTTCCTACTTAACTTGTGCATTTAATTTTAACCTCCGATAAGGATAATCCTGTTTTTTCAGTGCTTTAGAATTTTTCTATCTTTAACATGCCTTACAAGTATCCACGATTACCTTACGATGAATTTTCTGAACCAATCCTGTCAGATTTGGTTCGTATTCGGTAGGGCTATAATACAAATCAATTTAGCTTGTTGACAGAATACGTCGATGCTATTAATTCAATATAGCTATCATATCCTTTAACAATATAATGTTTCAAATTCAACCTATTTCTGGGGTCGTACTTCTTTATATTTTCCTGTAAATGTTTAGAATCTATCACTTCATAAAATCCTGAATCTGGCTGATGAAGTATCTCTTCATCATTCTCCAAGTGATTTCCAATTGATGATTCCTTAGAGATACAAAAACCATTATAATTGGATTCATCGAAATTTAGCGTTACACATTTAACTTCGGCTACAATTGAAAAAATAATTTCTATGTTAACACATTTTTCTTTATCTATGCTCTTTAATGGTATAGCACCAACTTCAATTCTCACGCCACCCGATTCTGTATATACCAACTCTAAATCAGTAGTAGATATTTTGAATATAAAATTTAATGGCTTTAAAGTTAACATTCTTAAAACCTCCCGTTTTTTCACCTAGGCAACTTGTTTCATTCTTAACAAGACCAGAACCATCTTTATTCTTTGCAATCGATTCACTCGACCTTACATAATCAAGATACTTGTTCAAAAGCGCTCAAACAAACGCTTACCTTAATATATAATTTAACAATTATTTCTGTAATCGTTCCGAGATAAGGAGGAATAAACCCAGTAAATCAAAACACGAAAAAACACATGTCCATGGAATAATACCCTTTACATGTGTTTTATAATTTCCTACAAAGCTACACATTTCCATGTTGTAGATTTCTGTGCTCTTGTTAAATAATTGTAGTGGTTGAAAAAATTATACGCTTTTATCCATTTTTTCATCAGCTATTCTAAATCCATCTGGCAAAATAAGATTGTATTCTTGAGCCACAACTTCAATAACTTCATCGTAACATTCAAGAAAATAATGCTTAAACCCCTTTTCAACTAATGTCTTTTGCTGATTCAAAAAGTCGGAATCAATCACTTCACAAAAACACGTATCCAATAAATTTTCGTTAAAGTAATCAAGACCACAAAGTCCAAACTTGACTACATTTTTAAAAATGAAAGAAATATCAATGCATCGTTCTTCTGTAGAAATATTTGATGCCAACGCAGTTGATAAATTTAACGAAAGTTCAACTTCTCTTGGAAATCGATCCATAATGAGCTTTTTTAAAATCAACGCATCTCTAGCATCCATTACACCCACAGTTGTTTCTATTAACCTGGTTCTCATTATGCCCTCCATTTCTTTACCTAGAGCAACATCCTACCGGCTGTTCCGTAGATACCCATACGTTTTCAATATTCTTTATTTATTACAATTCAAAAACACTACATTTAATTTTATTATAAATCAATTCCTCATTTATTATTTTTTCAATCTCTCTCCAGTCCCCTCCTGCTAACCCTGAACCAATTTTAGGCATCTGTATAGATAATCTATGTATTAATGAAAATCTTGCAACTTCTTTTAAACATAAACGAAGTGCATCGTAATCAATATAAGTTGTACTATCTTTGTAATTTTTCCTCACACCTTTTTGCGCAAGCATATTTGCAATAAAAATTGTTTTCTGTTGATCCACACATACAAACTGGACTTCTCCTAACCTAAATGTTTCTTTGTCATTAGACCATTTTATATATTCTTTTTTTGCAAACGGGAATTGCTTTGATAGAGATAGAACAAAGCCTTTTCCCCATAATCCTAATAGGTTAACAACATGAATGATTAGTGTATTTTGTTCTAAAGGAAGAGAAGCATCACCTTTAAAGTAACTTATTTGAGATTTGTTAACATGATCTAAAATTCCCTCTTTCCACTTACCTTCAAATTCTAATCTAGTAATAGGTATACTATCACTTAAGTCTAAACTATCGATATGTCCATCGTACAATAAAAATCCAATATTTTCGTTCCAATCGTTCAACGATGAAGAAATATACATATCGTTATTGATTATATTGATCTGCCTAGTTGCAACTCCATTCTCAAACTCTGTAAATAATTGTCCGTTACCTTTTGCAAAATCAATATTATCGCATTTGTAGTATAATAAGCTTCCAATCTTTTCCTCCACTAATGTCCACCTCTTTCAGAATATCTAAATTCAATAATAAAATCCCTAATCTAGGTTCACGAACATTTAAAGCTGCAACATCAAAAAAGATACGCTATTTTAGTTTTCAAACATCAACATAAATATTTGCAGCTAATTTAAACACCCAGGGTAAATGTTCGAATCTTCTTAGGATCGAATAGAAAATTCCTACAACTTCCACCCGAAACAAAACTTCTTTCGCTATAATTTCAACGTTTCCCTATTCCAGGTCGGCAATATCTTAAATAGTTTGTAATCAATTGCTGATTCCTTTAATACAGGGGGGCATTACTTTTACTACAACATCCTAATAAAATAAATCTTTCTGAAGTAACTTTAATTGCTCAATTCTCTCTGCTATAAAATCTTTATAACTTTCTTGTGTAAAACACTCAGGCCACGTATTACAGAATTCTTTGTGTGAAATTGTACCTATTATTATTCTAATAATTTCCATGCAATAATATACAAAGGGGTTTATAATAATAATCTTCATCTGAATAGTCTTCCATCACTTTCCTAACCAGCTGTTGCATTTTTATGAATGATTCTTCATTCCACTCTGCATTCATTCTAATGTAATATGCTAACTCCTCATCAGAATCATCATATTCAAGAAACTGCTTTAAACTATCTTTCATAAAATTCAACCCGTACAAGTAATAGCACTGTTAGGTATTCCTCCTTCCACTAAAACCTCTTTTGCTCCTTTTGCCATTTTATTTGCTCGATGAACGGGATCATCTTTATGTACCCTATAATCCATATGGCTCTTTTTTAAAACCATACGTAATAACTACAAATGTAAATGCTAGCACCAACCATGAAGACTACAAACATCTTGCGATTAATGTGGTTTTTAAATATCATAAAAATGGTTAGGGGAGTCTTTGTATATAATGTGTACTTCATCAATTGGACAGTCAATGTATCCCCACTTATTCCAATTTAATTTCAGCCACTTAATATCTATTGCATATCCCTCATTATCTTTTGGAATTGACTCTTGAGGTAAATGTACAAAAGTTAAGCCAGCTTTATATCCAGATGCAACTAATAATGAGTACTGTTTTTGTTGCTCAACAACCATAAAATCTACATAATCTTCATAGGGATATTTCCCCTTACATCTTAGTATTGCTCCGCGTTCTATATTTTCTTTTAAGTCAATCAATTTTATATTCTTCATATTAACCACACCTTAAATTATGTTTTCCAGAAGTATCAGCAGGCAAGTAAACTCATGTAAGGTAGGCTTTTAACAGCTTCATACATATGTTTTTGGATAATTATTAACTGGCTATTTCATTAGTGGATAAAGTTATCCGAAATTTAATTTAACTGCTTGGGAGTAATTCATAAATTACCATTCAGCAAAATTCTCCTCAACGAAATTTCCAAAAGATTTCGATAATACTTCTTTATCTCCTGAGTCGTGGTAGTATATTACGACTTCACCATTAGCATTTATTGCTATTGGATTACCTGAACCATCATCAGAAAAAATTAAGCTTTTGTTAATTTCAGGAGAAAACTCATCTCCTTCAAATGATTCTCTGCACCAATTCGTCAAATTAATAATAGTTTCATTACCTATGGATGAACCATTAGAAAAGGCATGAATTGCTATTCCTGCATAACAGCCTCCAAATCGCTTAATAAATTCTTTATAATCATCATCTAGCTTTATTTGAAGTTCTTCCTCTGCTTTCGCAATCTCTTTAAGCGTGGCAGGTATTCCTTTTAATTCAGGATGATTTTCAAGAAAACATTCTATTCTTTTCATCAGTTCTTCTCTCATTTTTCTTTAACTCCTTTTTTATTTAGCCCCGTCATCCAGCTTTAACATTGCTCGATTCTTTCTCTTGTTCAGCGTTATTTCTTTAAAATTCCTGTTTCCATTTATTAAAATCAGTTCTCTCTTGTGGGGTTAAACCTCCACCTTTGGTATTTCCATTTGGATGCTGTCCTCTATTCCCTATGCTATGGTGTTTGGCTGGTATTGCTTGTATTGGACATTGTGAGTTTTGTTTGTGATGGTGCTGGACTATGATGATTATTTCAATGTCAGTATTGATTTCTTGCTTGATCGAACAATCAAAAAAGTTAGTAATGTTGAAATAGTAAAATACAAAAATAAGTTAGATTTGTTACGAAAATGCAGAGAATTGCAATTAAGTAAAGCTACAATTCTCTGCATTTTTATTTTGCAATTAACAACTAGGGGCGAAGTATTCATATCACTTCTGATGATTCGTTAGATTAAAGGTCGATATATATCTTCCCAGTAAGGAATCATCTCTTCTGAAAAAATATAAACAAAATCATTAGAAGATAGGTTTCCTAAATTATCTAATGCAATTCCAAACTTGAAATATATTTTATAGTTTCTGTTTATAAAATACTCTTCATTTTTCAAACTATCCAATTTAGAACCAAATTTTGATAACAATTTATTATCAATAAAAACTTCCTCTTTACAATTTAAGGCTAGTTGAATTAACTGTCCTTTTTCATTATAAATTGCTTGACTATTCGTCCTATTTTCAGTAGTTATACCCTTTCTATTATTCTTGCTTATTTTTAAAGGAACTCCCCATATTTTTTCAATTTCACTCGGCTGCATGCCGAATTTTAATAATCCTACAGATTGATACGGAGTAATTTCATATTTTAAGTTTTTTTGCTGATTTTCAATACTTCTGAATGGAAAACCTACTTTTATATTTTTCTCGTAAATATTTTTTTGGTTATCTGAATAAATTGTTAATTGGATTCCATCATCAGGAAAATCTATACCGTAAATTGACATGTTGTACTGAGGAAATATATAACATCCATCTACAAAATACGGATTTTCTTTGAATAAAAATTGCTTTGATTCATTCATTAAATCAATTTTTTGTGTATTCAAGAAAATAATCTTTGGGTTACTTACAGAAATACTTACTAAAACATCATCTACAAATTGAAATATATAATCATCTTGATATTGAAAAAATTCTTTTCCATTGACATTTTTCTTATCTAATTCACCTACGATATTGTTTAAGTCTGAAGATGTCATAGATAGCTTTACTTCGTTTAGCCCGATTTTGGGTAATATTTTCAACTCTCTTCTCATACCTTCTACCTCATCTAGATTTTTTTGTTTGTGGTGTGACAGCCTATGATTTCATTGGGGCATATCTTTTGGACATCCATATCGAGTCATAAAAGTTTAACCAAAACTATTTTATCCTTTTCAATAAATACTCAAAAAGCTGACTACAAATAATGTCTTGATGTCCTTCTTTAACTGGAAAACGAAAAAAATACACTTGATCTATATATGAATCAATTTCATAAAAAGGAAGACAAAAAAATTCTGAATAACTCATAAAAATGTTTTTTGTATTTTCAGATATTTCTTCATGGTTCACTTTAAAATTTGTGATGTCATAAAAAACTTCATAATATGTTTTGTTGATTCTCTTAACCGTGACGAAAGGTATTTTATGATTTTGACAATAATTCCAGTGGTCACTTGAGTCGTTATCATTTGATAAATATATGAATTTTATCATCATTAATTTCCTTTCACCCTACATTTCATCTTAGGATTGTTGTCTTTAAATTTGAAGTACCTTTGTCATTTTTCCTTCTTCCACGTATCACCATTTTTTTCAACCTTGTGAACGAGATTCCCTTCATCATCATAAGAAAATTTTGCCTCTCTCGTTTCAAGCAATCTACTTCCGACACCATAGTCGCGATTTATTTTTTCTTTCATTTCAAAAATCTATTTTCATAACAGATAATTTAACGACCTTCCCTTTTTTGAATAGTTTAAGCACTATAACCCCAACTTAGTTTAAAAATTCAAAGCTGCTATCTGCTAACTTTTTTTAGCAATGTACTCTGACTCCCATTCATTATAGTTATTTGGGGGTTCTGTATTAATATCCTCTAACCAATATGTATCACTATATACCATACACATAGCCCAATGATACTCTGTTTCATGACTAAAAAATAATGCATCACTAAATGTC
>NZ_JBLLLQ010000058.1:0-13005 GCF_047737915.1 Lysinibacillus sp. NPDC056185
CCCGTTCCCATACCGAACACGGAAGTTAAGCTCTTTAGCGCCGATGGTAGTTGGGGGCTTCCCCCTGTGAGAGTAGGACGTCGCTAGGCAATGTAGACAGTCAGCTGAGTGCTGGCTGTTTTTTTATTAACGTAATTATTATTGAAATGAAGCTAAAGCTGATGACAATGAAACAATGAAAAGAGCAACCACAAAATACTCGTTGCTCTTTTTCTATGCTACTTCTTACGGATTGAAGCATTAGCATTATCTCAAAGACTACGAGAATATAAAAATGAAAAAATATAAAAAAGTATTGCATATGTTATTTCCCTATGATATATTTATAAATGTCTTAAAGAGGTCCCGTGGTGTAGCGGTTAACATGCCTGCCTGTCACGCAGGAGATCGCCGGTTCGATCCCGGTCGGGACCGCCATTATAAACGATAATATAGTTCTTATGATGCTTTTAAATCATAAGAACTTTTTTTATTGTTAATATAAGGGAATTAGTGGATATCGATGAAATTGGTTCTATAATATTTGTTGGGGTATCCATAGATTTTTAAAGTAATTATGCCTCGGCACAATTGTAGCTGACGCTTCGCTTTTGCTACAGATAAACAATGTAGCTGACGCTTTGCTTTCGTTACAGATAAACAATGCGTCCAGATTCGGCTTTGTGCTTAGGCCTGCAAATTTTTTTTGTGCGAAAGCGCAGTGCTAGCGTAGCGGCAGCAGCACCGAAGCAGGTCAGTTAGCCGTTATCGCATGGATGCGATGATTTTAGGCTAACATCCTTTATTAACCCCTTTCCGATTCTGACATCCGCCGGAATGCCCCAACACTCATATCGAAAAACTCGTTAGCAAAGGTCCTAGGCTGTATGTGTCAACAAACTGAGAAGGCTTGCAGTTAGTTGCCATACCGCTTGAGAAAACAAGTAGAGTAGTAAACATAAAGATATTCAGGTTTTACGGGCGATTAATCCCCATCTAACCTTTTTTGCTTTCCCTGAATTTTTCTTGTACCCGACGTTACGATTTGGTACAGATAAACTACTGGCTGTTAATAAGGGTGACTATTTTTATCGATTCTTCTCGTGTGAAGGAATTTGGAGGTGTTTAGCATGCGAAATTATTTTTACATAAAACGTCTGAATATAAGCTTACTCATAGGTGCTATTGTAATACTAGCAGGCTGTGGAGATCCTATTTTAGACATAGAGGAGTCCAATGCGTACCACTGGCAGAAAAATATGAACGAAGCCGAATTTGAAAAATTAAAAGAAGGCATGTCATATATGGAAGTAGTGAAAATTGCAGGTGGAGCAGGGGACATGATAAAAAAAGATCAATACCGCTGGAATGATGAAATACTTATGACAAAAACCTATATAGTACGATTTAAAGATGATAAATTGGTTGATAAAAAGGTTAGTGAGGTAAAGGAGCATAAAAAATAAGCACGTTTTTTATAAGCGTGTTTTATTTTTATTTGGCACATAGATTAGTATCGCCACCGACAATTTAGCCCAGGCTTAATTGTTTCAGGCTAATGACGAATGCTAGTTTGCATAAGTTTTAGGACTCACCCCATGATGGACATCAGCTTGGAGTGAAAATCTCTTTATTTAATACACAATAAATTATAATTTTTTGTCGACAAGCTGCAACAATTACGCCAAGGTGTAATTGTTTTTTTGAAATCCATTGGATGTTTTGAACATTTACGCTTGTTTCGGTAAACTAGTAGTAATGGAGCTAGGAGAGGAAAAAGAGATGATGTATGAAAAAATAATGAATTCACTTGATGATACTGAGAATTTTGCGTTGAAGCTAGCAAGCTTACTAGAAGCCCAGGATACAATTACATTAGAGGGTGATTTGGGCGCAGGTAAGACGACATTTACGAAAGCATTAGCGAAGGGGCTTGGCGTGACGAGAACAGTCAATAGCCCGACATTTACGATTGTAAAGCAATATGAGGGGCGTTTACCATTTAATCATTTAGATGTTTATCGTTTAGCAGAAAGCGATGAGGATCTTGGATGGGACGAACTATTTTATGGTGATGCGGTGTCAGTTGTCGAGTGGGCTCATTTGATTGAACAGGATTTACCTCAGGAGCGTCTTGGAATAGAAATTTACCGAATCGGAGAAAATCAACGACGATTTGTATTAACACCACTTGGAATGCGATATGAGGCATTATGTGAGGAGCTAATGAAATGATTTGGTTAGGGATTGAAACAGCGAATGCACCACTTTCTATTGCTGTAATAAAAGATGGGAAAGTGATCGCGGAGATTGTACAAAATATAAAATTAACGCATTCAGCAGGTGCTATGCCAGCCATTGAAGAAGTGCTAGAAAAGGCTGGCATAAAGCCAAGCGAGTTGGATGCGATTGCTGTATCAGAAGGACCTGGTTCTTATACCGGTGTACGAATAGGTGTGACGCTTGCTAAAACATTAGCATGGACATTGAAAAAGCCTTTAGTTGGAATATCTAGCTTAAAGTCATTGGCCGCAAATGCAGCACTATATGATGGGTTTATTTGTCCTATTTTTGATGCGCGAAGAGGTAATGTCTATACGGCCGTTTATAAAGGTTGTGAGCTTGAAACAATTATTGAAGATTATCACGATCATATAGATGGCTTGTTAGAGCGTTTACAGGCTTTAGAGGCACCGGTTTTATTTGTTGGAGCCGATGTAGATGTTTTTTGGCATAAAATCGTAGAGGTACTAGGTGATTATGCGCAGCGTACACCATTTAGTAATGACTTACCAAGGGCAAGTGAAACAATTCGATTAGCGACGAAACTGGAGCTACCAAGTGTGGATGCAGTTCATCATTTTGTCCCGCAATATAAACGTATTGCCGAGGCGGAGGCGAATTGGCTGAAGGAACAAAAGGAGAAGGCGCATGAGTAGTAATGTAACATATCGTAAAATGGTATCTGAAGATGTCTCAGTAGTGTATGAAATTGAGCTTGCTACATTTCCTACACCATGGACGTTAGATTCTTTTTATTATGAAGTGCATGAAAATCAGTATGCACATTATGTGCTAGCTATAGATGAATATAATAACATTATCGGTTTTTGTGGAATGTGGATGGTTATAGACGCAGCGCAAATTACGAACGTTGCCGTTATAGAAGATGCTCGCGGTCGCGGCATTGGTGAAGGATTAATGCGAGAGGCAATGCGTATTGCTAGGGAGCATACTATGGAAGTCATGAGTTTAGAGGTACGAGTAACAAATACAGTTGCCCAAAATCTTTATCGAAAGCTTGATTTCCAAGATGGCGGTATACGTAAAGGCTATTATACAGATAACGGGGAGGATGCCCTTGTCATGTGGGTGAATTTATGATGGAAGATCGAATGATATTAGCAATAGAATCGAGCTGTGATGAAACAGCAGCGGCGATTATTCGAAATGGTTCTGAAATTGTTTCAAATGTAGTTGCATCTCAAATAGAAAGTCATAAACGATTTGGTGGGGTTGTACCTGAAATTGCATCTCGTCATCATGTTGAGCAAATTACAGTAGTGATAGAAGAAGCATTAGCGCAGGCAAATATGAAGCCGGCTGATTTAGATGCTGTGGCAGTTACAGAGGGTCCTGGTCTTGTAGGTGCACTATTAATTGGGATTAATGCCGCAAAGGCCTTTGCATTTGCTAATAATTTACCGATTGTAGGTGTACATCATATAGCTGGACATATATATGCTAATGCACTCGTGCAGCCAATGGAATTCCCATTGTTAGCACTTGTTGTATCAGGTGGCCATACAGAGTTAGTTTATATGAAAGAACATGGCTCTTTTGAAGTCATCGGTGAGACGAGAGATGATGCAGCTGGTGAAGCTTATGATAAGGTTGCGCGTGTTTTAAACTTACCATATCCAGGTGGTCCACGAATTGATAAATTAGCACATGAGGGAGATGAGGCTGTATCCTTCCCAAGAGTGTGGTTAGAGGAAGATTCTTATGATTTTAGTTTTAGCGGCTTGAAATCAGCGGTTATTAATTATAAGCATAATATGGACCAACGCGGTGAAGAAATTTGTCCGACTGCCGTTGCCAAAGGGTTCCAGGATAGCGTAGTTGAAGTATTAACAGCGAAAACATTACGGGCAGCTCGCGAATATAAAGTGAAACAGGTTATTGCAGCGGGTGGTGTAGCGGCAAATAAGGGTTTGCGTACATCACTTGAGATGGTATTTGCTGAAGAAAATATACCATTTTTCGTGCCGCCATTAAAGCTGTGTACAGATAATGCCGCCATGATAGGGGCAGCAGCAACACCTATGTTTGAAGCGGGTATTCGAGGCAATTTATCAATGAACGGTCGTCCTGGAATGGAGTTAAAATCCTGGGTATAACTTCTTTCAGGCGATTTCGGACGTAATTATGCTGAGGCATAATTGATTATAGAAAAAGAGGTGTTTTAGATTTGATTCTAAAATACCTCTTTTGCTTTTGTGAATAAATTGTTGAGAAAACAGTGTCTATAAGAAAATTTGAATCCGATCAGTTGACAAATTTTTCAGAAAATTATCCACAGGTAAGGTAGAAATAAAACAGCGAACATCCGTACTTATGCACAAAGTGTTGATAACTTGTGCATAACTTGTGATTATTCAATATATAGTAGCCTATTTTGTACAAAATGATGTGAATAAAATATTTTTGAATTGTGGACAATGTGGATAAGTCTGTTGATATGTTGGTATTACTAGATTTAAATTGTGTATAAAGTTGTGGGCATTTTTTGTCGAAAAATAGCACTTGACCAATATATATGAAAAATCAACGCGAGTAAAGTAAAAAGCCATGCGACAAGGCACATGGCTTTACAAGTTTTATCCCATCTCAAGAGGTATGTTATACAATAATATTTTCAAGTTCTTCACTTAGCTCAAGCCATTCCATTTCGAATAACTCATACTGTTCCTTAGCAGTTGATAATTCCTCTTGAAGTTGTGTGATTTTTTCGTGGTCTGTGAAAATCTCGGGATCGCAAAGAGCTTCTTCTAAGCGAGCTATTTCAAGATTTACTTGCTGCATTTTCCCCTCTAGTTCCTCAAGCGTGCGTCTAATTTGGCGCTCCCGTTTTTTAGCCTCTTTATCAATTTTAGAGGTAGAGATCTTTTCAGGTACATCAGCGTGTACTTGCGGTTGAGCAGCAGCCTTCATTTGTGCAATTTCTAATAGTTCTTGTTTCTTTTCAAGATAATAATCATAGTCACCTAAGTACTCAAAGGAACCATCGCCGGATAGTTCGATTACTTTAGTAGTGATTCGATTGATGAAATATCGGTCATGCGATACAAATAAGAGCGTTCCAGGATAATCGATCAGTGCGTTTTCCAGTATCTCTTTACTATCTAAGTCTAAGTGATTGGTAGGCTCATCGAGAATTAAGAAATTTGCCTTTTGCATCATCAATTTAGCTAATGCAAGTCTAGCCTTTTCTCCACCAGATAATGATGACACGATTTTATCTACATCATCTCCACTGAATAAGAAACGGCCTAGCACTGTGCGAATATCTTTTTCATTCATTAAAGGCCATTCATCCCATAGCTCTTTTAGCACACTTTTATTGCTCGATAGCTTGGCCTGCTCTTGGTCATAATAACCAATTTGAACATTTGTACCATAGCGAATCTCTCCAGAGAGTGGTAGTAAATCTTTGACGATGGTTTTTAATAAAGTTGATTTACCAACACCATTGGGTCCAACAAGTGCAATACGGTCTTCTCGGAAAGTGCGTAATGTAATGCCGCTTGATATTTTCTTATCACCATAACCTATCGCTAAGTCATCGACAGACAATACATCATTACCACTTTGGCGCTCAATTGTAAAACCGAAGCTTGCTGATTTTTCATCACCATCAGGGGATTCCATCCATTCTGTTCGTTCAAGCATTTTACGACGACTTTGTGCCATTTTAGTAGTAGAAGCACGAGCAATGTTTTTTTGAATAAATTCCTCAAGCTTGGCTTTCTCATCTTGTTGACGTTCATATTGCTTCAAATCACGCTCATAATTTTTAGCTTTTTCATCTAAATAGGCACTATAATTGCCTGTATATTTTGTGACGCGATGACGAGAGACTTCGTAGACAATAGACACAACTTGGTCTAAGAAGTAGCGGTCATGGGAAACAATTAGAATAGCCCCTTCATAGCCTTTTAAATATGATTCCAACCAAGAGAGGGTTTCAATATCTAAATGGTTAGTAGGTTCATCGAGTATTAATAGGTCAGGTTTACTTAACAAAAGCTTAGCAAGCGCTAACCGAGTTCGTTGTCCTCCTGATAGTGAGCTAATTGGCTTTTCGTAATCATTAGGATAGAACTGCATGCCATGAAGCACAGAACGTGTATCAGATTCATATTGATAGCCACCTGCATCCTTAAAATTATGCTGCAAATGATCGTATTCAGACATTATTTTTGCATATAAAGTAGGGTTTTCATAAACAGCAGGGTCGGCCATTTGTTGTTCTAATGATCGGATTGCTCGTTCTTGGGTAATAAGCGGCTCAAAAATTGTCATCATTTCATCCCAAATCGACAATGTTGAGTTTAAACCAGCATGCTGCTCCAAATATCCAATTTGTATACCTTTAGGGATAATAATATCGCCAGAGTCATATGACAGTTGACCAGCAATTATTTTAAGTAAAGTAGACTTACCAGCACCGTTACGACCTACTAATGCAACGCGGTCACGATGTTGAACCTCTAATTTTACGCCACTCAAAATTTCATCTGCAAGGAAGGATTTATATAGTTGATTGACTTGTAAAACAATCATTCTTGACACCTCAATTCTTCCTTAGTGTAATGGATGTACGATTTGCTTGCAATGTCGGTGCTTTACTTATTCCAAGCTGTCATGTAAGATTGAAACGATTTCCCTTTAGTTAGTGGCGTAAAAGCGCCATTAACTAAAGGGAAATACTCCAGTGAATATTATAAACTTAGAAATAGTTAATTAAGTGTGTATCATAAATAGATTTGATACTCTATAAGGAGGAAAGAGTTTGAAACAAGAATTAAAAATTCCACAAGCCACTACGAAAAGACTTCCTCTTTACTATCGATTTATCCAAAACTTTGCACAAGAAGGCATGGAACGTATTTCGTCGAAGGAACTGAGTGAAGCGATGAAAATTGATTCTGCAACTATTCGCCGTGATTTTTCTTATTTTGGTGCTCTTGGGAAAAAGGGATATGGCTATGATGTGCAACATCTCTTGGAATTTTTTAGTCAAACGCTCGATCAACATGAAGCGACAAAAGTAGCGTTAGTTGGTGTAGGGAATTTAGGTAGTGCTTTATTAAAATATAATTTTCAAAAAAATCATAATACTCATATCGTTGTGGCATTTGACTCAAAGGCCCCAAAGGAAGGGAAGATGATTAGTAATATTCCTGTTTTTCATCCAGATTTATTAGAAGAAAAGTATGCAGAATATGGAGCGGAGCTTGCAATTTTAACAGTTTCACCACGCTCTGCACAGAAAATGGCTGATAGATTAGCGGCGATGAACGCAAAAGGAATTTTAAACTTTACGCCAGAGCGTATTACTGTACCAGATAAAATGCAACTTTTAACGATTGATTTGTCGGTAGAATTGCAGGCACTCATTTATTTAATTCGTAATCAGGAAGAGTGATAATCGTACATAATTTAATTTCTTTCAGCGAATGTCTTTTGTACCGAAAGCGAAGCGACAGCAGCAATTATGCCAAGGAATAATTAGTATAGCTCACAGTTTCTGTCAATAAAAGTATGAGATAAAATGAGAGAGTGACGAAAAACTTTCACATAATATTAGTTAGCAAAATGGCGAAATATGCGTTAAAATGATGGATATAAAGAGGAGGTGGCTGGAATGAGTCCAATCGGTCCAATGAGCCTCATTATTATCGGAGTTGTCGCATTACTAATTTTTGGTCCTAAGAAGTTACCAGAGCTTGGTAAAGCATTTGGTTCAACATTACGTGAATTCAAAAATGCTACTAGAGGATTAGCCGACGAAGATGATGATGACAAGAAAAAGAAAGAACTAGATAAGTAAAGTTAGGATGTTTGAGGAATGAATCCAAAAGATCTAACTGTCATTGAACATATAGAAGAATTAAGAAAACGGCTTTTCATTGTTGCCGTTTTCTTTGTTCTCGCTATGGTTGGGGGCTTTTTTGTCGCAAAGCCGCTTGTTAAATACCTTCAATCTACTGGAGCGGATTACGATATAAAGCTTCATGCATTTGATGTAGCAACACCACTTGCAATTTATATCCAAGTTGTTTTTATAATTGCATTTATCCTTTCATCGCCAGTGTTTATGTATCAATTGTGGTCGTTTATTAGCCCAGGATTAAGAGATGTAGAACGAAAAGCAACCTTAAGCTATATACCGTATTCATTTTTATTATTTTTAGCAGGGTTGTCCTTTTCATATTATTTACTATTCCCGTACGTCTTAAAGTTTATGATGAATTTATCAAATGAATTAGAAATTCAGCAAATGATTGGCATACATGAATATTTTTCGTTTTTATTTAAACTTACAATTCCGTTTGGTTTCCTTTTCCAATTGCCGATTGTAGTCCTGTTCTTTTCGCGTATTGGGATTTTATCTCCTGAGTTACTAATTCGTATTCGTAAGTACTCATACTTTGGTTTATTTGTATGTGCTGCTTTAATCGCACCGCCTGAATTAGCTTCGCACTTAATGGTTTCAGTACCGTTGTTTGTTCTTTATGAAATTAGCATTATGATTTCTCGTATTGGCTATAAGAAATACTTAAAATCAGAGGAAATGCGAATGAAGGAAGAACAAGAGGCTGAGCAAAAACGCCAGATTGAAGAGGCGCTTGAACAGCAGAGACGTCAAATCGAAGAATTGAATCAATAATAATAGAAGCTCGATGCTAATTAGTAGCATCGAGCTTTTTCGTCAGCTTAACTTTAAATAAAAATCAGTGGGAAGAAAAACTCCCACTGATTTTCATTGCATTTTTTCTAGTTCTTGAAGAAACTTTTGCAATGGTTCTGCATACAATTGTACAAGCGTCACAAAACCATTTAGCATAACGTGGGCGATAATGGACGTCCAAATGCGTTTTGTTTTGTGATATAAGAAGGCAAAAATCAATCCACAAATTGTATAAAGCAAGATATGTGTGAAGTCGAAATGAATAAGGGCAAAGAAAATGGCGCTTATTATACCGGCTATCCAGAAATTCGTTGTTTGGACAAGCGATCCGAAAATAACACGACGGAAAACGAATTCTTCTAATATTGGCCCAAACACGACAATCGCTAATATCGCAATAGGAGCGCCTTTTGCAATAGCTACAATATCAGCTGTGTTTTCCGATCCACCTTGGATACCGAATACAGCCATTTCGATAGCTGCGCCAATCATTTGGCCGAAGAAAACTAAGAAGAAACCGATAATTCCCCACATAATTGACAGTGGTATAGTTTCTTTCTTTCCTTTATAAATATTCCAAAAAGCTTTATCGCGAGATGTTAGGATTAAGCTTAGAATTAACGCAATGGCAAAGCTAAGTGCGATATACCAGCCTTGAGTAAGCGGAGCAGCTTGCTCACTAGGCAAACCGGTTGTACTCATGACCATCTTGTGAAACGGTTTTGCCAGTAATATCCCTGATATTTGCATGAGGATATAGATCAGTAAAACATAAAGGGCTGTTTTTTTATGTTTAGTTATTTTTTGAGAATTGTTCACAGTCAAAATCCTTTCCATTCATTATGCTACCTTTCTATTGTAGAGGAATATGGAAAGAAAACAAAATTTTTCGAAGTTCTGACTTGCAAAAAAAAGTGTGATTGATTATCATAATAATTGTATTAGCACTCGACTAGATAGAGTGCTAATAAACTTTCAAGTATATAATTAATTAATAGGAGGTTGTTTCACTTGTTAAGACCACTAGGAGATCGTATTGTAATCGAACTAATCGAGGTAGAAGAAAAATCTGCATTCGGTATTGTACTGCCAGACTCTGCAAAAGAAAAACCGCAAGAAGGTAAAGTTGTAGCAGTTGGGACGGGTCGTATTTTAGAGAACGGGCAACGTGTAGAGCTTGACGTAAAAGTTGACGACCGCATTATTTTCTCAAAATACTCTGGTACAGAAGTTAAATATGAAAGTAATGAATACCTAATTTTACGCGAAAGCGATATTCTTGCAATTATTGAATAAGTTAATACTTTTAAAGTAAATGCCTTTAGTGATTGTCATAGATAAACAAAAAAATAGATGGCAATGACAGTATGGCGAAATTTTTATAAATATATTGATGAAGCTTAACGAATATTCCATTTCAGGAGGGTAAATTCAAATGGCAAAAGATATTAAATTCTCAGAAGACGCTCGTTCATTAATGCTACAAGGTGTAGATAAATTAGCAAACGCAGTAAAAATTACTCTAGGGCCTAAAGGTCGTAACGTAGTTTTAGAAAAAAAATTCGGTTCACCACTTATTACAAATGATGGTGTAACAATTGCGAAAGAAATCGAACTAGAAAACCCGTACGAAAACATGGGGGCAAAATTAGTAGCAGAAGTTGCTTCTAAAACAAACGAAATCGCTGGTGACGGTACAACAACTGCAACAGTATTAGCGCAAGCAATTATTCGTGAAGGCTTGAAAAACGTAACAGCTGGTGCAAACCCTGTAGGCATTCGTAAAGGGATCGACAAAGCAGTTGCAGCAGCCCTTACAGAATTACACGCTATTTCTCGCCCAGTAAGCAACAAAGAAGAAATCGCACAAGTTGCGGCAATCTCTGCTGCTGATGATGAAGTAGGGCAATTAATTGCAGAAGCAATGGAACGTGTGGGTAACGATGGTGTTATTACAATTGAAGAGTCTAAAGGCTTCACAACTGAACTTGATGTAGTTGAAGGTATGCAATTCGACCGTGGCTATGCATCACACTACATGGTAACAGATACAGATAAAATGGAAGCGGTATTAGATAACCCATACATTTTAATTACTGATAAAAAAATTACAAACATCCAAGAAGTATTACCATTATTAGAACAAGTGGTACAACAAGGTCGTCCACTATTAATCATCGCTGAAGATGTTGAAGGTGAAGCTCTTGCAACACTTGTAGTGAACAAACTTCGTGGTACATTCAATGCTGTAGCGGTTAAAGCTCCAGGATTTGGTGACCGTCGTAAAGCAATGCTTGAAGATATCGCAATTTTATCAGGTGGTCAAGTAATTACAGAAGAACTAGGCTTAGACCTTAAATCAGCTGATATTACATCACTTGGTCGCGCTGCGAAAGTTGTTGTTACAAAAGACAACACAACAATCGTAGAAGGTGTTGGCGGTGCAGATGCAATCGAAGGCCGTATTGGTCAAATCCGTGCTCAGCTTGCTGAAACAACTTCAGAATTCGATAAAGAAAAATTACAAGAACGCCTTGCAAAATTAGCAGGTGGTGTAGCAGTAATCAAAGTTGGTGCTGCAACAGAAACAGAACTAAAAGAACGTAAACTACGCATTGAAGACGCTCTTAACTCAACTCGTGCAGCAGTTGAAGAAGGTATCGTATCAGGTGGTGGTACGGCACTTCTTAACGTATATGCAGCAGTTGAAAACGTTGCAGATGCAGAAGAAGGCGACGTAGCAACTGGTGTGAAAATTGTTCTGCGTGCTTTAGAAGAGCCAGTTCGTCAAATCGCAAACAACGCTGGTCTTGAAGGCTCAATTATCGTAGATCGCCTAAAACGCGAAGAAATCGGTGTAGGCTTCAACGCTGCAACAGGCGAATGGGTAAACATGATGGAAGCGGGCGTAGTAGACCCAGCGAAAGTAACTCGCTCAGCTCTACAAAACGCAGCATCTGTCGCAGCTCTATTCTTAACAACAGAAGCAGTTGTAGCAGACATTCCAGAAGCAGCTCCAGCAATGCCAGATATGTCTGGTATGGGCGGCATGCCAGGAATGATGTAATCTACGGCTCCAGTCAAAAAAATCACTTCTCAAATTGAGAAGTGATTTTTTTATGCTTTAGCGAATATTTTTTAGTGAATCACTGATAGAATATGGACAATCGCTGATA
This sequence comes from Lysinibacillus sp. NPDC056185, assembly GCF_047737915.1. Lineage (NCBI taxonomy): Bacteria > Bacillati > Bacillota > Bacilli > Caryophanales > Bacillaceae > Lysinibacillus > Lysinibacillus sp. NPDC056185. The sequence goes on from NZ_JBLLLQ010000058.1 coordinate 12,133, forward strand.
AAAGTAGCAAAATCGCTGATAAGCCTCCGACAATCGCTGATAAAAATAGCAAAATCGCTGATAAGCCTCTGACAATCGCTGATAAAGTGGAGCAAACCTGCTAAAAAACTCCGGAAAAGTAGCTTGGAGTTATTCTTTTTGCTTCAACCTAAAATTAGGAGAAATATAAGAGATAAGCGCATAATCGATTTCTTCTCCTGCTTGAGTTGATAATTGCACAAGTAAAGATTCTTCGGTATTTGTGGGATGTATAGCGCTTGTTTTTATAGTAACCACTTGAACACCGGTTCTTCTTGGATATACAACAACGACCACCTGATTCCCCAACGTATAAACTGCCGTAATATCAGATTGGAACGCGACAATATATAAATCTAAATCCGATTCATTTTGAAACAATGGAATCGTGAATCCCATATTTTGTTCAAAGTCGTACCATTCGGAAAGAGCAACATCGTAATTCGTAAATAGTCGATGCAGTGCATAATGAATTCTAGTTGGAACATAGCTCCACCGACCGATTGAGCTATGCCAATATTCTTCATAAGCGGGTCTCTTATAGCCAGGATTATTGACGATAACCTCATAAGGAATAGTAGTGCCATTCTCGATCACCTGTGAAAGTGTAACAAATTTTGATGGAGGAGTTAATTCTGGAAAAGGAGGATCAGCAATTGTTTGGGGTTTTATCGGTTCAAGGCTTTTTAAACGATTTTCTAGGCCTTTTATTTGTGCTTTAAGTCCATTTAATCTTCTCAATTCTTTTGCATCGAAAGAAGATACAATGCTCAAATTAATTAAAAGTAGACTAATCATACATAAAGTAATTTTTTTTACGTTACACATAGATACACCTCTCTATATACTGTGCTC
>NZ_JBLLLQ010000059.1:0-11701 GCF_047737915.1 Lysinibacillus sp. NPDC056185
CTGGTATTAACACAGTACTAGAACTTGCGAATAAGTCAGAAGACGATATGATGAAAGTTCGTAACCTTGGACGTAAGTCACTTGAAGAGGTAAAAGCGAAGTTAGAAGAGCTTGGTTTAGGGTTACGCAAAGAAGACTAAGCGATTTAAACAAAACTTACAAGATCAGATATTTTTTTATAAAGGAGGGAAACATCCATGGGTTACAGAAAACTTGGTCGTACAAGTTCTCAACGTAAAGCGATGTTACGTGACTTAGCTACTGATTTAATCATCAACGAGCGTATCGAAACTACTGAGGCTCGCGCTAAAGAAGTACGTAAAGCTGTTGAAAAAATGATTACTTTAGGTAAACGCGGTGATTTACATGCACGCCGTCAAGCTGCTGCATTCATCCGTCGTGAACTAGTAACAACTACTGATGCAGAAGGTAACGAAACAACTTCATTTGCACTTCAAAAGTTATTTGATGATGTTGCACCACGTTATGCAGAGCGTCAAGGTGGTTACACTCGTATTCTTAAAGTAGGTCCTCGTCGTGGTGACGGTGCACCTGTTGTAGTGATTGAATTAGTTTAATCATAAGAGAAGACAAGTGGTGAAGAGGGTGGAATCACCACCCTCTTTCTTTTATAAACGATTTATACGACAAATAATTAAGCTGAGCGTTATGATGAGCGGACACTGTTGTGTGGCGTCTCGTTTAGCTCTCCGCACCTCATTCAAATGGAACAAGGGCTTGAGCACCCGTGTTTCTTGAAAATGTAACGACTAGCGCATTTCTATCGAATGAGGTGCGCGCTTTTTTATTTTTTAGGGAAGTATGATAGCGCCAATTTAGTGGTGCTTTTTTTTATAGGCTGATTTATAGAATGGCAGTCACTGGAATGTTTGGGGTGCATCACTCCAATATTTGAATATCTTATAAATTATATTTAGTCCTATTTGTTTTAAAAAAATATACGAAAAGTGATTTTAGCACTTTTCTTTTATCGACATAATGATTGTAGTAGAATTCATACATAAAAAAGTGTAAGTTAGTTAGTAGAGCTGAGCATGTAGAGAGGAGTTCTAGAAATGCCAGAAATTTTATCATTAAATAATGTGACATTTTCATATACACCAGAAGAAAATGAAAGCCGCAATGCGGTTGAAAATGTAAGTTTTGCGGTTCAGGAAGGGGAATGGATTGCCATCGTTGGCCATAACGGTTCTGGTAAATCCACCATTGCAAAGCTTATGAATGGTTTGTTATACCCACAGCAGGGCGATGTACGTATATTACGTGAACCATTAAGTGAAGAAAACCTATGGGAAAGCCGTTCACAGATAGGCATGGTTTTCCAAAATCCAGACAATCAATTTGTTGGAGCGACAGTGCAGGATGATGTTGCTTTTGCTCTTGAAAATAACGGAGTACCTTTTGAAGAGATGGTAGACCGTGTACATGCAGCACTTGAGCAAGTAAAAATGAGCGATTTTTTAGACCATGAGCCACACCACTTATCTGGTGGTCAAAAGCAACGTGTTGCCATTGCAGGCGCACTTGCAATGAAACCAAAGCTCCTTATTTTAGATGAAGCTACTTCTATGTTAGATCCACAGGGGCGTGCTGAGGTATTACACACTGTGCAAACTTTACGTGCTGAAACAGGGTTAACGGTAATATCTATTACGCATGATTTAGAGGAGGCTATGCTTGCAGATCGTGTTCTCTTTATGAATGATGGAAAGAAATTTGCTGAGGGTACACCTGGTGAAATTTTTGCACTTGGGGACAAGCTAGTTGAGTTTGGACTAGACTTACCATTTGCCATGAAGTTATCAAAGTTATTGCAAAAGGAAGGTGTTCCATTAATGGGACAACATATGACAGAAGAAGAGTTGGTGAATGATTTATGGACATCAAACTTCAACAAGTAAGCTATGCCTATTCACAGGGTACACCTTTTGAAAAACGTGCATTATTCGATGTAGATTTTGAAATCCCTTCACATACGTATCAGGCAATTATCGGACATACGGGTTCTGGTAAATCGACAATTCTTCAGCATTTTAATGCACTTCTAAGACCAACCTCTGGGGAAGTACATATTGGAGAACGCATTGTTGTAGCTGGAAAAAAGGCGAAGGATTTAAAGGCTGTACGTCAAAAGGTTGGTATTGTGTTTCAATTCCCGGAGCATCAGCTGTTTGAAGAAACCGTATTAAAGGATATTATGTTTGGCCCTATGAACTTTGGTGTATCAGAGCAAGAGGCAGAAGCACGAGCAAAAGAACTTATAGGCTTAGTTGGCTTACCAGAGAACGTACTTGAAAAATCACCTTTTGATTTATCAGGGGGACAAATGCGCAGGGTAGCAATTGCTGGCGTTTTAGCGATGGAACCTGAAGTTATTGTTTTAGATGAACCAACTGCAGGGCTTGATCCACGCGGTCAGAAAGAGATTATGGATATGTTTTATAAGCTTCACAAGGAACGCGGCCTAACGACGATTCTTGTAACGCACAGTATGGAGGACGCAGCTCGTTATGCAGACAATATTGTCATTATGCATGAAGGGAAAAATGTACTAAGTGGCACGCCACAAGAAATTTTCAAAGATGTAGAGACATTAAAAAATTTCCGCTTAGAACCACCTCGTATCGTACGCTTTCAACAAAAAATCGAAACAATGATAAACAAATCCTTCTCAAAGATCTGCTTAACCGAAGAAGAGCTAGCAACTGAAATTGCCCGGTTACTAAGAGAGGAGCGTGGACAGTCATGATGGAGAAAATGATATTTGGTCGTTTCCTTCCCGGAAATTCTCCAGTTCATAAGCTCGATCCACGATCAAAGCTTATATTTGTGTTTGCATTCATTATTATTGTTTTTTTAGCAAACAACACAGTGACATATGCCTTGCTATTAGCTTTTACCTTACTCATTGTGCTAATATCAAATATTCGTCTGTATTTTTTAATTAATGGTCTAAAGCCAGTAATTTTTTTAATGGTATTTACCTTCTTAATTCATATTTTTATGACGAAAGAAGGTGCCCTAATATTTGAGTGGAAGTTTATTACCATTTACGAAGAAGGTATTCGACAAGGGGTCTTTATTTCGATACGTTTCCTAGTGCTAGTGTTTATGACATCTATCTTAACGCTTACAACATCACCAATTTCCATTACGGATGGCATTGAAGTGCTGCTAAATCCATTAAAAGCGGTGAAAGTGCCAGTACATGAGTTAGCTTTGATGATGTCTATTTCATTGCGCTTTATTCCAACATTAATGGATGAGACAGATAAAATTATGAAAGCACAAATGGCACGTGGTTCGGATTTATCTTCTGGACCAATAAAGGATCGTATTAAAGCGGTTGTGCCATTACTAGTACCTCTCTTTGTAAGTGCTTTTAAACGAGCCGAAGATTTAGCAACAGCTATGGAAGTAAGAGGCTACCGTGGAGGCGAAGGGCGTACGAGATATCGAAAGCTAAAATGGGATATGAGTGATACATTTTCACTTGTGTTATTAGTAGCGATGGCCGTTTTACTATTCTTCTATAGAAGTTAAAAGGAGTAAGCTTTATGCGACGATTAAAAGCAATTATAAGTTATGATGGAACGCAATTTTCTGGGTATCAAGTACAGCCTGGAGAACGCACAGTACAGGCTGAGATTGAGCGTGTTTTAGCCATTATGCATAAAGGGGAAAAGATAAAGGTAACAGCTAGTGGACGTACAGATGCAAGGGTGCATGCAACAGGCCAAACATTGCATTTTGATTCACCACTCGCGATTCCAGTAGATAAATACATGAAGGCGTTAAATGTTCAACTGCCAAGAGATATTCGGGTAATGTCGATAGAAGAAGCAGCTGCTGATTTTCATGCGCGCTACAGTGTAACAGGAAAGCGGTACCGATATATATGGTCATGTGAGCCTGTACAGAGTCCATTCCGCAGACAATACACTGTAGAGACAAATGGTGTGAAACCGAATGTTGAGGCAATGCAGGAGGCAGCAAAGGCTATTATCGGTACACATGACTTTACGTGCTTTTGTGCAGCCAATACAAGTGTCAAAGATAAGGTCCGTACAGTGACTACACTACAATTTGAATGGTACGGTGAAGAGCTTCATATGGTGATCGAAGGAAATGGCTTCTTATATAATATGGTACGTATCATTGCAGGCACACTTTGGGAAGTTGGTATAGGACGTCGTGACATTGAGAACGTGGAGTTAGTCGTTAAATCTATGAATCGCGATAAGGCGGGCAAGACTGCACCTCCACAAGGTCTGTATCTTGAGAAAGTCTTTTATTAAAAAGGTTTATCACCATAACGTGTGGTTGATTTCCGTTCCGACTGGGCGCTTTGCCGCTGACGCTTCGCTTTCGCGCAGATAAAACATTGTTGCTGACGCTTCGCTTTCGCACAGAGCAAAGCTTCCTGGGGGCGTCCGATGAGCCGCTTCACTCGCGTTGCTCGCTCCAGGGTCTCATCTGTGACGCTAATCCCCAAGGAGTCGCCCAGCCTCCACTCCAATCAACTTATATAAATTGAATACGTTTTAACAAATGTCATCCCCAGCTTTTGATGACAAGTTATGAAGGAGAACAGTTGGCGAATGTTATAGAATTCTTGATGGGGAATTTTTTGTATATTTAACAAAATGAAGGCTCTCAAATGCCCTAATTTAAACAATCAAGGAATCTGAACAACTTCTCCAGGTGTTTATTGAAATTGCTTGACTTTAAAAGTCATTCATTATATGATAACAGATGGTATTTTCATTACCACCACAAATAAGCCCCGAAAACTTATAGTGTAGTTTAATGAAAAATAACGGTAATCGAATCGATTAGGAGGATATATACATGCGTACAACATTCATGGCTAAAGGTCACGAAGTAGACCGTAAATGGCTAGTAGTTGATGCAGAAGGCCAAACTCTTGGACGTTTAGCTTCTGAAGTAGCTGCTATCTTACGTGGTAAACATAAACCAACATTCACACCAAACGTTGACACAGGTGATCACGTAATCATCATCAACGCTGACAAAATCCATTTAACTGGTAACAAATTAGAGGGTAAACTTTACCGTCACCATACTCAATTTGCGGGTGGTTTAAAAACTCGTACTGCTGGTGAAATGCTAGATAAGTACCCAACAAGAATGATCGAATTAGCAGTTAAAGGAATGCTTCCTAAAAACTCTTTAGGTCGCAAAATGTTCACTAAACTTAACGTTTACACTGGAACAGAGCATCCACATGCTGCACAAAAACCAGAAGCTTACGAGCTTCGCGGATAATATAAATTAAGAGGAGGATATTACTTTGGCACAAGTTCAATACATCGGCACTGGTCGCCGTAAAAGCTCTGTAGCTCGCGTACGTTTAGTACCAGGTACAGGTAAAATTGTTATCAACAAACGTGAAATTGAAGAATACGTACCATTCGCTGCATTACGTGAAGTAATTAAACAACCATTAGTAGCAACTGAAACTACAGGAAGCTACGATATCCACGTAAACGTTAACGGTGGTGGATACACTGGTCAAGCTGGTGCTGTACGTCACGGTATCGCTCGTGCTCTACTTCAAGTAGACCCAGATTTCCGTGCTGCATTAAAATCTGCTGGATTACTTACTCGTGATTCACGCATGAAAGAACGTAAAAAACCAGGTCTACGCGGCGCTCGTCGTGCACCTCAGTTCTCAAAACGTTAATATCGTTGTTATATCAACGTTTACAAGCCCTTTCTCGAATTTTCGAGAAGGGTTTTTTTATTTGGCAAATGCTTTGATACTTCAAATTCAAGTGTTTCAAAATATCCTACTGCACTGTTGTTGTATAAATAGCAAATGCGATGTGTATTTTATATAGAAATGGCTGATACTATTTTCAGGTTGTTTATTCTGAAAATGGAGGTCAATATATGAAAAGGCTATTAATATTATCAATTGCGGCAATGGCGCTTCTTGGCGCATGTGGGAATAAAACTGACGTGAAAAAAACTGAAGAAGTAAGAACAGGAAATAATGCAAATCAAAGACAGGTAGAAATAACAGACGGTCAAGCAAAGGCTAAAATTCTGAGTAGTTCAGATTGGCAAGCCTCAAAAGTTTACGATAAAAATAATAAAGACTTAACAGCAGAAAATTCAAATTTAATGGGCCTTGCGAAATATGACGCTGATTCAGGACGCTATGAATTCTTCGATCCAAATACAGCTGGAAGTATCGACGATAAAGGGATTTTCTTTTTTACGAATGATGGAAAGCATAGAATATTGATCTCAGAAACGAAAAATTACCAAGAAATTGTGGATATTACTAAGCTAACAAATAAAATGTTTACTTATAAACGAATGGGGAAAGATGCAAGTGGTAGTGATGTAGAGGTATTCGTTGATCATGTCCCTTATAAGGAAAGACACTTAACATTTACTGCACCAGATAAAAAATTAAATAATTCTACAGGCCCTATTGTTCAGGACGTAGATGGAGATAAAATTTTAGCTGGTACGCTTTGGCAAGGAACAGTTGTATTAGATGTAAACAAAAATGATGTAACACAATATAATACAAATTTTATTAGCATTGCGAAATATGATGCTAATACGAATAAATATGAATTTTTCTATCCTGAAACAGGTAAAAGTCGTGGAGACTATGGATACTTTAATGTGATCGATGGAAATAAATTAAGAGCTCATGTTTCAATTGGTGACAATAAATATGGGGCTGTGCTCGAAATTACTGAGCTAAATAATAAGAAATTCACATATATCCGAACTGGTAAAGATAAAGACGGTAAGGATACAACAGTATTTGTTGAGCATGAACCTTATGCAGGTAAGTTTAAACCAGAATTTACACTAAAATAAAAATTAACGGCATTAATCCATGTATTATTAATGGATTAATGCCGTTTTAGTATTACTAAAAAAGTATCTTCCATTACAAGCTCAAACTCTCAATTTTAATACTTGAGAGTTTTTTTTACTTTCTGGCATAGTTCAATCACTAACTTCGTACACTATCTGTAAAAGGGTGGTGGATATGGGTGAAGCGCTGGCTTGCACTAGGAGTAATTATGCTAATGAGTATAGTGGTCGTGGCATATGAAACGAATGCTTCGAACCGTAACTTCTTCTTACCGGACCCACTTGGTGGCATAAAAATTGTCATTGATGCGGGACACGGAGGTCAGGATGGAGGTGCTTCAAAGGGCGAAGTAATTGAAAAGGATATTACACTTGCAATTGCGCAGCATGTGGAGAAGCAATTAAAGAAAAAAGGCGCAACAGTCGTAATGACACGAACAAAAGATGGCGATGTTATCGATGAGCACGCGTCATCAGAAAAGTATGGAACATTGAGAGAACGAAAAAAGCAGGACATCTTTTTAAGAAAAGACATAGTAGAAAATGAAAAACCGGATCTTTTTATTACAATTCATGCAAATGCCATTCCTGAAACAAAATGGCGTGGAGCACAGGTGTTTTATCATAAAGAAGGACATGCTGAAAGTGAATTATTAGCAAAGAGCATTCAAGATTCCATTCGCACTAATTTGAAAAATACAGACCGAGAAGCAATGTCTATACAACAAATATATTTACTGAAAAAAGCTGAGGTACCTGCTGCACTAGTAGAAACAGGATTTATAAGTAATGATGAGGAACGTGCACTATTAACCGATAAGAAATACCAAGAAAAAATGGGAGATGCTATTGTTGAAGGTATAGAAGAGTATTTATTAGCAAAAATTGAATAGAGCAACTACACAACGTAAATCAAGTCATTATGATATACTAACATTGAGATAATATAAGGGGAGTGTTCGTCGTGATAACTGAACAACAAGTACGAGAAATATTAGGACAACTACAAGATCCATTTTTACATAAATCATTTGCAGAAACAGGCGGTATTACAAATGTAGCAATAAAAGAAGAGAAGAATCACGTTAGTGTAAAAATTGCGATTGCTAAAACAAATACACCTGAACAATTACAGCTACAAATGAAAATTGTTGAAGCTTTGAAAGAAGCTGGTGCAAATACAGTTGGTATTCGTTTCGAAGAGCTGTCAGCAGAAAAACTACAGGACTTCCGTGGCGTAGCAACTGAGGCTGAGGCACAAGATATTTTATCTCCACTTAGCACAGTACAAGTTATTTCAATTGCCTCTGGTAAAGGCGGTGTAGGGAAATCTACAGTATCAGTTAACTTAGCTGTTGCATTAGCTCGTCTAGGTAAAAAGGTTGGCTTAATTGATGCTGATATTTATGGCTTCAGTGTGCCTGATATGATGGGTGTTACAGATATGCCTAAAGTGGTAGATAATCGAATTTTCCCTGTTGATCGTTTAGGTGTGAAAATGATTTCAATGGGCTTCTTTGTTGAAAATAACGCACCGATTGTATGGCGTGGACCGATGTTAGGTAAAGTGTTAGATCAGTTCTTCCGTGATGTAGAATGGGGTGAACTAGACTATCTACTATTGGATTTACCACCAGGTACAGGTGACGTTGCATTAGATATTCACCAAATGCTTCCTTCTTCAAAAGAAATTGTTGTAACAACACCGCATCCAACTGCAGCGTTCGTTGCAGCTCGTGCAGGTGCAATGGCTTTACAAACAGATCATGAAATTTTAGGTGTTATTGAAAACATGGCATGGTATGAATCGAAATCAGGTGACCGTGAATTCGTATTCGGTCAAGGTGGAGGTCCTAAGTTAGCAGAAGAACTACGTACAGAGCTACTTGGTCAAATTCCTCTTGGTCAGCCTGACTGGTCAGAGGAAGATTTTGCGCCTTCTGTTTATGCTGAAAAACATACAACAGGACAAATATATTTAGATATCGCGACGAACATCATTAATAAATTAAATAAATAAATGAAAACGGATTTCCTCGAACAATGGAGGAAATCCGTTTTTGCATATATGAATGGTTACTCAGAGCCCTTTTGCTCATTACCTTCACCACCGCCAGCTTCTTTTTTTCCGCCGCTAGCTTTACCTGCCTCGCCACCACTTTTCCTAATAAGCTCCTGCCATTTTGTCTGCATAAGCGGACTTTCAATCGTTTCCTTGACGATTTCCTCTGTTTGTTTTCTCATATTGGAGGATTTTAGAATAGTCTCTAACTGCTTTTGCATATCTGGCTGGCCAAAGAAAGCTTCCATATCTTTTTGGAAAGAGGGGTCTTTTATTAATTCCTTCATAATATCCTGTTGTTGTTTTTGCATACTTTTAGCTACAGTTTCCTTGAATTTTGGATCTTCGAATGTTTTCTTCCAAAAGTCTTCTGCTTCTTTGGAAAGCAAGGTAGCTTCGGTAGCTTTCTTGACTTCATCATGCTCCAACACCAATAATTCACGGAAGCTTGGTTCCTCTAAAAGCTTTCGCAACGCCTTTTTACCATCCTCGGTTTGTAAAGAGTCAATCATTATTTTTTTTATTTCATCATAGGACATGGTAGTGGCTTTATCTTGTGAACAGGCAGAAAGAAAAAGCATTAGGATTAGTAGTAAGAAGAATTTTCGCATCAATCATCAGTCCTTTCTATAAATAGACTCTTTCAATTATTGTTCACATTTATGATGACTTTATGTATTGGTTACGATGAGAAATAGCTTTTTTAACAATGCATTGTTAAAATAAGTACAGATTATATTGAGAAATTGGGGGACTTTTAGTTGTGACGATACGAAATTGGGCAAAGTTTTTCTTCTTTGCAATGCTCGTTGGTGGCGCAGTCAACGGAATTTGCAGTTTATTTATTCGATGGGACTTCTTTCAACCATACATAACAAACGGTCACTGGGGTGAATTTTTAGCCGGACTTTTATGGATGGTTTTCTTAGGATTTACAATGAGTGTTATTGCACAAGCGGGCTTTTTTGCTTATTTAACGCTCCATCAAGTGGGAGTAAATATTTTTAGAACACTTACATTATGGAATTGGGTACAGCTATTATTAATTGCTTTTACTATTTTTGATATTATATTCTTCCGCTTTATACCAGGTGTAAAAGATGGACAAAGCTGGTTATTCTATGTTGGTTTGTTAATTGTATTAATAGTAGGTGCTATAGCAACAGCTATTCAAAAAGTAAAATTAACAGGGAAAAAACATGTGTTCATTTCGGCTTTATTTTTTATGATTGTCGTTACAACACTGGAATGGACAATTGCATTAATGGGTCGCGATGAAAATATTAACGAGTATGTTGCACTTTTACTATTCCCATTACTCGCTGTAAATGCTTATCAATTATTAGTATTACCAAAATATAATGCAAAATCCGAAGTAGATCGTCAAAAATTAGAAGCACGCCGCAAAGCACGTCGTGAACAAGCTAAAAACGCATAAAAAAAGTTGCCTCTATTAGTTGAGGCAACTTCTTTTTTATCCCGCATTAACGGGCAGTAATTACCGAAAGTGAAACGTCAGGTACAAGACTCCTGTCGCAAAATTTAGCGAAAGTAAAGAGATAGGTGGGAGATCAACTGCCCGTAAAAGTCCGATTGGTGAAGACTAATAATCAGTGGGGATGAAGAAAATCCCCACTGATTAAAGTTTCACTTTATGGTGATTTTTTAGTTTGAATTTTATAGCCGAATATATTTTCCTCAATCGACATAAATTTATTTTGTTGTAGAAATGTATTCAGCTCTTTAAACGAGATTTTATTATTTTGGTGTAAAGACATAAAAACAAAATCTCCCTTTTGTAATTTAGGTGTCTTTTCACCTTTCCAGATTAGAGAGGGAGAAAGTATATTCATCTGCTGTTGAAATAAGTTATTTTGTAAATCCTGCGAATACTGGTGATTTTGTGTTGCAAACCAAAGTGGTGTTTCTTGAAAATGCTTTTCGTAAATTTTAATATCTTTCTGAACGACGGCAAGATCAATTGGCTTATCCACTGAATCCTCAGGCCCTAATAATCCTGTAGGTAGTTTTCGCTCTTGAATGATTTTTAGGTGCTCAGGTGAACGTTCAATCCATGCAGCATCTAACAATAGAAGCGGATAAGGTTCTTTTACAGTTTTAAGCCAGTCCACCAGGTTGTCATCAGAGAAAGAAATTTCGACAATAAGTGATGTACCATAATGCCCTTTTGTTACAACTGCTGGAGCATCTGCAATGTTGAATACAGAAATCATAGTAGAATTTATCGGCTTTATAAAGATAAACAGTATTAAGATTAAAAACAGTGAAATCAACGTTTTACGAACCATCATAACGACCTCGTTTCTATATTTTTAACTTCTTTCAGCAAATGTTTTCGTAGCGAAAGTGAAACGTCAGCTACAAATGTTTTCGTAGCGAAAGTGAAACGTCAGCTACAAATGTCTTTTGTAGCGAAAGCAAAGCGTCAGCTACAGAAGTAAATGCCTCCGGCGGCTGTCACGGAATCGGAAAGGAGTTCTTTGAGCAAAGTAAAAAGCCGATTCCGGACGCAATGCCGAGGCATAATTGATACGGAAAAATAAAGTTCTTAAAAAAACTTATGATTTAATGTTGACTTTCATGAATAATCGATGTTATTATGTATAAGTCGCCAAGAGGTGACGCAGTAATTGAAAAAATGAACCTTGAAAACTGAACAAGCAAAACGTAATCAATAAAGTTTTTAGTAGCTAACCTTGAGTTAGTGAACGAAACAAAATTTTGGACATC
>NZ_JBLLLQ010000060.1:0-7727 GCF_047737915.1 Lysinibacillus sp. NPDC056185
TGATTTATCTTCTGTTCCATAAGACTTTCTTATTTACACAACCGATGTTGTGTTGGCAATAAGTTTTAACGAAGGCAGGTAGCTCTACCTACGAATGAGGTTTATAGAGATTTATTCAGCTATGAAGGTAATCGAGCGATTGTATTTGCTGAAAATGATGAAATACCAATCAACGAATTAAAACAGTGCATTGCATTGGCACTTACTTATCATACTCGAAAGCATCCACCAATGCTCGGGATACAATGAATAGTATTAATGCTAATATTCGGGAAATGAGCAGTAAAAATCTTGCCAACAAAAAAATCCTTGGTTGGCAAAACGAATCCTCCCCTTAAGCAACTTCTTTACTATGTCTTACAAAATTGCACTTATAGTTCATTACTATTTAAAACTTTTCAATCGAAATATCTGAATTAATAGTCATTGCTACCTGTAAACCTGTTGCTTCTGAAAGTACGATTTCCGTTGGCGCAGGCTGAGCAGCATCACCAGCTGAATAAACATTTTTTTCCGAAGTTCTTCCAAAATGGTCAACAACAATTAATCCGTGCTCATCAAGATCACAAGTCAATCCTTGACCAATTATATTTGTTGTGAAATTGGACGGTGTAATAAAGCCCGCTTCTCTCTCTACCTCTATTCCATTTTGAAAAACTACGCTCCTCAAAATCCCATTATCTCCTTTTACTTCTTTAATTTTTTCAGTAATTACGTTTATTTCCTTTTCTTCTAACTCTCTTCTTTCATTTTCTTTTATTTCATTACCGTTTGTTGCCACGATTAAATCATTTGATAGATTGTGAATTATTTTGGCCGTTAGCGCAACGTCCCTTGTTTCATTTATATAAATCAACTTTTTATCCTTTAACTCCCAACCATAACTATATGGAGATCTAAAAATACTTTTATTGTAATATTGCTCGAAGTCAGGAATATCTGTCTGTATTTTAGCACCATCTGTCAGAAGGATTTTTTCAGCAAGAAAGCTCTCTCCATCTTCAGCATAAATTTTAAAAAGCTTATTGTCTGATTGTTTAATGACCCTAACATTTTGACTAACGATGGAATGAATATTAGGATATTGATTTAATTTTTCTTTTGCTACTTGCATGAATTCGATAGCAGCATTTCCATTTCTGGAAATACTCTCTTGAAGCTCGAATGCAAAGTGGTCATTATTTGTATCAAACAATGCTACTAAACGATTCGCTCTACCTAGCAATAATGCTGCATTTAATCCTGCAGGTCCTCCACCAATAATTGCACACTCAAGAATCTCCATGTTTTCCCTCCTATTTTAAATCAAACTCCAATAATTTGCTTTAGATTTTCTAAAGGAATATATCCAACAATTGGTTCATGTAATTTATTGTGAATAATCAAACGAGAATGAGGGATCCCTAGTACCTGGTATTCCGCTGCAAGTTCTGGGCTTTTATCAACATTCACCCTTAAAATTTCCACCTTATCACTGGATTCTTCATTGAGTTGGTTAAGAACCATTCCGAACATTTTACAAGGGCTACACCACTCCGCCCAAAAATTTATTAACACAATCTTTTCAGTTTTTAAGTGTTCTCCTAATTCTTGCTTTGTTGTTACATGAGTAATTGACATAACTTTATTCCTCCTCCGTGGAAATCAAAATCTTAAAGATATAATCTAAAACTTCTATCCCCCTTTCAATGAACATTAAAGGTATTTAATATCTGTAATTAATCTAAAATTTTTTAAATTGTACTATCGAAAACAACTGCCATCGCGCTTTTATATCCTTCAGCAGCAGCAACTATTAACGAAGACTGACCTAATTTAGCAGTTTCCCCTGCTGCATAAACATTTTCCTGTGACGTACGCCCTGCCTCATCCACAACAATGCTACCATTTTCATTTAGTTGACAACCTAACTGCTCTGCAAATCGGTTTGGACGCACAAAATTAGGTACAATAAATCCTCCAACTCTTTCGATTTCAAGTCCTGAATTAAACACTACTTTGTTTAAATAACCATCCATACCCTTTAAATGTTGAATAGGTTCAGTAATAGCAGTTATATCTTTTCTTTGTAGTTCATTCAATGTCGAATTAGAAAGTTCATGACCATTTGTGGCTATTACTAAATCTTTTGACCAGTTATAGATAAGTTTTCCTTTAAACAGGGTTTGTTCTTCATCTTCTGAAATTATAATTAGAGGTTTATCTCGTAATTCCCATCCATCACAAGTTGGGCAGCTGAATAAACTTTTCCCATAGTAATTTCTCATATCCGGAATCAGCGGGAATTCTTCTTGAACACCCGTTGCCAAAATAATTCTCTCAGCAACATACTCTTGATCTTCTAACGTCTCAATTTTAAACAAACCCTTTGATTGTTTTGTTATATTCATAACCGTGTTTTGATAAAAATGAACTGATGGGTATTTTTTTACATCATTCAAAGCTATTTCTTTAAACTCTGCAGGTTTAATTCCATCACGTGTAAGAAATCCATGTGATTCCTGAGTCACGCGATTCCGATTTGTTCCATTATCAAATAGAGCTACTTTTTTTCGAGACCTTCCTAAAATCAAACTTGCATTTAGCCCAGCGCCACCTGCACCAATAATTGCACAATCAAATAATTCCATCATGAAACTCTCCTTCATAAGTTGTTTAGAGTACATGTTGCTTCGTTAAAAATGTTATTTCAATATATTACAACATGCATTCTATCTGAAATTAAAGTTTAAAACAGAATGATTTTAAGCTATAACTACTTGAAAATTTATAGAAGTACAAAACCGAGAGTTTAGAGTGTAAAATTTCTAAGTTCCTTAAGTTTATTTACAGACTTAAAAGATTCTTTATATCTCTGATTGTTCAAAAAAATAATGGTGGACTAAATCCACGACTATTTTTTCACCAGATCCGATATTTTTCTGTTTTTTAACTCATTCTCCAGTGTTTCCTCTGCAGATAGCATTACTTCTTTTATTACACACTTAGGATCGTTATATAAACAACAATCAAACAAAGACGATTTGCCTTCAATTGCATGTATTATATCTAAAAATGAAATATCTTCC
Organism: Lysinibacillus sp. NPDC056185; assembly: GCF_047737915.1. Lineage (NCBI taxonomy): Bacteria > Bacillati > Bacillota > Bacilli > Caryophanales > Bacillaceae > Lysinibacillus > Lysinibacillus sp. NPDC056185. The sequence goes on from NZ_JBLLLQ010000060.1 coordinate 3,069, forward strand.
CAATTCTGACTAAGTGTATAACCACCATTGGCACCCGATACAGAATTAATCATTCCCTCTTTTACTAACTTAGTTAAGATTTTAGACAAATACGTTGGAGAAACATGTTGCATTTCAGCTAATTGTTGGACACCTACTGGTTTATCCGGTGTTTCCTTTGCTAGAAAAAGCATTGTGTGTAGTGCATAATTTGTAGCTTTAGAATATTTCATTACTGTTATTCACTCCAATAAAAGACTTTACATATCCATAATAGCATCGAATTTAAGTTGTTTCAATATTTGTGTCTTCATGTTGGAAAAAGGATGTACTATTTCAGCCCTTTTGATATTAATTATCTAACTGGGTGTTTTATGTTTAAACAAGTAAGAAAAGCAAGTTAAATCCGCTGCATTCAGTCCATGAAGGATACCAACATAGTGTTCTCCCCCGAAAGCGCACTTTTTGCTAGGCTTTTACTTTTAAATCGATAGCAAGTAAACATAAAGTTTCAAACTTGACCAATTACCATTCCCTACCTCGATTGGTTTTCCAGTCATACGGCAAAATCTCTTTCAATAAAACAAACCTGTCATTTTCAACCTCTACAACAGCTTCTAAATTTTCTTTTGAAAGCTGACTGATCAACTCACGGCAGCGTCCACATGGTGGAACAGCATTTCCTTCCGAGTCAACTGCTACAAAAGCTTTTATTTGATATTCGCCATTTTTCAACATATCTGCGACCGCCGCATGCTCTGCACAAAAACCCATGGAACAAGCTGTATCTATACTAATCCCTGTATAGATATTACTATCTACGGTTTCAATCGCTGCACCAACACTTCCGTACTGAACAAAATCATTTAATTCTGTAGGTGAAGTAACCGCAGCTGCAATCTTTTTTAATTCTTTATAATTCATAAGTATAGGCTCCTTTTCTAGAAACATGAAATTACCAGACGAAACTATTTTCTTGTAAATGTGTATGGAATGATAATTTCTCGTATAAACCCTTGGACCATTGATTTTTACCCGAAACGTATAAACTTAGCCAATCAATATTTGGCCCTACTTGAGAAAAATCCTGTGCCCGCTGCATTAGCTACTTTCCTACACCTTTACTTCGATGGTCTGGATGAACAACAACATTGGCAATATAGCATACATCGTTCTCTGATTTATAGTCAAATAAGTATAGCTTTAAGTACATTCCATTTCCCAAAACTTTTGGAGCTCCTCCACGGAAATTACCTTGTTAGGCAAAAATCCAATCGCTATTCTCGTTCATAATCACATTCCCCCTTTATCTACTATTGCTTAATTAAAAATGAACAGATCTGTGTATAGAATAAAAAATAAATCCCAATAGCTAAAGTGAATTAATTATGCACCAATAGTACCCCTTAACTTAATAAAGATAACCTAATAAATCTATCTTGCCATTTTCCCATTTTAAATTGCCCACTTCTTTAATCATAAGTTCATTTATAATTTCATGTCCTATTCCGTAAGTCGTTTGATTTTCATCGTCTATTTTTAACCATGTACACTCATTATTAACAGACTTAAATCCTGCATTTAAATATAATTTTTTGTTATCTGCAAACAAAAGTAAAAAATCAACCGACTTCCCTACACAGAAATCATCTATTTCAGAAAGTAGTAATGATGCTATTCCCTGTGATCGATTGATTTCTGATACACATAAGTCGATTATGCCGAGAACCCTTATAGGTTTCCCGTATTCGAAATCCCTTCTTATTGATTGGTGTAGGAACCTCAATAATACACGATTTCGCGTACGATGTTTTTATTTTTCTATGGTGTTCAACTTGATTCTACTATTCGCCAGCAAATTAAAATTTAGAAAAGTGCGAGAAATCAACGTTTCTAAAATTGATTTCTCGTGCTTTTTGTAGATTGACCAGTTCGTCCCAGCCTCTTCTCAAATTAAGGTTAACTTAGATTAGTCTATAACCAATATATGGTTAATTTGGTTATAGGCGGTATATTGTTTGATGTTATATGACTTAGCTTTCTGGCCAAATTCATAATGAATTGTTAAGGTTTTCTTAAGGTACTGTTTATATGGAGATAATCTTTCTCTGTAAAAATAATTATAGAAATAGAAATAGACTTTGTTTTACAACTGCAACAACAAGAAGTTAGGAGAGAATTCCATGAAAAAAACAGTATTAACATTCACACTTGCAGCATCAGTTCTTGCATTAGGTGCTTGTAGTAATGATTCAGCAACTAAGGACGAAGTAATCGCTACTTCTAAAGTTGGAGATATCACTCAAAATGATTTATATGAAGAAATGAAAGCATCTACGGGAGAGCAAGCATTTCAACTTCTAATAATTAAAAAAGTACTTTCAGGGAAATATAAAGTGACAGAAGATGAAGTAAACGCTCAATTAGAAGCTGACAAAAAGCAATTAGGCGATAACTTCGAAACCTTCATTGCACAACAAGGACAAACAGAATCTTTGTACAAAAAATCCCTAGAACTTAAATTGATGCAAGAAAAGGCATTAGTTGAAGATGTGGAAGTAACAGAAGATGAAATTAAAGCTGAATACGAAAATATCAAAAATGAAATCCAAGCTCGTCATATAGTAGTAAAAGATGAAGAGACTGCTAAAAAGGTGAAAGCGGAACTTGAAACTGGAAAAGATTTCGCAAAAGTTGCAAAAGAGTATTCTATTGAACAAGCAGCACAAACAACTGGTGGGGATTTAGGTTGGTTTAACAAAGCAACTAATATGGATCAACAGTTTTTAGAAGGTGCTTTCGCATTGAAAAAAAATGTTATCAGCGATCCAATTCAATCTAGCTTTGGCTATCATATTATCGAAGTGACGGACAAGCGTGAGATTAAAGAATCATACGAAGATAAAAAAGCCGAGCTTGAAAAGCAATTAAAACTAGCAAAAGCGAATACTTCAACACTATTAACAAAAGTAGCGAAAATGATGAAAGATGCTGATATCAAGATTAAAGATGAAGATATAAAAACAGCGTTAGATGAGTTTTTAGCTGCTGCTGAAACAGATACAACGACTGAAGATGCAGATACATCAACAGAAGAAAGTAAATAATTATTCATACAAAAAGCGTAAGGGCTTAAGCTTTTACGCTTTTTAATGCTTTAAGAAATAATAAAATCTATTGCATGTAGATTACTTTCTACAAGTGATTCTTCTTCCAGACTCCACCACCGTGCTTCTGCGCAAGCTCGAACAGAATCGCTTGTGGTGGCTGAGGAGCTGCCTCCTAGCTTTCGATGTTATTCAAATGTAGGTTTATAAAACGAACGATTTTCTAATTGGAATAAACGTTCAGTAAACTCTCCTGTATTTATTTTGTCTATTGTAATTTGGACCTATAATCCTTGTCCGAACAGTATGTACCTTCTCCTGTTTCCTAAGTAATCCAACTTAGTCGTTTCCAAAGTTTGTTCCATCTTCTACGTAGAAACGTATCATCATTATTTTGGCAATTGATAAGTTAAATTGTACTGATTTTAGTCTACTCGCTGATGTAGTATTGACATCATTTGTAGTTACTTTGACAGACGACTGTCCGACTTTAACATATTCTGTATCTTGTGAAACTACTCCATACCACAATTGCCATTTTGAGAAATCCGTCATTAATCTCCCCTCGTATCCCATTCAGCTTTCACTTGTTCTGGAACTAGAATTATTAACTTTCCAACATCAATCATTTCTTCAGTTGCAGAAGAGCTCCTGTATATGTATCTTGGGCTAAATAAATCCATATATCTGTGTCTAATATTACATGATTCAAATGATAAACCCTACTATCTTCTTAATACCTTAGATTATAGCATTTTTATTGAACTAACCTGAAAGTGTCTCAACTTATTGTAAAAATGCACTAATTAGAATTTAACAACGAATGTATTACCCACTATGAATTTCAAAACAAAAATATCCAAAAGGCAAAACTTTTAGGTACATAATGGATAAAGTATTTCCCTAACCTTAAATCATTAAGTGCCAATCCGCTGTCTTTTAAATGTACTTTTGTTCTCAAAACTGATAATTTAATTATTGTCAATGGCTACAATTTTATAACGACTAATTAGATTTTAAAAATTATCAAGGAATGAGCATATGAAAAATTAGAACAAATAACTAATGAATTACCCGAAGCGGGATATACAATCGAGGAAATTATAGCAGCCTTTAATGAGGTAATTAATGCATGTAATCAAACAGAAGCTGATGATAAAACAAATAGCTAATTACATAGTTATTTGTTTTTATTAAGAGTAAAAGGTTCTTTTGATGTACATTTCGGAATACCGAATTAAGTTGTTTTTTAATAAAGTTTTATTTAAATTCACTCTAAATTCTTGATATTACTGCATGGTTTAAAAAAGATTGCATAGGTTACTTTGAAACTATTTTAGTAACCATTAAAAATTTTAGTATTATATCATGTATCTCAAGCTTTTCTTGACCAAATGACAACTGGAATAAGGATTAAAGATAATAGACCTCCAGCTAAAGATAATGTTGCATAGCTGGCATTAGCTACTACCATGCCGGAGAGAGCACCACCTGAAGCTCCTGCTAGTGCAACTAAAACATCTATTTTCCCTTGCGTTTTTGCACGTGTAGAAGGTTCAGTCGAATCAACAAT
>NZ_JBLLLQ010000061.1:0-6732 GCF_047737915.1 Lysinibacillus sp. NPDC056185
AGACACCGCCCTTTCACGGCGGTAACACGGGTTCGAATCCCGTACGGGTCATACTGAAATGCAGTAGATGTAATTTACATCTACTGCATTTTTTTGTATAAAAATAGTTTTTAAGATTCTAAGGTTAATGAAGATCACAATATGCTTACGTAGAAGATCAGTAATTATAAGACAAAACGTCTACCAGAAATGAGTAGACGTTTTGCTATTTATGCTCTAAAAAGCATCCTTTCAAGTGAGCTACGTGCTTCTTCAGCAGTGTGAGCATCTACTCGAATACGATTATGTGGCTGCCCTTTTTCTATACTTTCTAATGACCAAAGTAGATGGGGAAGATCAATTCGATTCATTGTAAGACAAGGACAGAAATTCTTATTTAAAGAGATAATCTGCTTATCAGGGTGCTGCTGGATTATCCGATTCACAAGATTCATTTCAGTACCGATTGCCCATGCAGAACCACTCGGTGCTTTATTAATCGTATCGATAATGTATTTTGTAGAACCTGCATCATCTGCAGCAGCAACAACTTCACGATTACATTCTGGATGAACAATGATACGCATAGTTGGATGAACTTGACGTATAAGCTCCGTATGCTGAACTGTAAAACCTTCGTGGACGGAGCAGTGTCCCTTCCATAAGATGACTTGAATGTTTTCTAGAGACTGATCTGTCTCAAGCTTATTTGTATGAGGATTCCAAACGGCCATATTTTCAAGCGGTATTCCTAAATCATACGCAGTATTTCTTCCTAAATGTTGATCTGGTAAAAAGAAAATACGTGGTTTTTGCGTAAATGCCCATTTAACCATCTCTTTTGCATTGGACGATGTTACGCAGGCTCCACCATGACGCCCAGTAAATGCTTTAATGGCAGCAGTAGAATTGACATATGTTAGAGGGATAATGGTATCACCAAAGAGTTCCTGTAAAAACGGCCATGCTTGTTCTGTTTGATAAATGTCTGCCATGTCTGCCATTGAACATCCTGCACGCATATCAGGTAAATAAACATGCTGCTGTTCAGTTGTGAGCATATCAGCTGTTTCCGCCATAAAGTGTACGCCACAAAATACTATATGTTCAGCTTCCTTGTTAGCTGCTGATAATTGAGCAAGCTGCAAGGAATCTCCTGTTGCATCTGCAAATTGAATTACTTCATCTTTTTGATAATGATGCCCAGGGATGAAGAGCTTACTACCTAATTTCTTTTTTATGGCTATAATGCGAGATTCCATGTCATTTTTAGATAATACACGGTAATGCTCTGGTAGTAGTGATGTTTGTTGTAATAAACTAGTGATGGACAATGGAATTAGCTCCTTTCGTTTGTACAAGTGCACTAATGTCAAAGGCTTTTACTGAATGTGTTAGCGATCCGAGTGAAATCCATTGAATACCTGTTTCAGCATAGGTATTTAAGTTATGAAGCGAAATGCCACCTGAAGCTTCTGTTGCAATATGTGGGGGAACTGCTGGGAGCCATTCACGTATTTCCTCAGGGCTACGATTATCAAACATAATGATATCTGCACCAGCTGCAATTGCTTCATCTAATTGAGCTTTTGTTTCGATTTCGACTTCGATTTTAATGGTGTGACCGATTTTCTCACGGGCTGCCTGTACGGCCTTAGTAATACTACCTGCAAAAGCAATATGATTATCCTTTAGCATGATCGCGTCGTATAAACCATTGCGATGGTTATAGGCGCCACCGATTCTAACAGCATATTTATCTAACATACGCATTCCAGGCATTGTTTTGCGTGTATCGCATATTTTCGCATTAGTACCTGCTGTTGCTCGTACCGCTAAATTTGTAGCCGTAGCAATAGCGGACATGCGCTGGATAAGATTCAAAATGACACGTTCACCCATTAATAATTTTTGAAGTGGTCCTTGGATAACAGCAAGAATATCACCAGCATTGACTTTTTCTCCATCTTTTTTATAAAGGATAATATCCATAGATCGATCAAGTAGAAGAAATCCATACTTTATAATGGGGGCTCCACAAAAAATGCCGCTTTCCTTCGCATAAAAAGAAAAAGATCCCTGCTGTTCTGGAGAAAATATAAATTCACTCGATAAATCCCCATCGCCTATATCCTCATTAAAAAATTGTTTTAGCAATTCCTCGAGTTTGATGATATTCATATAATGAATTCCTCACTTTCATCTGTCCTTGTTGAAAAATGATCCAACGGTTTGCCCAACGATGATCATCTTGTGGTCTGTCAATGCGAATATGTGCTCCGCGTGTTTCTTTTCGTGTAATGGCTGCGTGTGCCATTAATGTAGCGACAATATGCATCATGTAAAGTTCGAGTTCCTGTCGATTCAAGCCATCTAAATCAACATGAAGCAGTGTTTGCATTGGGGGCAATTGTTGTACGAATTGTTCCATATCAATAGGATTTCGCACAATGCCTAACGTGTGCATCATCATTTGTTGTAACTGATCTTTTGTCAATAATGATGGCATTGTTTGTTGGTGATGTTTGTCATTAATTAAGAAACTATTTTGCTTACAACCTGTTTGAATAATGTATTGGGCTGTTCTTTGTCCAAACGTAATGCCTTCTAAAAGAGAGTTACTAGCTAAACGATTGGCACCATGCACCCCAGTACAAGCAACTTCTCCTATTGCATATAGATTAGGAATAGATGTTCTTCCCATGTCGTCAGCAACAACACCACCCATTAAGAAATGGCTACCTGGTGCTACAGGAATTAATCCATCTTGTAAATTAACATGATTGTCATAGCAAAGCTGAGCAATTGTAGGGAATTTTTCTTCAAAGTTTTCGATACTTGAAATATCAATAAAGGTTTCTTGCCCAACAGCACGTTTATTAAATAATGCATGTGCAGTAATATGGCGTGGTGCTAAGTCCAACTGTTCATGTATGCCTTTCATTATGGGACGACGCTGTGCATCGACAAACTTTCCTCCGGCGCCACGTACAGCTTCAGAGACTAATCCTTTGGCCTGCCCTCCACACCAAAGTAAGCTCGGATGAAATTGCATAAATTCCATATCACTGATGGCAGCTCCAGCACGATATGCTAAAGCGATACCATCTCCAGTATTCGTAGCAAAGTTAGACGTACAAGAATATAGAGCACCCGCACCTCCTGTCGCAAGAATGACGTGGTGGGCAAGGTAGCGCTTCATTCCCTTTGCTCCTTTTGTCAGAACGCCAACACAATCTCCATCTGTATTTAATAAAAGCTCGTAAGCCATTTCATAGCAATTCACAACGATATTAGATGTAAGTTGTTTGAGCAAATAATCTATCATTACTTGGCCAGTACGATCACCACCTGCATGTAAAATACGGTGATGACTATGTGCCCCCTCTAAGCCTAGAGCCGGGGACCCATCAACTTGTCGATCAACTGAGAAGCCCTCATTTAATAAATCACGTATAATTTCTGTGCCGTTTTCTATTAGTACTTCAACATTCCTTTTTTCATGATGATATTCACCAGCAATCAACGTATCAGCAATGTGAAACTTTGGATGATCTTCTTGACTTGTAACGGCAGCAATACCGCCTTGAGCACGATAAGAACTACTCATTTTAATTGAACATTTTGTAATTATCTGAACTTGAAAATGTCCTTCGAGTAGTCGAGCAGTTTGAAGTGCAGCAACGCCGCTACCAATAATAAGTACATCTGTCATTACATCCATACATATACCTTCTTTACAGTTGTCTTGACACATATCTTTACATAAAATAAAAGAGAAAACAAGACCTGATGAACTAGAAGGGAAGAATAAGATGATTTATTTGGATTACGCTGCAACCTCTCCGATGACTCCAAAAGCTCTTACAGCATATTGTGAGGTAGCAAAGCAGTATTATGGAAATAGTGCAAGCTTACATGATCTAGGAGGGCAAGCGAATTATTTTGTTGAGCAGGCAAGAGCTGTCGTAGCAAGATCTCTTGGAGTAAATAGTGATGGTGTCATTTTTACTGGAAGCGGAACTGAGGGCAATTTAATTTCGATTTTGTCATTAGCTTTAGCGTCAAATAAAGGGAAGCACATTATTTCATCACAAGCGGAACACACCTCTGTACATGCGGCTTTAAATACACTTGAAAAAATGGGTTTTGTAGTCACGAAGTTACCTTTACAGCAGGATGGTTGTATTCATGTGGAGCAACTACGAGAAGCAATACAAGAAGATACGGCTTTAATCACTATCCAACATGTAAATTCAGAGATTGGCTCTATTCAACCTATTGAAGAAATGGCCGAGATTGCAAAACAATTAAACGTTTTCTTGCATGTTGATTGTGTACAGTCCTACTGTAAACTTCCGTTAAAACAGCAAGTAGATGCTATTACAGTTTCAGCCCATAAAATAGGGGGGCCAAAAGGATGTGGGGCTATTTATATTAATCCTAAGCTCTGTGTTCCTGCATTAGCACCAGGTGTCACGCATGAGCATGGGCTAAGGGGAGGAACATTAGATACTCCAGCTATTGTCGCTTTTGCTACGGCGATTGAAGATTATCAATATGAGCGGAAGTATTATGAAGCATTACGTCAAAGCTTTAAGGAAAATTTACAAGAAACGTGTCAAATCATTGAGAGTAAGGAGCAATTGCCTAATATTTGTGGTGTATTAATGAAAAGAGTAGAGGGGCAATACGTTTTGTTAAAATTAAATGAAGCGGGGATATGTATTTCCACAGGAAGTGCCTGCGATATTCATAGTGAGTCTGGTACGAAGGCGATTTTATCAATGGGCTATTCTATGGAAGCGGCACGTCAATTTTTTAGAGTATCTTTTGGTCCAGCAACAACATTTGAGGAAATTGATCGATTACAAATGGCTCTTTCTGTTATTTAACTTCTTTAGCAGATGTTTTTTGTAACGAAAGTGCAACGTCAGTCAAATGTTTTCTATAACGTAAGCGAAGCGTCAAAAATGTTCTTTCACCTGAGCAGTAAATTTAGGGTTTAATGATTGAGGATAAAATGAAACCTGAAAATTATAATTAAATAATTTTGGAATGATAAATTAACAGGCATGTTGAGTGAATCTATAAATAGTTTTTCGTTTATATTTTGCTTGTTTAGTTGATTGTAACGAAGGGCTACTCTGATTGATCCTGTAGTAGATTAAAGATTCCTGCAAAAAGCGAAGTGTCTCGACAGTCAGAAAAGAGTAGCTCATATCGGAAAAAGTGTTTTTTAATGAATTAAAATAGATAAAAACACTTCCGATAAATTAATTGTTTTCTTTTAATTAAGCAATTGTTATAATAAATAGCAGAGTGATAATTTCTCTTACATAACAAAAATATCTTCGAAAAGTAATAATTTCTTTTCTTTTATAAAAAAGTGTTGCACAATGTGAGAAAACGTTATACAATAATTCTTGTCTTGAAGGACAGGTAATAAAAACTTCAAAACGAAATACATAAGGCTTTCAGAATACGAAGTATATTGAAAACTAATAGTCTAGTGATGATGGCAAAGAGGTCACACCCGTTCCCATACCGAACACGGAAGTTAAGCTCTTTAGCGCCGATGGTAGTTGGGGGCTTCCCCCTGTGAGAGTAGGACATCGCTAGGCATAATACCCAGGAGGATTAGCTCAGCTGGGAGAGCACCTGCCTTACAAGCAGGGGGTCGGCGGTTCGAGCCCGTCATCCTCCACCATTTGCCGGTGTAGCTCAGTTGGTAGAGCAACTGACTTGTAATCAGTAGGTCGTGGGTTCGACTCCTATCGCCGGCACCATAGTTTTGAGCCATTAGCTCAGTTGGTAGAGCATCTGACTTTTAATCAGAGGGTCGAAGGTTCGAGTCCTTCATGGCTCACCATTTAAATTGCCAACAAAATATGCGGGTGTGGCGGAATTGGCAGACGCACTAGACTTAGGATCTAGCGCCGCAAGGCGTGGGGGTTCGACTCCCTTCACCCGCACCATTTTTAAAATTTCATAATTGCCAGGATAAATAAATCTTATGCACATGCGGAAGTAGTTCAGTGGTAGAACACCACCTTGCCAAGGTGGGGGTCGCGAGTTCGAACCTCGTCTTCCGCTCCAAATGTGCCGGGGTGGCGGAACTGGCAGACGCACAGGACTTAAAATCCTGCGGTAGGTGACTACCGTGCCGGTTCGATTCCGGCCCTCGGCACCATTTTTTATTTTAATCATTAGCGCCCGTAGCTCAATTGGATAGAGCGTCTGACTACGGATCAGAAGGTTATGGGTTCGACTCCTGTCGGGCGCGCCAAATTAATATTTATCGGAATGTAGCTCAGCTTGGTAGAGCACTTGGTTTGGGACCAAGGGGTCGTAGGTTCGAATCCTGTCATTCCGACCATTTTATGGGGCCTTAGCTCAGCTGGGAGAGCGCCTGCCTTGCACGCAGGAGGTCAGCGGTTCGATCCCGCTAGGCTCCACCATAAAAGATAACCAGTATAAAGATCCTGGCGGCGTAGCTCAGCTGGCTAGAGCGTACGGTTCATACCCGTAAGGTCGGGGGTTCGATCCCCTCTGCCGCCATCTTAAAGGACCTTTAGCTCAGTTGGTTAGAGCAGACGGCTCATAACCGTCCGGTCGCAGGTTCGAGTCCTGCAAGGTCCACCATTTATATAATTACGGAGGTATACCCAAGTCTGGCTGAAGGGATCGGTCTTGAAAACCGACAGGCGGGTAACACCGCGCGGGGGTTCGAATCCCTCTACCTCCTCCAGT
>NZ_JBLLLQ010000062.1:0-6044 GCF_047737915.1 Lysinibacillus sp. NPDC056185
CTCCTTTCTTTTTTTGATTATTCACAATATACAATATAAACATATGTTCTATAAAGAAAAAAGCACTTCATTCCTCCCACCTCTGAAGAAGTGGGAGGAATGAAGCTCACTTCTGTGAATAGATATTGTAATGCCCATCCCCTCCATAAAGGCTGCGTTGTTTGAAAAAGAAATAATAATTACCTATAGCAACCCCCTTAATATTTCACTAATGTACTATATCCAATAAATTAGTAACTTCCTTGATAACATATGACCATTCTTCGGCATTGGGGTCAATCACTTTAAAGTGCTCAGCGGATGGGATTTCCACCATTTTTACCTGATCCCCAGAAGCATCCGCTACACGTTTGTAGTTATAACTAATTCCGATTGGCACATTAATGTCGAGCGAACCGTGAATAAGAACTTGTGGAATCTGAAGGGGTAATAACTGAATCGGAGAAGCTTGCTCATAACGCTCCGGAACCTCTTTAGGTGACCCACCTACCAAATCAGATACAGGGCAGTTATTTGCTATACCGAATTCTGATAGACGTAAATGATGAACATCATCCATGAGTGCAAGATCGTTAACCCCTGCTAAGCTTATCGATCCTTTAAGAGAAAGTGGTTGTTCAGCAGTTCTTAAAACACTATTTTCTGGTAGGTTTTTACGACCCGCTAACCATAAAGCTAGATGCCCTCCTGCAGAATGCCCAATAGCAATAACCCCGCTTAAATCAAGATGATTTTCTTCTGCTATTTGTTGTAAATAATCGGCTGCATTTGCAACATCAATAAATGTACCTGGCCATCCTCCTCCCTCATCTCCAACACGACGAAATTCAATGTTCCAAGTAGCTATTCCCCTTGACGCCAAATCTTTTGCTACAGGTTCTATAATATCAAGGTTCCAAAAATTTTTCCAAAATCCTCCATGAATAACAATCGCGACAGGATAAGGACCCTCTCCTTCAGGGAGACGGAGATCCCCAAACTGCAACTGATTTTTTCCGTAAGTGAATCGTTTATTTCGTATACTCATAAGGGCACCTCCAAGTTTTTCTTGACTTTTTCATTTCAGACCTAAACTTAGTTTAAGGTCACCTAAAAAATAATATAAAGCAAATAGCCATAGGCAAGTTGACCAGAAATGGGAGAAGAAATGCATTTTTTCGTTTTAACAAGGTACTTTAATATAATACCCCCGTTATAATTTCATAAACTATGATAATACTTAATAACCTAAATAAAATGAATGTTTTTGATAGGTGGTATAAGCAGCATTTACTTATGGTGATAATTACGCAACTACAGGTGCTAGTAACAGTGATAGACACAGGCAGTTTCACAAAAGCTGTACAAACTTTAAATATGACCTAGCCGGCTGTCAGTCATGCCATATTAAATTTAGAGACAGATAGGGATCAAAAAAGGCTTGAATCTAACGGACATTGGAGAACGTATGATATTCCATATTAGAGCTATTTAGGATAAGCGAGAGCTACAAATGTTTTCTGTAGCGAAAGCGCAGCGACAGCTACAATTACGCAAAGGCGAAATTGATTCATCGCTAAAACTTTCAAATTTTAACGATAGCTATTGTAGTTGATTTTGATACAATTTCCCTCTCCAGCTTCTTTCGTTTAGTTCGCAATAAAAGCCCTACCATTAGGTAAAGAATTGTAGTAATAATACCTGCCGTTGGAGAAACAAGAAATTCTTTTCCCTGAGCAATTTTGATATATCCATCAAGAATAAGTGGATTCACAAGCGCATCTTCTGTCATATGCATAAGGACAAGCGGCCAAATACTTTTCGTCATTAAATAAATTTCTGTATACATTACTGTCCAGCAAATCATCGTCACAATACCTATCAACGCAAATAGCCACCTATCTACAGGGAGTACACTGAAGATATCACTATCTGATAAGAACACTAAAAAATACGGAATATGCCACGCTCCCCAAACACCACCAACAATAAAATACAACGAAAAATCATTTATTTTTAACGATGAAAGTTTACTCGTTAGATAACCTCTCCAAACCGATTCCTCAAAAAAGTTTTTAACAAATTGAAGCAGTAAACCACCAGCAAAAACTGAAACCAAAGCATCTAAATTGAAATCTGAAAAATCCATCCATCCAAATATATAGCTTAATAACAAAACTATAGAAGTGATGACAGGATAGACTAGGAGCGAGACAATATACCATTTTATGTTGCCTCTCAAATTAGCTAATAAGCCTATATCTCGCCACCCATCTTCAGCAAAGACACGTAACAGTATAGTTGTCAGCAGCGGAAATACTAGCCAAATGCCCATCCCAAGCGTGTCACCTTTAGGCTGTTCTGGGATGAAGCGATCTACAAAAACACCAAGCCAACCACATAGCAAAACAACAACTATAAAGATTATTAAGTTCCGTGTAGTTTTCACTTTTAATTCGCCTCCCTGTTTTCAAGGATTGAAATAACCCACATTGAATTGGGACAAGGAGTTTCGGGATGCAGCGCAATGTATTGGGCGATTCCTTGTATAGAACACCAAAATGCTACCGCAAGTGCCTCAGCATTTCCCTGTTTAATTTCTCCTAGTAATTGCCCCTTCTCTATTAATGAAATACTCTTTTTTATTAATTTATCTGCTTCCGTAAGCATTTCTTTTAAATATTCCGACAAGGAGTCAAGATGCTGTGCATTTTCCATTAGCACAAACATTTTTGCTGCAGATGGGTTTGTACGGATCATGTCAAACAAATCCTCAGCAGCCGTTGTAAAAATTGCCAATGGCGATTCATTCATAAAATTAAAATCCAACTTGAGTCTTTCACACCCTATGCGAATTAACTCTTCATAAAGCTTTTCCTTAGAGTCAAAATAATGAAAAAGTAGCCCCATGCTCATATCAGCAGCTTTAGCAATATCAGCAACTTTCGTTTCACCATACCCCTTCCGAATAAACAAATCTAATGCAGATTGTAAAATTAAAGCCCTTCGTTGTTCTTTTTGTTCATGTCTAATTGACATTTTTACCCATCCTTTTATTGAAAATATTTTCATTGAAATTGTATTCAATAAAATTGCAAATATCCCTGAAAAGTGCCCTAAAAATAAAAACTTTAATAAGTTTTCATTCCCTTTTGTAAATATCAATAAAAAAGGAACCTTTTATCTTTATGAAAGTCTAAATAGAAAATATCGGAATAAAGGAGGAAATAATGGGGGTTTCTGAACTTACTGTGATGGTTTTAATTTATAGTGGGATCTTGATTTTTTTCTTAGTACCCTTTAAAAAGCATCAAAGCAAGGAAATTAAGCGTCCAATTACTTTTAAAGAAAGTCTACTGCATATCACTTCTCATAAAAAGGCTTCACTAGCTCTCCTATTATTAGGCTTTTTGCTAGTAGCTATTTGGTTCGGATATGAGCAGGAGGTATATCATTTTAATGCTCACAGTGGTTATCCTCCTATAAGTTTAGGTTCAAAAGCAATTTTCTATATGTGCGCATTACTTGGATATACGGTCATTCTTTATTTACTGCTTGCATTATGGCTCTCCTTAAACATTTCAAAAAGAAAAAGAATTTAATTTGAATATTCTGTAAATTGTGGCGATTTTCGTACTTTAAAATAGTAATTACACAATTAAAAAACGACTTAACCACTACTATTATAGTAAAAACAAAATATCAGTTATTTACTATTCAATACTTCTTTAAAATAGAACACATTTCCCAAAAATATATTTTACTTTCATAGGAAAACAATTCTTAAACCGTTTTAAAATCGATATCCCTAGACAATTCAACCTTCCTCCAATCAAAAAACAAGGCTAACTTTTTTGTAAAATAATAACACGATTAAAATTAACAATTTTAATAAAAATACGAGTTGAACTTTTACAAAGAATAGAATACTATGAATTTCGAAAGGTGGTTCTCCATCATTCAAGCAATAACAATTATTTTAAAGGGGTTGGAAATATGTCAGACGTTCTAAAGCAATTTGTTATGCCGAAATCAAACTTATTTGGACCTGGAGCAATTCAAGAAGTTGGTAAACGCTTAAATGATTTAGAAGTGAAAAAGACATTAATCGTAACAGATGAGGGCTTACACAAATTAGGTCTCTCTGAACAAATTGCTAACATCATTATAGCTGCTGGAATTGATGTAGCAATTTTCCCGAAAGCAGAACCAAATCCAACAGATCAAAACATTGAAGATGGGATTACAGTGTATCATGCTGAAAACTGTGATTCGATCGTTTCTCTTGGAGGAGGTAGCGCACACGATGCAGCGAAAGGTATCGGACTTATTGCTTCGAATGGTGGACGCATTCATGATTACGAGGGCGTTGACAAATCACAAAACCCATTGGTGCCATTAATCGCTATTAACACAACTGCTGGTACAGCAAGTGAAATGACTCGCTTCACGATTATCACGGATACAGCTCGTAAAGTGAAGATGGCCATTGTGGACAAACATGTTACTCCACTACTATCAATTAATGACCCAGAGCTAATGATTGGCTTACCTCCTGCTCTAACAGCGGCAACTGGTTTAGATGCATTAACACATGCAATTGAATCATTTGTATCGACAAACGCAACACCAATTACTGACGCTTGCGCTGAAAAGGTACTTCAGCTAGTTCCTGAATATTTACCACGTGCCTATGCAAACGGTGCAGATTTAGAAGCACGTGAGCAAATGGTTTACGCACAATTTTTAGCAGGCATGGCGTTTAATAACGCTTCACTTGGCTATGTACATGCAATTGCTCATCAATTAGGTGGCTTCTATAATCTACCACATGGTGTATGTAATGCTATTTTATTGCCTCATGTTTGCCGCTTTAACTTAACAGCACGTACTGAGCGTTTTGCAAAAATCGCTGAATTGTTAGGTGAAAACGTTGAAGGATTAAGTAAACGTGATGCTGCCGAGAAAGCAATTACAGCAATTGAAAATCTTTCTAGCGATTTGAACATTCCAAGTGGCTTCCGCGAATTAGGTGCGAAGGATGAGGATATTGAAATCTTAGCGAAAAATGCAATGTTAGATGTATGTGCTGCAACAAACCCACGTAAAGCAACGTTAGAAGACATTAAACAAATTATTACAAATGCGATGGGCCCTGTAGCGAAAAAAGAAGAATCACTCGAAGCTATCGCACTTTCTTAATAAGTAATCAGAAGGCATGTCTCTTGGCATGCCTTTTTTTATTGAGGAAAACATTCTGTCATTGTATGTGACTCCAACACTCGCTATACTTTTCTTAAAAAGAATTGGAGATAAGAAGATGCGTTTAATATCAATATGTCCTAGTAATACCGAGCTTGTTGCTTATTTAGGTCTGACTGATCAACTTGTTGGTGTCGATGATTTTTCGGATTGGCCATTAGCAGTAAAAAATTTACCTCAGCTTGGCCCAGATTTATCAATTGATATGGATGCATTAGAGGCATTGCAACCTGATCTTGTACTCGCATCCTTAAGTGTCCCTGGCATGGAAAAAAATATTGAAGCGTTACAAGCTAAAAATATTCCCCATATTGTTTTTAATGCTAATTCATTAGAGGAAATCGCACAAGATCTCCATACTTTAGGTAAAGCCTGTGGAGTTGAAGGGCGTGCAAAAAAAATTTCTGAGGAATATTTACAATGTATCGATCGTCTTCGCACAATTGCTGAAACAATTCCTAAAAAACCCACTCTCTATTGGGAGTGGTGGCCAAATCCTATCTTTACGCCAGGTAAAATAAATTGGCTAACTGAAATTAGTGCCATTGCTGGTGGGCAAAATCTGTTTCAAGATGTAGAACTAGCAAGCGTGCAAACTGATTGGGCAGATGTAGTAAAGCGCGACCCAGACTATATTATGATGGCTTGGGTAGGAGTTGCCTTTGAGCGTATTCAACCGGCTAATTTATTAAAGCGTGCACATGCGCAGGAGCTTAAAGCCGTTAAAATGAAACAGCTTCACGTAATGGAGGAATGGCTTTATTGTCGCCCATCACCACGTCTTATAGAGGGTGCATTAAAGC
>NZ_JBLLLQ010000063.1:0-5448 GCF_047737915.1 Lysinibacillus sp. NPDC056185
GAGAGGAAATTGAACGAAAAGAAAAAACGATTGGAGAAAAAAATCTGTTTCTCCAATCGTTTTAATATTATGTTGGACTTTTTCAGTGCCCTCGTGCAAAACCGAACTCATTTAACCTAAGCTGGCCTAATGAAATAACCGTGTCTAACTTTTAGGGGTCACTTCAAAAGCCATTTTAGCTAATCAAGGTTTTTTATCTATTAACTCAAAAAAGCTGGCAACTGATTTAACCATTTTTCAAAGTTATCAGCATCCTTTTCGATATTATTCTCTTCATGTGAATAATAATAGACTCCTGTATTGGGGCATTCATTTGAGAGAAGACAAAAGTAGTCTCCATTACCTACACTATAAAATGGAATTAATTCCTTCTTCCACCCTCCAAATTTCATTTCATAGTCATAGGTAAATTCAATAGTGTCATTTCCATTTGTTTTACCATTGGAAACATTTAAAATGTCCCCTGGAAAGGAATATTCAGTCATTAATTCAATAAAAAATTTAAATTCCATTGGTAACTGACACCCATACTTTTTCTCTATCTTTTCCCAATCACTAAACGAAGGAATATCTAAATCCCCTAATTCTTTATCTAAAATACTATCTAATAAATTTGCAATCTCATCTCTTGTCACTAACTTTTCCTCCTTTTAAATCCCTTCTCCTGGTAGTATATACTCTTTGCCTCTTTCTTTATAATCTTCTACCAAAATATCGTGTTGTATCAAAGTGTGTCATATTCCTCCGTGTATCTGTCGGTATCACTACTATATTTTCTAACCCCGTTTGTATATCATACGCTACATCACAGCTCACAAATTCTACTCGGTTTGCCCGCTTTCCTATCATCTCTAGTATTTCTCTGAAATGTGAGTAATGCTCTGGCCTTGTCTCAATCCTTAGGGTATGTAAGTGTCCCTCTATTTCTCTAAAGTTTTTAAAATATAGATGAATGTATACATCATCACTTTTCCGCATGTGCAATTCATAGCTATATGTTCCACTATAAATCTTCATTTTCACTTGATATTTCTTCGCCCCCAACATATAAACACGTAAAAATGCTGAATGTGGTACATCCTTATTATCTATAACAAACTTATCTATCGAAACCTCTATTTCCATCGCCTGTTCTTTCCCTTGTATGCTAGTACTGGTATAAAATTTAACACTTAGTACACTAATTAAATAATCGTAATCTTTTCAATTTACGTATTTAAACATGAAAAAGCACTTGTCGCCTGTTATAGACAATCAAGTGCTTTAAGTTTATAAATTTTCTAATTTATTAATATTTGCAAGTTTTATAAGTTATTTTAGTATTGACAGTATGACATCTTTTTTACCACATGGCAAGTGTTAGTTTAAACACTTTAGCTTGTTTAATCTCGTGTGTTTCGTCCCTATGACATCCATAAGTGATCCCTTATAAGTAAAATGTCATATCGCGTATTCTCGCTCTTATTACATTAGCGCTAAAATAGCACTTCTTGATGGCTCTGCTCGATTCTCAAACAATTATTGTTCATTGGGTCCATTCTGTTCTTCTTCTCGAGAGTGACAATATAGCCAATCAAGGTTTACAAGGTTACGATTCCTCTCTTAAAATCTGGATCATCTATTTCTTTGACTGAAATTCATAAAATCCGGTGCTCTCCAGGGTCTATTTCAAGTAGACCTCCATATTTTTCATGTTTTTTGGTAGGTTGATAGGTTTAATCAACTCAGTGTGAAATTTTCACAAATTTAAAACAGTCTTTATCTTGTCCATAAGTACATACACTTGGATTTTCTGTTCTTGATTTTCACCAACATATTCCATACACGTTTCTTTCAAACAACCATAGAAATCAGAACTGTTCATAATGATATCGTTATATGATGCTGTGTTAATGAATATCATTATGCCTTCTTTAAATTCAATCTCCTCAGAATGCTCTGGAAGTTCATATCCCATCATATGATCTTGCCACGGCTCTCTCTTGGATAAACACTCTAGTACATTTAGTAAATCACTCTTCAAAAAAGAAAAAAAATCTTGGATGACTGGCTGTTTGTCTATTAACATGATACCCCTCCTAATCACCATGATTTTTCCATTCCAATACTAGGTATACACTTTCTATTTCTCCTGTAGTTGGATTTTTCCATCCTTCGAATTTTAATCCATTTGATGTGCCTTGTATTACCTGTTGCCCACCTCTAGTTAAATATTCAGTACCGTTATCCATTGCCTCTTGACAATATTTATACATTTGTTCATCAGTAAACACATTTTCATCGTAAACTGTCTTTTTATGAGTTGATGCTTTAAATTCACTTGTATATATGCCACGTTCTTGTTTTCCTATCTTGTAGTACACATCGTATACACCCGGGACAGAAGGATGTGGTTCCTTTTTCTCCACTTTATACGGAATTCCATTGGCATCCAAATAGTTAAAAAACCCCTTTTCATTATGACCGCCACTTACACCCATTTTAGTAACACCTCATATCTTTCTTACCCTCACTATCGCTGTAGGGTAATCTACAGTTGCGAATAAATTTGAAAAAAACCACAAGAAACGAAGATAACAAAAAACAGGTCAATCATGGTGGTTTCTGACCATAATCAACCTATTCAATGTAACGGAACACCGCTATTTGGGTTATAACAATAAAGCATCTGATGTGCGTACAACCATATTTACGAAAGCTTCATAAGGGTATTACATGGGTTTATATGTGTAATTGGTTAAACAGTGCATTCATACGACACTGGGTATAGGCTAAATCGTCAGTCATCGCTACTTAGATAAATCGTATTCTAAGTATTCCTCATCCCATTCGAGAACATAATCTTCTACCGCCACATACCACTCAGCATTTAAAACAGCACATCTTATTTGTGACAGTAAAGCAGACCAATGTTGAACACCTTCCCAAATAGCATCATTCATGTTATCAGGTAACTGTGTAGAACCTTCAAAAACAATCTCTGTTCCAGACGAATCTTTAAGGTCGTATACTTCAAAACTCGTCCAATTGTATCCTTCTCCTGTAATGTTGAATTTCTCAATTTCCTGCTGAACCGAATACTCAGATATTAATTTCTTTATGAGATCTTTTTCGACATCTGTTAATAATTCCTTTCGTCTTGCTGAGTAATATATTGAAATTCCCATCATATAAACCTCTCAATCATTGTTCATTTGTGCATATATTCTCGTTTAAAATCACCATAAATTAAAAACGCATCAGCTAATATTTCTTTCAATTCTTCGTAATTACGGAATATTGGCTTCCTCACTTTATCATTTTCCAGACCATCCAGTTGTTCTTTTAATATTCCCCATGTCCCACCCATCTTAAGCTCAGAATTTTTCCATACAGACCATATAAATTCTGCTACACCATATTTCAAAGAGATATTAAATTGAAATTTATATTCATCATGTATTTCTGTAATCTTAAAGAATTTTTCCTTCGTATTAAACGAAGCCTCGTACCCTAATTCATTAATAATATTTACTACTCGGTTACTTTCATAATTCTCAAAACTTTCACTAACATTAAATTGATATCTTGCGGCTAGACTCTTATATCTTTCAATAAATTTGATCTTCGCAAAAGCGTGTTCAGTATCTTTATCTAACATGTTTACTCCTCCCTAAACCTGATTTCAATTCCATACTTATTTTTGGCCAAATCAATGTACTCTTGCATTCCTGAAAAGTTCTTATTGGAAGCAGGAATCTCAAGTATCTGTTTCCCTTTAAGTGGTTGTCCATCAATTGGTGGTATAAAATCGGCATATTTATCTGTCCTAATTATCGTACCCGGCTCGTACTTCACTTTCATTTCTTTTAAATAGCTCTCAAAGGTGGATAATTCAATATTTTCTAAATCAGTTGCTTTTCTTGAAACGATCTCACCTTTTATAGGATCATATGAATCTAAACGTTTTCCATTGCTCAAATGCACTTCATTACATGGATACCATTCTTCAACAACTGACTTTTTATTGAATGCGTTACCTCTTGCTACTGGTGAATCATTTAACCAATAATCTCTGGTCTTTTTCCATTCTGAGCGACCTCGAGGTGGCTTATCCTCCTTCGCTTTACGAGCAAGATACTTTTGATAATCTGATTCTAACTTAGAATCCTTAAATTTTCCATTGGAAGACAGTAGATCATCACCCGTACCCTATGTTGTAATCTTAAAAACCGCTAATAAAAAACTCCTATCTAAAAACCTTATTAAACTACTTCTTCCTCTTTTAATATTGGCAATTCATAGGCTGTTTTGTGCTTCATCATGCCATATATAATGTTTACAAGCCGTCTCATTATACAAACCAATGCTTGTCCCTTTGTTTTGCCTTCTTTTAGTTTCCGGTGATAGTAATCATGGAATACGGGATTCCTTGGTAGCCTACTTCCTTTTGCCACTTGTACTTGCTGTACGGCTAAGTTGTAAAATAAAGCGTGTAGCGCCCGATTTCCTTGCTTGCTTTTTTGTTCCCTTCCTTTCCCACCAGAGCCAAAGTAAACAGGCTAAAGCAGAACCGAAACACCTTTTAAATTTCCCATTTTTTATCGCCACGAGCTTTGTCATTATCGTTTATTTAGTCACTATTCCATACAAAACTACCTCCTGCATGTAAAATGTCATCTCGCCTAATTCTCACACTTTTCTTCCTAGACCACTGTTTATAGAATACTCCTTGATAGTCCAGCCTTCATGAGTTTTCGATTCTCAAACGAATCATTTTCTTATTGTCTCACTCAAATATCAGTTGATTTAATATAAATTAAAGAAAAAAACCTTGAAGGGCATTTAGCCAATCAAGGTGTTTGCTTGGAAACCAGGATTAATCTCTCTTGATACAAAATATCATTATTTGTACCTCAAATTTAATCCATGTACTCCTCAGCAATTTGTATACTTCTATTTAAGTTTAAGTCTGGGTATCTTTGATCTAGGCAATATAGTAATTCAATATACTTTTTACTTTGCAAATTATATGCCACTTCTTCAAAAATCTCACTTAAAAATGAAAGTTCTGTTTTTGTACAAACTTGTAAGAAATTCAGAGTCAAGTTTTCATCTTCACTTAGTAAAACAATTAGCTCTTCCCATTTCTGCTCAATTCTTGGGTCATTATCATCTAGTAATGCTCGTGCACCTAAGACTCTCTAACGTTTTCCTCAAACATTGTTTATTTCCCCCTTTAAAACTATGGCTGTTACATACTATCTGGAAAATGGCTCCCATCTCTCCATTTGTTTTAATTACACCTATCCTAACACCATTGTAATCACCGAATACTGTTACACACCATAAGCATATTAGGCTTAATCGGCACTAGAAGTTTAATTGTCTCCAGTCGGTCTCACATTTTTTTTCGTAAGTTATAAAATCTTCAGTCGAAAATCTTTTTTCAAGTATCCTACTAGCCTC
>NZ_JBLLLQ010000064.1:0-5227 GCF_047737915.1 Lysinibacillus sp. NPDC056185
ATATATTCGCATATAATTATAAATACATAAAGGTCACATCTAACAAGGTGTGGCTTTTTATTATGCCTTAGGCGGTTGAGTATGAAATTGAAAGATGAGAATTTAAAAGGATCACCCGGAGGATAGTGACCCTTAGTAAAGATTTGGAGGTGTAAGGTTAAATTAGTATTACCTTACAATAGTTATGAGCATTTTAGGAGATATAGGGTATTAATAACCTCTATTCATGAAAGTAGCGCCGACAATAATTAGAAGAATGAACAGAACAACGACAAAAGCGAATGGGTTACGTTCGCGACGCTCTTCGCGAAATTCTCCGCAGTATTCCATAAAATATCCCTCCTTTCTATAATCTATAATCTATAATATGTATAGTTTTCAAAAGGGATTGCGGTATTTATCTTAGGATGCGTTAGAAAAATGTTTAAAAATAAATATGTTAAAAATAGGTATACACTATCAAGAAAAAATAATAGATGTTGATCCTGGCAAGCAGTATGCTACTGAATATGTCGAACCAAGTGAAGATGAGAAATTTATTGATAGGTATTTGCTTGACTTAACAAGTAAAGAAGTTCAGTATGATTTAGCAAATAATTTAGATAAAGATTTCTACTTAAATAGAACTGTTAAGTTATGTAGTTATTATAATTACGGATACACTAATGAAAAGGATTTCTTTTGCGGAGAATTAACACCTATTGACGGAGGATATTCAGATTCGTGGTATTTATATTTAAGTAGAGATACATTTAAAGACGTATATCAAGAATTATTAAAAGGTGATGTTAATATGAGAATTTCAGCAATTATACCGTCTAAATCATATAAACGTGGTCAAGGTAATATGGCATACTCGAAATAAGTACGCTGATATTCTACCACAAGAGGCAGAAACCTCCGTAGCCATTTCATCTACGCAGATTCTCAACAAGTTGGGAAGGTAGTAGCAAATCACGACCACCTTACAAGGGTATCTAAATTAAAGACACCAGATATGATGAAGAATGTCGACGAAAACGAAAAGGGTATATACAATGTTTATACCCTTGGTGGGGAAGATTGTTCCCACGGAGTACAATCCAATCTCGTAAAAACTAGTAGAATGTGTACTCTACTTATCAGGTGATTAGATATGGATATTATCCGCTAGTTTAGGTTTATGTTTCCATATATAATGTATTATGGAGAAAGGTGTGGAGAAATTGAAAGTATCTAATAGAATGAAAGTAAATATTATTGTTTGTCTAATCGGTTTTATCTTTATAGGTTACTTTACAGCAAAACATTATATCCGAGTGACTAATTGTATGGAATCATCCAGAGATGGGCTACTGTATGACAAGGATTTGTGTTACCGCAATATTGATAATAATCGAGAGGTAGAAGATTGGGAGCAATACAAGCGAGATATGAAAGATGCAAAGTTTAAACATGACCTATACGAAGAAGTAGAAAGAATGAATAAATAAGAATAAAAACTAGGACTGTCCTTAATTGAGTAGTCCTTTTTATTTTCTCCTTCAGACCTAACATGCTAATAAGCACTGATGCATATCTTCTGCGTTTATCAATCCAATCAATTTCCTAATTTCAGATTAATATTAATTACATCTCTATATTGAATGGAAATTGTACAAGAGAAGGTTGTGAGGACGTGGGTTATGTAATTACGGGATAGAACTATAAAAGGGTCACCAGGCTGGGAGCGCGACCCTTAAATTAAAAATGTTAATATCCAGTCATGAAAGTAGCGCCGACAATAATTAAAAGAATGAATAGAACCACAATTAACGCAAATGCGGAACCATTTCGATTACCGCCACCGTAATAGCAACCTTCATTTATGCCACCAACATTTCCACCATAGTAACCCATAAAGAACACCTCCTTTTTACTATATATTATGTTAGTTATAGAGAAGGAGTGGGGTGTTAAACTATTCAGTTATAGGCATTAAAAAATATATTTTTGTGAGAAAAGACAGGGAAAGCAATCGACAGATTCAATCATGAATAACTTTGAAATTGCATTAGAGGATTATGACTTCATTCGGCATTAGATTCCCACTATGGTTGCCAACTAGGTATATTGCAAGATGAAATTATGCAAGAGTTAAAAATTGACTTCACCACTACATTATAGTCGTCGGGTTCGAGAGAATTAGAATAATTAATAGGGTTATCTCATTAATTTGGGATAGCCCTTTTTTGTCTTTTGACAAATACTAGAATACATATTACAATTTAAACCAGAAATACAAAAGGAATATCTACTCTACATGTATTAGTGTGTTAAATTACAATTAATATTAATAATTAATAGGTGTAAATTGCGTGCAATTTACTTAAAAGGGAAGTCGGTGCAAATCCGACACTGTCCCGCAACTGTAAATGTGAGCGACTTTTCATAGACCACTGTTTAACGACGGGAAGGAGAAAAGTAGCGATGATCATGAGTCAGGATACCTGCCTATTATGAGTACACACCATAACCCTACGAGGAAAGCATTTTTTATAAGGAATGGTGATGTGCTACAAGCGTTATTATTGTAAGATTTTTAAATATTTATATTGTATTTTAGGATAGTGGTGTTATATAGCCCTATTTCTAAATAATATAGACACCTCCCTTGGATTATTTAAATCTAAAAGGAGGTGTCTTTTTTGTTATTAAAATTTGCAATACAAGATTTTTTGGATGAAAAGGAACTTCAAAATTTAAGTAAACCTACATTGCAAAGTTATAAAACATTTTTTAGAGAATTTAAAAGGTGGTTATATGAGAAAGAAGTAGTTGATGTAGATGATATTACGCCTTCTATTATCAAAAGCTATTTACTTTATTGTAAAAATGAACGTGGAAACTCAGCGCCTACTATAAATACAAAGCTGAAACACTTGAGAGCCTTTTTTAATCATTTACAAGATAATGAGTTTTTGCTAAAAAATCCAATCCTTAAAATAAGCAAGATGAAAGAAGATACTCAAATTGAAGTATTTACTGATGCTCATATCAGAAAAATGTTGGCTTATTATAGAAGGGTAAAAGGTAAGGATAAGCAATTTTTAGCGTTCAGGAATAGTTGCATCATTACAACCTTACTAGGTACTGGTATACGCATAGGAGAATTGTTAAATTTACAATGGTCTGATATAGACACGCAAAATTATTTAATGACTATCTACGGCAAAAATCGTAGACAAGAAACAGTTCCATTGACATCTATGAAGTATGAATATATATGAAGCATTAAATACAGTATCATGGAAGAAGAAAGAATATTTCCTTTGGAAGCATAATTTATCTGTATTGCGAGAAGTGCCACTTACAGAAGAAGAACTATGTAAGAAGATTAAAAGCCAGTCGCTTTCTTATATGCACAAGTGGGAAAAGACCGATCAATATCATTATTTTGTCAATTTATATATAGAATCACAAGCAGGTAAGGACTTAGAGGAACTATACGCTATTGCAAAGGAAAAGGCTAGTGTAGGTGATGAGAAAGGTATAAAACTACTTCTTGATTTACATAAGCAAGTACAGGCATATAACAAGCAAGCCAATAAAGGTAAGCCGTCCACTAATACATATGATGAGTTGGAGTTAGATTAATATGGATGCAAAGATTAAAAAAGTTTTTGATAGTTTCCCATTGTTTGCGAAGAATTTTATATACATAACTGATAACAACAATGATGTCGTCAAATTTGAATTAAACGATGCCCAGTTAGAGATTGTTGAATTGATGCAGCATAACAGATTTATAAATGTTGGAAAAGCCCGCCAATCTGGGATTTCCACGTTCACCCTCGGGCGGGCTTTGTTCAGAGCGTTAACTAGAGAAAATGAAAATATTTTAATCGTTTCTTATAAATTAGACAGCGCAAAGGCTTTATTTGAAAAGTTAAAGCAAATGAATGATTACATACCTAGAGAAAGGTATCCTGATTTATTTCCTAAAGTGAAAAGGGATAACAGGGATGAATTAGTGTTTGCGAATGGAAGTAAAATTAAATCGGTAACGGCAGGAAATAAAGATGTTGGTCGAGGCAGTACCTATACATATATACATTTATCTGAATTTGCCTTTTATGGTAATCAAGAAAAGCAATTACTATCAGTTGAACAGTCGCTTGCAAAAGGTAGTGAGAGTCAATTAACAATTGAAACAACATCTAATGGTACAGGGAATCATTTTTACCGACTGTATATGCAAGCAATGAAGAATAAATCGAAATATATTGCTTACTTTGTACCTTTTTATCACAAGTTATATGCGAAACAATTTGCTCATGATTATATGGAAGCCGTTGAATGGTATAAGGCTAATAATAACGGTAAAAAATTAACTAAAAATGATTTAGATGAGGAAGAAATGAATCTGCATAAGTCAGGTGCTACACTCACTCAATTGACATGGCGAAGATGGAAGATGTTGGATCTTGGATCAGAGAGTGACTTTTATCAGGAGTATCCTTCCAATCCGTTAGAAAGTTTTATTTCGACAGGAAATGCGGTATTTAATCAAACAAAGGTATTAAACAGATTATCCTATGCAAATGAGCCAATTAATAAGAATGAGGTACGTGAGAAGTTACCCGAGAGCATTCGAAAATGGGCTAGTAAGGGAATTGTATTATTCGATTATCCTAAGAAGGGTAAAAAATATTACTTTGGAGTAGACACGGCATCGGGTTCAGGTGGAAATAATGACTCATCTACTATTGTTGGCTTTGATGAAGATGGACAGCAAGTATTAACATTTGAAAGTAATAAAATATCAGTTTATGAGTTTGCGGAGTTGATTGACGTTCTCGGACGTTGGTATAACTACGCTTTTTTAGTTGTCGAGAGAAATTCGTATGGTCTTCCAGTTATCGAACGTCTACGCAAAGAATGTGGATATGAAAATATGTATAAGCAAAAGATTTTTGATGAACGTGGTAAGAAAAAGTTACAACTAGGTTACATGACTACAGATAAAACAAAAGCTATCATGATTAGTGATTTTAAAGAGTCATTTGAGAAAGGTTTAATAAATATTGAGTGTAAGCAGACTTTACAGCAGATGCAAATGTTTGTAGAGACAAATGGAAAGTTAGGTAATAAGCGAGGAAATACAGAAAAAAATCACGATGATCTAGTTATTGCAGGAGCATTATCCGTACAGGGAATGAAGGCGAATAAGTGGTACCGCGATATCTATCGTCCCTACGTGTAAATG
>NZ_JBLLLQ010000065.1:0-4904 GCF_047737915.1 Lysinibacillus sp. NPDC056185
TTGTTGCTGACGCTTCGCTTTCGCACAGATAAAACATTTGTTGCTGACGCTTCGCTTTCGCACAGATAAAACATTTGTTGCTGACGCTTCGCTTTTCTCACAGAGCAAAGCTTCCTTGGACGTCCGATTAGCCCCAAGGAGTCGCCCAATCTCCACTCTAATCAACTTATCCTCATGACATCAGTTTTAACAAAATGTCATCCCAAACTTTGAGTGATGAATCATTTTATATAGTTGACGGATCTAAATCTACCGTCATTAATATTCCCTGTTTAATCCATTCCCCTCGATACATCGCTAAAAGGCGCTGTAATACAGGAATGAGATTTGGTTCAATTTTATATTTTATCAAACATTGATAACGATATCTATTTTGGAGACGACTAATACTTGCAGTTGTTGGTCCAATAATTGCTACCTTGTTTGATAAGTTTTCCCTTAGCCAATCCGCTGCCCTTCCAGCATACTCTGCTGCCATCATGACATCCTCATGAGATATTTGAACAAGTGCTACATAATAATACGGTGGATAGCTAGAGCGGCGACGTAAAAACATTTCACGTTCGTAAAATGGCTCGTAATCTTGTATTTTGGCCAATTCAATTGCATAATGCTCTGGTGTATACGATTGAACAATAACCTCACCATGCTTTTCATGACGTCCAGCTCTACCACTAACCTGCGTTAATAATTGGAATGTACGCTCCGCTGCACGGTAGTCAGGTAGGTGCAGAGATGTATCAGCACTAAGTACACCAACAAGCGTAATATTAGGAAAATCAAGACCTTTAGCAATCATTTGCGTCCCTAGCAAAATATCTGCCTGTCCTTCTCCAAATGCTTGCAAAATTTCTTCATGTGCACCCTTTTGCTTTGTGGTATCAACATCCATTCGGAGAACCCTTGCCTCAGGAAATAGCTTATAAATTTCTTCCTCGACTTTTTGTGTTCCCGTACCGAAATAACGAATATGCTCACTCTGGCATTGTGGACATATTTGAGGAACACGCTCCTCATAACCGCAATAATGACATTTTAATTTCTCGGTTGTCCGATGATACGTTAATGAGATGTCACAGTTCGGACATTGTACAACCGTCCCACAATCACGACAAAGCACAAAAGAAGAATAGCCACGACGATTTAAAAACAGCACCATCTGTTCTTTTTTCTCAAGCCTTATACGTATAGCATCAATAAGCTGCTCCGAAAACATAGAACGATTCCCTTTTTGAAGTTCTTCTCGCATATCGGCAATAAAAACAGTTGGTAGCGGTTGGTGCAAAGCACGTTGCTTTAAGGATAGCAAACTATATACGCCCTTCTTTGCTCTCGCAAATGATTCAAGTGCAGGCGTTGCACTACCTAATATAACAGGACATTTGTAAAATTCACTTCGCCAAATCGCTACATCTCTAGCATGATAACGAGGTGAATCTTCTTGCTTGTAGGTTGATTCATGCTCTTCATCTAAAATAATGAGGCCTAAATTTGTAAAAGGTGCGAAAATGGCTGAACGAGCTCCAACAACAACACTTACTTTTCCTTGCTGAATTTTACGCCATTCATCATACTTTTCACCGACAGATAAGCCACTATGCATCACAGCAACCATCTCACCAAAACGACTACGAAAACGCTCTGTCATTTGTGGTGTTAATGATATTTCAGGCACTAGCATAATGGCTTCCTTACCTTCATCTAACACCTTTTGTATCGCTTGCAAATATATTTCAGTTTTACCGCTTCCTGTGACGCCGTGTAGTAAAAAAGTTTGCGCAGTCCGTTCTTCCATCGACCCGTTAATAGCCTTAAGTGCAATGTGCTGCTCTTCCGTCAATTGTAAAGATTGCGTACGGGAAACCTCCTTCGTAAAGGGATCACGATACACCTCTTCTTGTATAAAATGGGCGGCCCTTTTGTCAATAACAGACTGTAATACCGCGGGAGATGCACCTGTTTCCTCATAGATTTTCTGTGGCAAAAGGACCTCTCCTAGGTGACTGCCCATCCATTCAATCAGCTGGCGTTGTTTAGCTGCTCTCACTGCACCTTCCATTGCTTTGTGGATATCTTGCTGATGATCGGAAATTTTGACCATCCGTATTTCTTTCACATTGCCTTGCTGCTTCACAACATTTTCTATTTTTACAATTTTATTAGTAATAAGCTGTTTTAATAAAGGAAGTAATTCTGCACGCTCGAATTCTTTGAAATTAGCCTGTTGTCGCTTACCAAAAATAGCTTGCGCCTCATCTGGCAAAGCATCTTTCTCCTCTGATAGCGTTATGATTTTTTCATACTTCGCTCGAAGCGCTGATGGGAGCATGACCTGTAAGGCATCAATTTCATAACAAATCGTTTCGTTTTTCAACCACTTCGCCATTAACAGCATTTCTTCGGTCAATACCGGCTCTATATCTAAAATTTGCGCAATAGACTTTAATTTATTAGATGGTACTTCTGTTTCATTTTTTAATCCGACCACAAAGCCTAGAACATTTCTTGGCCCAAACGGTACTTTTACACGACAGCCCATCTCGATAATATGTGCCCATTCTGTAGGCACTTCGTAGTCAAATGGACGATCTACATGGTATGTTGAAACATCCACTATAACCTCTGCAATCAACAAACTCATTGCTTCTCACCTTGTAATACATATGTCCAAAATGCTTGCGCAAACTGCATGACATTTGTCGTATCCCATATTTGACCTTTTACTTCTGCCGTGTCACTAAAATCAATCCACGTGTTAGACGTAATTGTTAACATTGGCTTTCCAATAACCTTTTGCCCAAAAGTTATTACGGTCATGCCTTCTACGGATAGTATCGGTGCCCCTTCAATTGTAGGCGTATTTGCTGCATGGATAAAAAATGCAGATGGATATTGCTTTTTATAATCTTCAAGCTGCTCAAAGAGTTTATGCACGCTTGTTTCGTCCTCATCTATGAGGATTACATTTGCCCCAAGTGTTTTTGCCTCTTTTGCTATTGCCTGACCAATTCTACTATTCGCCTGCGTACTAATTACATGGTGCTCGTCCATTGGAACATAAGACGCCCCAGCTGTAACCACTACCGTTTTACCAGCTAATAGCTTAAGCTTCTCTGAAAAAAATTCTTGCACAATCGCCGTAATTTTTTCTGGCTCCTCTAAACGACCTTTGCCAACATAGCCACATGCCAAAAATCCTTCCGAAGGCTCAATAAATTGATAGCCATCAGATTGTAACTGAGCCAAATTTCGTTTTACCGCTGGATGG
The DNA here is from genome assembly GCF_047737915.1 of Lysinibacillus sp. NPDC056185. Lineage (NCBI taxonomy): Bacteria > Bacillati > Bacillota > Bacilli > Caryophanales > Bacillaceae > Lysinibacillus > Lysinibacillus sp. NPDC056185. The sequence goes on from NZ_JBLLLQ010000065.1 coordinate 3,269, forward strand.
TCATACATATGTACATTCATCGCTGGTGCAAGCCATACAGGGACAGTAGTTGCAAGCAAGGTCGTCGTTACCATATCGTCTGCAATTCCATTCGCCAGTTTACCTATGACATTTGCGGTAGCTGGTGCAACTAAAATTAAATCTGCCCAATCCGCCAAATCAATATGGGCAATAACACTCGAATCCTTTTCATCAAAAGTATCGAAAAAAACATCATTTTTGGACATAACTTGAAAGCTCAGCGGATTCACAAATTGTCTTGCTGATGCTGTCATGATAACCTTTACATTTGCTCCTGCCTGAGATAGCTTGCTAACTAGAGCGACAGCCTTATAAACTGCTATGCCACCTGAAACACAAAGTAAAATATTTTTATTCATGCACAATCGTCCTTTCAAATGATAAGCTCCCAAAGGAACATTCCCCGGGAGCTCTCGACATTCTGTATAATCAAAAATCCACTGCAGACTTTAACATTAATTTGGCAAAAGCTTATTTATCAATGTTAGATTTCGTCTTCATACACAGTTGACTCATCCTGTGATACTTTCGTAAGTACACCTGCCGCTACTTCTTCAAGCGCTTTCCCTACGTATTTATGGGAAACATACTTGTGTAAACGTTCAGTGTCTTGTTCCTCTTGCATTTGACGAGCACGTTTAGATGCTAGACTTACTAAAGAGTATTTTGAATCGATTTCTTTTTTTAATGTATCTACTGATGGGTATAACATAGGTTTATTCTCCTCTCAACATTGACAAATATCTTTTTTCAACACGTTCTCTACGACAATGCTCTGCTTTAATAATCGCATTTATACGATCACAAGCATTTGTCACTTCATCATTTTCAACTACATAATCATAAAGGCTCATCATTTCGAGCTCTTCGCTTGCAGTTGCAATACGCTTCGCAATAACGTCTGCTGTTTCCGTCCCTCGACCAACTAAACGGTCTTTTAATTCCGTTAAGCTTGGTGGGGCTAAGAAAATAAATAATGCATCTGGTGCCTTTTTGCGGATTTGTGCAGCACCTTGCACTTCAATTTCTAAAAACACATCACGTCCTGCATCAAGTGTTTCATTTACGTAGGCTAACGGCGTTCCGTAATAATTCCCTACAAATTCAGCATGCTCCAATAAGCCACCCTGTTCAATCAACGCTTCAAATTCTTCACGTGTCTTGAAAAAATAGTCTACACCATCTACTTCACCTTCGCGAGGATTTCGTGTTGTCATCGAGATGGAATACTCATAATTCGTATTCGGCTGAGAAAATAATTCTTTTCGCACTGTCCCTTTACCTACACCAGATGGGCCAGACAGAACAATTAATAATCCACGTTCTTTTATCATTTATTCTCTATATCTCCCTTAATTTATAACAGATACAAAGCAAGCTATTCGATATTTTGAACTTGCTCGCGCATCTTTTCTAAAATTGTTTTCGCCTGAACTACTGCAACGGCCGCCTCTGTTGATTGATTTTTTGAACCAATCGTATTGATCTCGCGGTGTATTTCCTGCATTAAAAAGTCTAATTTACGGCCAACTGAAATCGTTTCTTGTAATGTTTCTTCCAGTTGATTAAAATGACTATCTAATCGGTCCAATTCTTCAGTGATGTCCACACGTTC
>NZ_JBLLLQ010000066.1:0-4663 GCF_047737915.1 Lysinibacillus sp. NPDC056185
CCGAACACGGAAGTTAAGCTCTTTAGCGCCGATGGTAGTTGGGGGCTTCCCCCTGTGAGAGTAGGACGTCGCTAGGCAATGTAAACAGTCAGCTGTATGCTGGCTGTTTTTTTATACAAAATTATACAAATAGTAATAGACCAAGAAGCTTAAATTAGCTTCTTGATTTTTTTTAGTTATTTACTTTAGCAAAAATTAATTTTCAAATAGTTAAATATACTCATTGATGTTTAGATATTTAAGTGTGCTTTTATTAACTTCAATGTAATATTACCCATGGTATAAAAAGTCAAAATTATGGATTTTATAGGTATTATATATTAGAATAGGTAATAGTCATTTTTACATACTTTTATAGATTCTTTTAGGATATGGATATGTAAAAAATATATGGATAGGAGTGTAAAAGTTGATAATACTAGATAGACCTTATGTTTCTGATTTATTAGCGCACACAATTAGTAAGAATAAAATTCCAGTTATCAAATTAAATGAAGTTTTTATACCAAACGAATCTACTATAGATTTAAAAAAGGTAGACGATTTGTTGATTGAATTAGAGAAGAGGAATTGTCCAATTCTCTTTAACTCTGAAAATGGACTTAATATTTTATCAAAATATGCACCTAATCACTATTTAACAACTGTTACAGATATTTTGAAAAATAAAGTTACTTTCAGGAAAACATTAAGTAGACATTATAAAGATTTCTTTTTCACAGAAGTTTCTCTAAAAGAATTAGAAGAATTAGATCCTAGTGCTCTACCTTTCCCTATTATTGTTAAGCCTGTTATAGGATATTCAAGTATAGGTGTACATCGTATTGATAAGGTAGAAGAATATAAAGAAACTATTAAACAACTTAAATTTGAAATGGAAGTTACAAGTTCAGACTATCCAATCGAAGTTATTAATAACCAATCATTTATAATTGAGAAATTAATTGAAGGTGATGAATACGCTGTTGACGTATATTTTACAGAAGACGGGGAACCTGTTATCTTAAATCTTTTTAAAAGAATGTTTAGGCATGAGAAAGACATGAGCGATAGAATTTACTATACGAGTAAGCAAGTAATAAATGAGTCCCTCAACAAAATTCAAGAATTTTTAGGAACTATTTCATCGTTCTTCGCTTTAAAACTTGCCCCTATACATATTGAAATTCGCATCGATAATGAGGGACAGATTGTTCCAATTGAAGTAAATCCACTTAGATTTGCTGGTATCGGTACAAATGAACTTGGCGTTCATGCATATGGTGTAAACGCATGTGAGTACTTTTTTAAACAACAAAAGCCTAATTGGGAAAATATAGTTAATCAAATGGATGATTCAATTTATAGTTTTTGTTGTGCTGAAATAGATGCCTCTATTGATTGTAAGCAAGTTGTATCTATTAATCATGAAGCGTTTAAACTAAATTTTGGTGAAATTTTAGAATATCGGCCAATGAAAGTGAATGAAAGCTCTACCTTTGCTGTAATCTTTCATAAATCACCGGATTTAAATGAGAATACAAGGTTATTGAACTTAGATCTGAATCAATATATTACGTTAAATGAATTGGTATTTGTTTAATAATGATTAATTTTTTTATTACAGTTAGGAGCGTTAATGATGTTTAAAGGTATGACAATTAGAAAGAAAATATTATTAAACGTATTAATGCCTATTGTTGTTATAAGCACAATTTTTAGCTTTGCCATTTTTATTGTAGCTGAACGTTTAATTGATGAGTATATTATTCCTCAGTTTGAAGAGAGCTTAACGATGAAAATGGAGGATTTTGATGAGCTATTTGATAAAGAATTAATCAATAGTGCTAAAACAAACAAAAGTGCATATCAAGAGTTATTGTCTAGAGGAAATGCATTTCAAGAAAAGTATGATTTAGAAAATGTGTATATTATGAGTAAAGTAGATAATAAAGAAGTCATTTTATTTTTAGGCAATGACGATAAGTATTTATCACCACTAGCGTTTACAGATGAACAAAAAGCAGCGCTAGGCACAACTAAAATGGTTACAAGTGATATTTATATAGATGATTACGGTGCTCATAAGTCTACATTTTTACAAGTTCAAGGAACAGATTCTGTCTTAGGATTAGATGAAGATGCAGATTTTATAGTTGATTTAGAAAATTTATTAATAAAAGTATGTGTATTATTAGCACTTATATTTATTGTGGTAAGTGGTATATTAGCATATTTCACTGCTAAAAGAATTTCTAAACCGTTAAATCAACTTGTAGATTACACTAAAGTAATTGCAGCTGGTGATTTAACGCAGGAAATAAAAAATTCAAGTAATGACGAAATTGGTCAGCTTGCATCAAGTTTTAATAGTATGCAAGTACAGCTAAAAGATGTTATAGGGCATGTATCCTCAACAGCAGACTATGTAGCAAATGGGTCTAAAGAATTGACTCAAAGTATAGAGCAAGTGACAGAAATGACTAATCAGGTATCAGCGGCGATTCAGGAAGTTTCAGTAAGTAGCGAAATGGTAACAACTGGGGCTATTCAAAATCAAATTGCGATTAGAGAAATATCAGAGGGTATAGTAGAAATTACGGAATCTACCACGAATGTCTCTGATGAATCTATTAAGACATCTGAAGAATCCAATCAAGGTAATAATGTTATTCAACAATCCGTACAAGGAATTGATTCGATTAACGAGCTTTCAAAAGCCTCTATGCAAATGACAGAACAAATGCATCAACGTTCTAAAGAAGTAGGACAAATTACAAATGTAATTACAAGTATTTCAGATCAAATTAATTTACTTGCACTAAATGCAGCTATTGAGGCTGCTCGTGCAGGTGAATATGGAAAAGGGTTTGCTGTTGTTGCGGATGAAATAAGACATTTAGCAGAACAATCTGCCCAATCTGCTAATGACATTACTAAATTAATCTCTGAAATGCAAAACAATTCTAATGAATCTGTTGACGCTATTACGAGAGTAGTAAATGAAATTGATCAAGAGACTGTCGCAATAAGATTGGCTGGAGATACTTTCCGAAAAATTTCATCTCTAATTTCAAACATTAGTATGCGAACGCAATCAATTGCTTCAACAGTAGAACAAATATCAGCAAGCTCTGAACAAGTATTAGGGACTACTGAGACAACTGTGCAATCATTGGAGCAAACATCAGCAGGTACCCAAAATATTGCTTCAACTATGCAAGAGCAATCTGCTTTTATGGAAGAAATGCTAGGAACTGCTAATCAAGTAAACGAGATGGTTGAAAACTTAAAAGGTCAAATTGCACATTTTAAAATTAAGTAATCTAAGCAATAACATTAACTAAGTTAAAAGGATTAGCTCTATCTTGAACAGAGCTAATCCTTTTACTATTTTTAGATCCGTATGTCAGTATCAAAGTCGTTTGTAAATTCGACAAAATACTCATTGAGTTCGTTCTATTTGTATATAACTCTTTATATAATGTAAAGATTACTTGAAAAAGGAGAGGGAATTTTGTGGATTGATGGTGTTTTTTCTGGTGGTGGTTTGAAGGGGTTTGCACTAGTTGGGGCGTATCAAGTACTAGAAGCTGAAAATTTTCGCTTTAAACGGGTAGCTGGGACGAGTGCCGGGGCCATATTAGCTGCTTTTATTGCTGCGGGATATAGCGGAAAAGAAATCCAGACTATGTTAGAAGAGTTGGATGTACCTTCATTATTAGATCAAAGGAAAACTATCTTACCATTCCCGTTTATGAAGTGGGTTAATGTTTATCACCATTTAGGTTTATATAAAGGAAAAGCATTAGAAAAATGGTTTTTTCAAAAATTAGCTGCAAAAGGTGTTTATACGTTCGGAGATTTACCTAGAGATTCATTAAAGTTAGTGGCCTCAGATTTAACAAATGGCAAAATGATGGTGTTACCGGATGATTTACAAAATTATCATATTGATGCGAAAAAATTTTCTGTTGCAAGTGCTTTACGTATGAGTTGTGGTATACCATTTTTCTTTGAACCAGTTACATTAAAAACAGGAAAAGGAGATTCAGTTATTGTAGATGGCGGTGTATTGAGTAATTTTCCGTTATGGGTATTTGATGATAGAGAAGGACGTAAGGTGCGGCCGATTATAGGGCTTAAATTGAGTAGACGTAGAGAAGAACAACACCCACATGAAATTAAAAATGGATTAAATTTATTTGAAGCTTTATTTTCTACTATGAAAGATGCTCATGATGAAAGATATATCTCAAGACGGCATGAAAGAGATATTATTTTCATTCCTGTCGATGATTATAGCGCTACTCAATTTGATTTAGATGAAGAGACTAAAGAAACACTTTTAGAGATTGGAAGAAACCGTACTATTCAATTTTTAAAAGCGTGGCCAAGATTTAAGTTATAAAACTTTTGAAAAAAATGAATAAAACTATTGACGCTCTATGAAGTAGATGATATTATATAAAAGTTGCTGATAAACATGCAACTAGAACAATATAAAAAATAAAATAACTGTTTGACAGTATGTGTGAAACATGTTATTATATAAAAGTTAACTCTTAACAAAGAGATAATGATTGTAAATGAACCTTGAAAACTGAACAAGCAAAACGTAATCAATAAAGTTTTTAGTAGCTAGCCTTGAGTTGGTGAACGAAACAAAATTTTGGACATCAAA
>NZ_JBLLLQ010000067.1:0-3763 GCF_047737915.1 Lysinibacillus sp. NPDC056185
GTGATGCATTATTTTTTAGTCATGAAACAGAGTATCATTGGGCTATGTGTATGGTCTATGGTGATAAATATTGGTTAAAGGGTATTAATACAGAACCCCCAAATAACTATAATGAATGGGAGTCAGAGTATATTGCTAAAAAAGTTAGCAGATAGTAGTTTTGAATTTTTAAACTAAGTTGGGGTTATTAAATAAAGTTTCAAAAAATCTGTAAAGCATTGAAATAATTACGCTATACGGCTATGTTTGCGATCCTATTCGAATGATTGATCCATTAGGTTTACATGAAACTTTGGCAGATACATATACTAGGAAATCCAGCTTATAAGTTTGCAAAGAAAGATGCTGAGGGTCTCATACAAGGTGAAATACCTAAACGTGCTTATGTTATTCATAAAAAAGGAAGGTGTCGTTAAATTATGAAGATAGATTATCGAAGTGAAATCGACAAAATTAGAAATTCTTTAAAGAACTACTACGAAAACTACTGCAATAATCAATTCAAAAGTGAAGAGGAAGATTACATTGAAAACAAAAAGGTCAAAGAACAAATAAAAAAATTAATAATTCAAGTTTATAATGATAGTACTCTGACTGAAGCGGACAGAGGGTATTTAATAAAAGTAGCGGTAGAACTTCTGGCAAAAAATACAGGTTGTGTAGAAGACGCAGAGATTGCTGAAGATATTCTGGATAGTCTTTTTAATGATATGAAAATACTAAGTCAGGAAGATATTGATAATTTTTACGAGCAATATTCCTGCAGAAGATGGCATTAAGGACTGGATCATTCTCAAAAAAAAGATGTCAGTTTAGAAAAGTAAAAACAAAGCCCGTGTAAAGAAAATAGAAAATAGACTCGCCATGACTTTTCATGTCATAACGAGTCTATTTTCTATTAATTTTGTTTTAGCGATGAGTATTTAATATCGAAAATTAGGTCTTTTTGTGAACAAGGAGATTGCGATTTTGTAAGAGCGAAAATGTCAACATCATAAAAAATATATGAGAGAGAGTTGTAAAAAGTTACGTCTTGGAGGCTAAAAATGGAATTTCGAAGTAGTGAATATCAAATTTTTTTTGAAAATGATCTTGATGATGATTTAGTTCAATTTGAAATTGCATCAAAAGGTTATTTATACGGAACAGTAATTAAAATAACCAAAGGAGATTCCTATCGGGAGCAAATGAACTATTGAAATAGAACAAATATTCATCCAAGTAATAAAGAACTTTCTCAAAAAAAGCTTAGATATTGATATAATTAACTTATAACGAGGAGTTAGAAAAACACTTTCTTTACATAGACTTTATGTGTGAGAAAAGGGGAGTTTGTTATGAATGAAAATAATACTCTATACGATGCCACAATTGTAAAACTTGAATTGGTTGAAACATACCTGTATTTGACGTACTTGGATTGGAAGGAAGAGTTAAAAAAAATAATTTTTATAGATACGATTAGTGTAGAAGCGCTTGATGCTACAGGGGAGGAGATAGGAGACTTTATTATTGAAATTGATAATATTAAAATACAAGAAACATGTAACAAATTAAAGGAATCAGCAATTGATTACAAACTATTTAAGATATTGCCGGCTTGGAATAGGGAAACGTTAATTGAAATTATAGCAAAAGAAGTTAACTTTTGTGTCGGATGAGGCGTTGTATGGAATTTTTTCTGTTATGAAGTATTAATACATGGACAAATACCTTCAAGTAAAATAAAGTGTGTAGGTTAAATTCAAAACAGATTGGAGGAATTTAGGTGGTAAGGATTGGTGTCGCTGGTAATACGGCTATTCCGTGCTTTCAAGTAATTAAATCAAAAGGGTATACGATTACTAGCAAAATTTATTTTTGTGTAGATATTATAGAAGATGCAACATATGAATTTATTGCTGAAAAAGATGGTAATGAGTTTATTGGTGACAATTTAGAAGAAGTACTGGGGTTAATAACGATGTGGGAATATCGTGGTCAAAATCAAGAAGATTGGCGTGCTAATCATAGTGAGCATTTAGAGTATCGAAATGTTTTGGATGATTCAATTGTTTTTGATAAAGATGGAAATCAAGTTGATGAAAACTTATTGTAAAATGGGTAGTTAAAATAGATTTCTATAAATATGTTTTTCTGTTAGAGGTAGAATTGTTTTGTCGTGATTAACCATATATCTCGTTTGCTGTCAGTTCTTTTAGGTTTAATTGGTGGAATAAAATTATATGCTATGTAAGTAAGATTGATTTATTATTAGACGTAACAGATCTTAAGTAAAATAGTGCAAATTTTGGTGGGAATCTAGGGATTAAACTGGGAACCAATTCACTGACGAGTTCGATATGGACACATGACCGTCGTGGTAATTGCACAAGCACGACCAATCCTTTAGGGGTCACAGAGAAATTCTGTTATGATAACTAAAGATTAAAAGGAAAAAAGGCGATATTTATCCTGGAGAGAAGTATCCACTAGCTAAAAAGGCTAAGAATGCTTTTGAAGGAGGATGTCCATAAAGCTATGCAGTACAAAATAGATGTTAACACACCTCCTTTGGTATTGAGAAAAATATACAAAAAGAATGATGGATATTTGCCTGGGATTTTAGACACATTATCAAGCATTGATTTAACTAATTTAATAAATATTCATAAAGGGCAAACTTATGAAAAGGCACTATATCGAATATTGCCTGTCATAGGAATGTGACAGAAGAAATTCATCAAGTGTTGTTAGATAATTCTCAGTATGAAAACGGTGTAGCGAATGCAGTTGCAACGTCTGGGAAAGCTTCTATTAAAATTTTAGAAAGCCTATTAAAACATAGTTCAGAGCATGTTGTTGATCACGCTCAACTTGCAATTAAGCACTTTAAAAAGGATAAAGTGATAATTGTTTAATGTAATAAAGTAGCATGAATCCTGATTTTAAAAGGATTTATGCTACTTTTTTCTGTTAGAAATAGAGTTGTTTTATCTCGTGTATCTTCATACGAATGATCCAAATAGAGGTCCTCATGTATATGCATGGAGTAACAAAGGGTCTCCGCATGATTCAGCTTTAAATAAAGGGAAGGAACACCTTTTGAAGCCTATGACACAAAGAAAGCAAGTTTGGTCAGCTGAGCTTGATATTTATGGACGAGTGATTGAATTCACTGGTGAGTAGGATTTCATTCTTTTTAGGTATCTCAGGGGGAGTATGAAGATGTTGAAACAGGATTGTATAACAACTGATTCCGATACTAATCACCCAAGGAGGGAATGTATACAAACAGGATCCGATTGGCCTTGAAGGTAAGAATCCAACCTTTATTTTCGGCCTTTCTTGTATAAAAGAGTTAAAAAAGAGTATGAACAAAGCTAATTGTGAGTTAAAAGGTATCAAGGACAATATCACGATATTGGGGGCTTTTCTATAATAGATTCCTTTACTATGACCCAATGTTCATGATACAAATACTTCTATTGATAAACATAAGGTATGTCCATAATAATCAATAAAAGGAGCGATATGATGTATGGATAAAGATGGTACTATCTTGATTGATACAAGTTCAAGTACGAAAATTATTTATAATGATTTTACTTTTAAAGAAATTATAAAAGGTATTATTGTAGAATATGCTAAAAAGTCTAAAAATGAAGCAGAATTGATTATTAATAATTGCAAATATTTTTCAAAGCCTATTGAGACATTTAGTGATGCATTATTTTTTAGTCATGAAACAGAGTATCATTGGGCTATGTGTATGGTATATAGT
>NZ_JBLLLQ010000068.1:0-3056 GCF_047737915.1 Lysinibacillus sp. NPDC056185
ACCCGTTCCCATACCGAACACGGAAGTTAAGCTCTTTAGCGCCGATGGTAGTTGGGGGCTTCCCCCTGTGAGAGTAGGACGTCGCTAGGCACCTGGAAAAGTCGAGGATTTATTCCTCGGCTTTTTTTTCTGTGAAAATAAATAATCCATTGACCTTTGGAAAACAAAAGTTATATTGTTACTTTCAAATCAAAGGGAGGCAGTGAAGTATTTTCTAAGGAAATGTTAAAAGATTAATGTACAAGCTCCAGTGGCACCGACAAGGGAAGGTATACATGTGCTGGAGGATATTAGATAAGTAAAAGTCTTTAAAAAACGCTTATACAATATATGCCGTCACGAAAAAGACGCTAAAACACATCGAACGAAACCAACTATACGCGATGGTAACAGTAGCGTAGCCCTATTTGCTATATGCACTGGATAGGGAGGGGTAATGGTATACCCCAACCTTGAGAGCTGTTCAAAACAGAAATGGATTGCGAACGCTTAGTTACTCAGGAATCCCGTCTGATTTTAGTCAGTTTGTCCCTTTAGGGGTGGGAGTCTCAAATGTACTTATGCTTAATGACAAGTCAATCGGCCAAAATTCACGCCTTTAAACACCATCACTTCGATTGGTAAGTATATTTTGTATCCTGATTGTTCAAATCGAATCAAAACATTACCAGAGTACTCGCTGAATGCGAGTGATAGACTTTTTCGTAGTGATGATATATATCTTTTTACGACCGTAGAATTAGGGTTCCCTAGTGCAATATCGGGCCAAAGATGAATTAATATTTTTGGCTTGAAATAGGTTGTTCTTGATTTTTAAGAAGAAAGGCTAAGAGTTCTGCTTCTTTTAAACTTAATTTGATTTCATTTTCTCTAGTAATTAAACAGTTATGATGTGAATATAGATTAAGAATACAGCACAGATTTTCATGCGTTTTTTCCAAAGCAATATTAATGGAGTCATCCTTTTCTTCGCGTTGTTGCTTTGTTAACGCTCGCCGTTCATTGCTTAGTTCTTTATACTTTTCGATAAACAACGACCATTCTTTGTTTTTATCAAGTGATTCGGCATGGTCAAATTGTTCCTTTGCACGACGTACTAAGCCAATTTTACTATAGGCATACCCCATTAAAGCAGATAATTTAATTTCTTCCTCCTCTGAAATCCCTTGATCTAACGCTTCATTCGCATAAAACAAAATCGCTTCCCATTTTTTAAAATTGGAGTTTATAAAGGCAAGTCTATAGTGAATTTCTGGATGGTCAGGTGTGAGATCAATTACTTGCTTTAATAGTCTCTCAGCTCTTTGCATATTACCGAGGAGAATTTTTTCATTCCTTGCTTGCTCAATTAATAAATTAGCTTGTTGTTCAGTATAGTGAGCAAAGTTAAAGTGATCTACCCGTCTTAAATCATTATATAGACTAATGCCTTTTTCATACCATTCGTCCGTATCGTTTTCCTCAGATTGCCATATTGTTTGTCTTTCTAGTAAGGCCATTTTTGTTAATGACATCTTCATTCCCCCAAGCTATTGTCATCATCCAATTTTCTAAAGCTGTATAATCTTTTTTATCAACCCATTTTCGTGTTATATTTTTTTGCGTTCGTTTAAAGCACTTTTCTTTGATATCACGAATTTCTGTAGCGTGTGTTTCTAATAAAAACGCCATTTTTAATGTATCTTCATGAATTTTATGCTGACACCATCCCTGTTTGGATGTTGCAAGTAGTTCAGCACCAGTAAAGCCATCATATACAACTTTCCAATCATAGTTCAACTTTATATCTTGGAAATAACGTTGCTTTACAGCTACAAACCATGCCGCCATAAATGGTCCTGCAAATTGAAAGCGAGGTGATTTTTTTAGGTGACCGTTACAGCCGGCGTATGTAGCAATACCAGCTAAGTTTGCTGCTTTTACAAAGCGAGCCATATTATACTCTAATTGAAATGTATTTATCCGGAATCCGTAATTGCGACATGTGAAAAATCTCCAGTACTGATGATAAGCTGCTGCATCAATCGAAAATGGATCTCCGCCAGCTGTTAAAATCTTTTTCATTTTAATAGTAGGCATTTGGTTTACTAGAATTTCAAGTCCATGTTCGCCATGCATGATAAATGGGATATTTAATTGATTCAGTACAAACTGTACATCCTTAACATCATTTTTTTTATTGCATTTTGAGAACAATAATACATTGTCTTTAACTTTGATAAATAATCCTCGCATTATCAATGCCTCTGCTACTTTTTCTGTTGCTGTCATTAACTCTAAATTTAATATATTCATATTGCCATCTCCCTTTTGTGTTCTTAATCCAATTGTAGCCAAGAGCAGGTTACGACTTTGTAACCGGAAGCAACTAAGTAGAATGCCAGTGATCTCAAAGCATTAAAAGAAACTAAAAAAGTGAAGTAGTAAAAATCACAAGTGTAGCGTAACGAAACAACACGTAACAAACTAAATGCGCTCATTCAGCTGAGCAAGTCCGATAATGTCGATATTAATTATCGATAACTTCTTAGGCAAATAAAAGATTATGAGATTTATGATTCGCCGATGATGGATGAACAAATGATACAAAATTTTGTAGAACCGGCTACAGGGAAAATAATAAAAGGTGCCTTAAAATACAGAGTCATTTATAATGTTGACAATGAAAAAGAAGACTAAAAATGTGGATAGGGTTTGTTATCATTTATATAGTAAGTTTCTCAGTGAAATGAAAAACTATATTTTTTTTAGAAAAAGTGTTGACCTTTTTAAATTAAGGGTGTAATATTATACAAGTCGTTAAGACAGCTACTAAAAAACAATTATCTTAAATAAATTAGTTGTTGACATCTAGCGAACGACATGATATTATATAAGAGTTGCTACTGAGAAAGTGGTAACGAAATGAACCTTGAAAACTGAACAAGCAAAACGTAATCAATATAGTTTTTAGTAGCTAATCTTGAGTTAGTGAACGAAACAAAATTTTGGACATCAAACATGATGCCAGCAAAACAATTTGAGCTAATCAAATTTCTTTTTATGGAGAGTTTGAT
>NZ_JBLLLQ010000069.1:0-1512 GCF_047737915.1 Lysinibacillus sp. NPDC056185
GAAGGACGGCACTAACACCGATATGCTTCGGGGAGCTGTAAGTGAGCTTTGATCCGGAGATTTCCGAATGGGGGAACCCACTACGTTTAATCGCGTAGTATCTTGACGTGAATACATAGCGTCTTGAAGGCAGACCCAGGGAACTGAAACATCTAAGTACCTGGAGGAAGAGAAAGAAAAATCGATTCCCTGAGTAGCGGCGAGCGAAACGGGAAGAGCCCAAACCAAGAGGCTTGCCTCTTGGGGTTGTAGGACACTCTATACGGAGTTACAAAAGAGCGAGTTAGATGAAGCGACTTGGAAAGGTCCGCCAGAGCAGGTAAAAGCCCTGTAGTCGAAAGTTCGTTCTCTCCTGAGTGGATCCTGAGTACGGCGGAACACGTGAAATTCCGTCGGAATCCGGGAGGACCATCTCCCAAGGCTAAATACTACCTAGTGACCGATAGTGAACCAGTACCGTGAGGGAAAGGTGAAAAGCACCCCGGAAGGGGAGTGAAAGAGATCCTGAAACCGTGTGCCTACAAGTAGTTAGAGCCCGTTAATGGGTGATAGCGTGCCTTTTGTAGAATGAACCGGCGAGTTACGATTACGTGCGAGGTTAAGCTTTAGAAGGCGGAGCCGCAGCGAAAGCGAGTCTGAATAGGGCGAATTAGTACGTGGTCGTAGACCCGAAACCAGGTGATCTACCCATGTCCAGGGTGAAGGTGAGGTAACACTTACTGGAGGCCCGAACCCACGCACGTTGAAAAGTGCGGGGATGAGGTGTGGGTAGCGGAGAAATTCCAATCGAACTTGGAGATAGCTGGTTCTCTCCGAAATAGCTTTAGGGCTAGCCTCGTGATGAGAATACTGGAGGTAGAGCACTGTTTGGACTAGGGGGCCATCCCGGTTTACCGAATTCAGACAAACTCCGAATGCCAGATATTTATACACGGGAGTCAGACTGCGAGTGATAAGATCCGTAGTCAAAAGGGAAACAGCCCAGACCACCAGCTAAGGTCCCAAAGTAATCGTTAAGTGGAAAAGGATGTGGCGTTGCACAGACAACCAGGATGTTGGCTTAGAAGCAGCCATCATTTAAAGAGTGCGTAATAGCTCACTGGTCGAGTGACGCTGCGCCGAAAATGTATCGGGGCTAAACGATTCACCGAAGCTGTGGATTGACATCTACGATGTCAGTGGTAGGAGAGCGTTCTAAGTGCGTTGAAGTCAGACCGGAAGGACTGGTGGAGCGCTTAGAAGTGAGAATGCCGGTATGAGTAGCGAAAGACGGGTGAGAATCCCGTCCACCGTATGACTAAGGTTTCCTGAGGAAGGCTCGTCCGCTCAGGGTTAGTCGGGACCTAAGCCGAGGCCGATAGGCGTAGGCGATGGACAACAGGTTGATATTCCTGTACCACCTCCTCACCGTTTGAGAAATGGGGGGACGCAGTAGGATAGGGTAAGCGCGCTGTTGGATATGCGCGTCCAAGCAGTAAGGCGTGTGTGTAGGCAAATCCGCACACTGTACGT
>NZ_JBLLLQ010000070.1:0-2731 GCF_047737915.1 Lysinibacillus sp. NPDC056185
TGGTGACGGCGTCCAGCAGTCGCAGGTAGTGCCTGCTCAGCCGGTCGATCGTCGGTCTGATGAACAGATCGGTGCTGTACCGGAACAACACGGTGAGGCCGCCGCTGCCGGAAAGGACCTCGACCGCCAGGTCGAACTGGCCCTCCTGCTGCGGAAGGTCGTATCCGGTGATGCTCAGTCCCGCGTACTCAAGGACGCGTTGCCCCCGTGGGTCGGCCAGCAGGTCCATGACCGGGTCGAGGCGGCTGGTGGCGACCATGGTGAACGTGGTCTGGAAGACGGGTGTACGTGCCGCGTTCCTGACCACGCCGAGCGCGCCGGGGAGCAGCGGGAAGGGGTACTCCTGATGGAGCATGGCGTCGCGCAGCCGCTGCGCGGTCCGGTGCAGCAGCACGTCGAAGGTGGTGTCGTCGTCGAGCGAGGCGCGCAGCACCATCGGGTTGACGAAGTAGCCGACGGTTTCGCGCAGTTCGCGTTCACGGCGGCCGCTCGCCGGGCAGCCGATGATGAACTCGGGCTCTCCGGTGTACCGGTGCAGCAGCGCCTGGAAGGCGGCGACCAGCACCACGAACGGGGTGGTACGTCCGGCGGCCGCGGTGGCTCTGATCCGTTCGGCCAACCGGTCCGGGACCGGCGTGGCCACGGTGTCGCCGCGGTGGCCGGGCAGGGCCGGCCGGGGCAGGTCCGCAGGGAGGTCGAGGACCAGGGGCGCGTCTCGGCAGGTGTCACGCCAGAACTCAGCGAGACGATCGGTGTGTTGGTGGTCGGCGAGCATCCGCTCCTCGGCCGCGACCCGGACCTCGAATCCGGTGGCGGGACCGTCCCACGGCAGCGGGTCGCCGTCGGCGAGAGCGCCGCAGGCGTCCAGCAGTTCCCGGAGCAGCATGGCCTGGGACACCGCGTCCGTGGCCAGGTGGTGGGCGGCGACCAGCAGTACCTGGCCATCGGGGGTGTCGAGGAGGACCACCCGGAAGGCGCTGTCGGTGCACAGCCGGAAGGGCCGGGCTCCGGCGGAGCGGACGAGCGCGCGCAGTTGTTCGCCCGTCTCGCCGGTGGAACGGATCTCGGGCTCCAGCAGGCCGGGTGGATGCACGGTCCGGTAGGGACCTGTCTCGTCCTCGTCGAAGGTGGAGCGCAGCATGTCGTGGCGGTGCTCGACCGCCGCGACGGCGCCGGCGAGTACTGCCGGGCCGATGCGCCGGCCGCCGACGATCCGGACCGCGCACATCACGTGGTAGGCCGAGCTGTCCGGGGCGATCCGATGCAGATACCAGAGGGCCTGCTGCCCCTGGGTCAGCGGCAGCCGGGTACCGGTCACGGCTGCTCTCCGGTGAAGATCCGGTGGAGGTGGGCCGCCATCGCGTCGCACGTGGGGTGGTCCCAGGCCAGGGTCTGCTCGACGACGATGTCGTACTCGTCCTCGATGTCACCGCAGAAGGCCAGCGCGTAGACGGAGTCGAGGCCGTACTCCACGAGGGGCACGGACGGGTCTATCGCGGCGGCGGGCCGCTCCAGGTAGAAGGCGGCTCGTCCGACGAGCCAGTCCCGGATCTCTTCCAGAGCGTGGGGGCGGGCTGCAAGGGTCACGGTGTTCTCACTCCGTCGTTCGCGGATTCGGCAGGAAGAGCGGGATGGGCGGGAAGCGGGTAGGGCTGTCCGGCGAGCGGATCGCCGTACAGGTCGAAGCTGCGGTGCGCCGTCCGGCGCTCCAAAAGGAGGAAGAGGAGGGCCGGTTCGATGCCGGAGCCGGGGGCGGCCGGCACCGGCAGGCCGATCCGGGCGGCGAGCCGGCGCAGCGCGGCGATCACCCAGGCCGGGTCGGCGAGGAGCGGGTCCCCGTCGGCCCGGTTGTGTCGCCAGACGCCCACGCAGGCGGCGGCACCGAGCACCGCCGCGTACCGGGCGGCCAGGGCGAAGGCGTCGGGTCCCGCGGTCAGGGTGCGGTCGCCCGGTGGCAGTTCCACCTCCGCCATCCGGCGCAGTTCGTCGGTGAACACCTCACACAGCGCGGCCAGTTCGGCGGGTTCGCCGGGTCTGGGTGGTTCGCGGAGCACGGAGGTCGGCAGGTCGCCGCCGCGGGCGGAGAGCTGCAGCCGTCCGTGGTCGAGGGGTGGCAGCTCACCGTCGATGCGGAACAGTTCGGCGGGCGCCGGTTCCGGCCGCCGCCAGCCCCGTCGGGACAGTGCGGGAAGTTGCGGGACGACCGAGGCACGGCAGACGGTTCCGCTCGCGTGGGCCAGCGCGGCCACCGGCAGGTCCCGCAGCATCTTCTGGACGATGGCGAACGGTCCGTCGCGCAGGAACGAACGGGCGCCGAGCAGCACCGCGAGGCGCTGGGCCGCGTCCTGGACGAGATCGGCCACCAGATACTTGGACAGTGCGGACAGGACGCTTCCGTGCTCGGGGCGCAGATGCAGGCTGCGGGCGGTGACCGTGGCGAGACTGTCACAGATCAGCAGGTCGGCGAAGGCTCCGGTGAGGACCGAGCGGACGTGGGGGAGTTCGGCGACGGGCCGGCCGTACAGCCTGCGTTCCAGGGTGAAGGAGAGCACGGTGCGCAGCTGGGTATCGAGTCCGCCCAGCATCATGCCGGGCAGTACGGCACGGGTGACCTGGAAGGCCCGCATGACGTTCTCCAGCCCGTGTCCGGGCTCTCCGACGATGCTGTCCCGGTCGAGCGGGAGCCGGGTGAAGTCGGCTCCGGCGAGGAGACAGCCGCGCAGTGCGGAGG
>NZ_JBLLLQ010000071.1:0-2511 GCF_047737915.1 Lysinibacillus sp. NPDC056185
GGCCCTGGGCGGCGCGCAGTTCCAGGAAGTCGGAGGTCGGCTCCCAGCCGAGCAGGTCGCGGGCGCGGTTGCTGGAGAAGACGGAGGCGCGGGGGTTGTTCCGGTAGAGCCGCGGGTTACGGATCTCCGGCAGCTCGCCGAAGCGCTCGCGGTACCACTCCAGGGTGGGTTCGGGCCGGCAGGTGTCGGCCGCGGAGAGGAAGAACGTGCCGTACCGCAGGCCGTCCGTCTCCAGGGCGGCGCGGAAGCCGCGGGCGACGTCCTGCGCGGTGACGTAGTAGTAGAGCCAGTGCAGTTCGGGGTTGTCGATGAAGTCGACGAACTCCGGCAGGGTCTCGGGCAGCACCACGGCGAGCGGGCGCAGGCAGATGACGTCCATGTCGGTGCCGCGGGTGAAGCTCAGCCCCATCTGCTCGATGATCTGCTTGCTGACGCTGTACGCCTGCACGGGACGGTTCTCGTGGTCCTCGTCGACGGAGAGGTAGCGCGGTGTCCAGTCGGGCCGCATCTCGGAGAGCCCGCAGGCCGAGACGGACGAGGTCAGGACGACCTTGCGGACGCCGTTCTCGGCGGCGGCCTGGAGGACGTGCCAGGAGCCGAGGGTGTTGACCCTGATGTACGACTCGGGGGCGGCCTTCCAGTCGTAGTCGATGGCGGCCAGGTGGACGACGGCGTCGGCGCCCTTGGTGACCTGCCGGACCGCTTCCAGGTCCATCACGTCCGTCTGCACATGGGTGACGGAGGCGTCGGACGCGACTCGGTCGGCGTTGGTGACGTCGAAGGTACGGGCCAGCTCCTCGACGACGTACCGGCCGACCCGGCCCGAACCGCCGGTGACGACGACCTTGGAAAGGGGAGGCATGAGTGGTTCCTCTCGGGACTTGAGTGCTCTGGAGCGGTCTCGGCCGACGGCTGGAGCGGTTCGTGAGTGGGTTGAGTGGCTTGAGTGGCTTGAGTGGGCTTGAGTGGGCTTGAGTGGCGGGAAAGGAAGGCGGGAAGGGAGGGCGCGCAGCGGTGTCAGAGGTCCAGGACCAGCCGCTCGCACCGGGTCCGCGAGACGCAGATCATCATGTAGTCGCCCGCGGCTCTTTCGTCGGCGTCGAGCACGCTGTCACGGTGCTCGGGCACCCCTTCGAGCACGCGGGTCTCGCAGGAGCCGCAGGTACCGGATCCGCAGGCCCAGTCGACCTGCACCCCGGCGGTCCGCAGCACGCTGAGCACGGAGGTGCCGGCCGGTACCCGGTGGCTGCTGCCGTCTCCGGCGAGCACCACCTCGAACTCGCGGTCGTCCGCGGTGACCTCGTCCGGTACGAGGACGGCGGCGAACCGTTCCAGATGCAGGTCCCAGCGGCCCTCGCACGTCGCGTGGAGTTCTTCGAGGGCGGTGAGCAGGGGGCCGGGGCCGCAGGAGTACACCGCGGTACCGGGTGCGACGCCGGACAGCAGGGCGTCGAGGTCGAACCGGCCGTCGGTCTCGTCGGTGTGCAGCCGCACCTGCTGCGGTCCGCAGGCGGTCAGCTCGTCGACGAAGGCCATCCGGTCCCGGTCGCGGGCGAGGTAGACCGCGCGCCAGCGCTGCCCGGCCCGCTCGGCGGCGCGCACCATGGCCAGGATCGGGGTGATTCCGATGCCTCCGGCGATGAACAGGTACTCGGGTACGTCGGAGACACGGAAGTGGTTACGGGGTCCGCGCACCCGCAGGGTGTCACCCGGCCGGATGCGGTCGTGGACGTGGACCGAGCCGCCCCGCCCGTCGGCCGAGCGCAGCACCGCGACCCGCCACCGGGTGCGGTCGTCCGGGTCCCCGCACAGGGAGTACTGGCGGACCAGTTCACCGCCGTCCGGCCCGGCCCCGGGCAGCAGTAGATCGATATGGGCGCCCGGCTCCCACGGCGGCAGCTCGGCCCCGTCGGGTGCCCGCAGGGTGAGGGCGACGATGTCCTCGGCGACCCGGCCGCACGACTCGACCCGGAGGGTCAGTGCCCCGGGCGGCCCGGATGCCACCGGGGACTCGGGCAGTCCGGCCGGCGGGTGCGGTGCCTCGGGCCGCTCCAGCTGAAGGGTCATGGGTGTTCTCCTGGGTGACACGGCGACGGGGTTGCATCGCGTGGTGAGGGTGTGTGCCGCAGGGGCGGGGGCCGCGTGCTGACGGGCCGGGGAGCGCGGACGGCTCAGGAGGTGGCGCGGGCTGTGTACCGCTCGGCGAGCCACCGGTTGAAGCGGACCAGGACCACCTCGCTGGGCGCGTACCGGCCACGCGGTGCGAAGCGCGAGTGCAGCCCGCGCTGCACTCCGGACCAGGCGAAGACGTCCTCGACCATGACGCCCGCGAGGTCCTCCTTCTCCTTGATCCAGTTTTCCTTGAAGTCCGGGCGCGCGAGCGTGGATTCGGGGTAGAGCCAGGTGGCGCCGAAGACCGATGACTTGTGGCCGGTGGGCAGCCAGAGGAAGTACTTGACCTTGTCCGGCATGGCCACGATCAGCAGGTTCGGCATGACGGTGACGTAGGAG
>NZ_JBLLLQ010000072.1:0-2283 GCF_047737915.1 Lysinibacillus sp. NPDC056185
GTTCTCCTGCTGGCGGCGGCGCTTGGTGCGGGGCGCGCCGTCGCGGCAGCCGGCCCGGTATTTGTCGAGGGCCCGCTCGACCAGTTGCCGGTTCTGCCACAGCATGGCGGCGCGGAAGGTGCCGGTGCCGGTCACTTCGGCCAGGTCGGCGCACGAGGCGTCGACCGCGGCCGCATACGCCTCGCGGAAGTCCGCATCGTCCAGTTCCGCCTCGGCTGCGGCCAGTTCCGGGCGGCCCAGCCGCAGCAGATCGTCCACGGGGAAGCCGGCTCCCCGGACCGCCACGTCCGGCCACATCCACCAGGGCCCCGACAGGTGCACGTGCAGGGGGGCGCTCATCGCTGCTCCGGAGTCGTCGTGTCAGCGAACGTCAGCCGCAGCTCACTGGGGTAGCGGCGGCCGTCGGCGTCGGGCAGCCACAGCTCGCCCGGGCCGGGGTACATCTCGGTGAAGGCGATCGCCTCCACGCTCTCGGTGGACCGCCGCGCCTCGCGCAGGGCGACCATGCCGAGGAGCGGACTGTCCAGGTCGAGGTAGATCGGCTTGGCGTCACGGGCAGGGCGCCAGAAGGTGTGCCGGGCGAGGCCGTGGCGCGCGGCCAGCCGGCGCAGTTCCGCATACCCGTCGGCTTCGGGCAGCCGGGTGAGCGGGGCCAGTTCGGCGCTGGGGATGCGCCAGGTCTCGCGGGCGACGACGAGGCGGTCGACCGTCACCCGCGGCGTGTGGGGGCGCGGCGGCAGCAGCCGGAAGCGGCTGACGAGCGCCCAGGCGGCGTACTCCCCGAGCAGGTGCAGCGCCGGGTGCCGGGTGCCGTCCGGCAGCCGGGCCAGCAGCGCGCCGCCGTGTTCGCCGACGGTCACCTCAGCGGCCCGGACCTTCTTCGGTACGTCCCGCTCGCCGATCCGCTCGCCGAACGACAGATAGGTGTACGCGGGTACGTACGCGTCCGGCGCCGGATGGTCCCAGCCGCTGATGGAGGCGTCGACGCCGCGCACGTGCAGCGGCACGAACCGCGGCTGCCCGGCGGTGAGCCCGGCGGTGGCGAGCCGGGTCGGGCGGCCGGGGTCAGGGGCGCAGTCGGTGAAGCTGCGGCTGTCCATGGTGACCATGGCGACGTGCAGTTCGCCCAGTACGAAGGTGAAGTCACCGGCCTCGATCGCCTCGGGTCCGGCGGCTGCGATCATCACGTCGGGGCTGTGGTGCCGCCCGGCGGCATAACCCGGCGCCGGACCGCCGAACGCGGCCTGCACGGCAGGTGCCAGCTCGGCGGAGCTGCGGGCCACCCGTCCGGCCGCGAAGTCGGGGGCCAGGATGCCGGTCCAGCGGTCGGTCAGCTCAGCGACGAGAGGATCGAGCCACTCCCCCGACTGCGTGACCGGTGCGAGGCGGCTGACGAGTGCGTGGAACGGGACTTCACCGTCGGGGTAGATCGGCGCCAGCTCCTGGTGGAGCTTGCCCGCGACGGTCTCGAGCTCATCGCCGGCACGCCGGGCCAGCCACCGGGCGCTGGTCAGCAGCAGCTCCAGCGGCGGCGCGAGGTCGGCCACCAGACGGCTGCCCAGCTCCACCGCGACGTTTCGCTCGGCCTGCATCACCAGGGACCGGCGCCCGGTCGGCGACTCGTCGCGGCTGCGGCCGGCGGGGGCTCCGGTCGCCTGGACGAACCGCGCGTCCCAGCTGTCCAGGGCGGCGGCAAGCTCCGCGGCCGAGGAGGCCCGTTCGGCGGCCGCCCGGGCCTTATCGAGGTCGTCGAGAACGGCCAGGCAGCGGGCGGTGGCCGCGGTGGGCGGCAGAGTACGCAGCTGCCGGGCGAGCGCGCGCTCGGCGTCCAGCTCCGGGGGGACCTCGAAGCCGCGGGTGAGCAGCCCGGCGGTGAGGAGCGGCGCGAGGCGCCGGTGCACGTCGTCGGCGGTCGTGCCGAGTGCGGTGGCGAGGCCGGCGAAGGTGCGGCGGCCGTCCACCAGCGCGACGGCTTCGGCCTGTTCGACGCTGAGCCGGGTGAGTCCGCCGCCGGGATGAACCAGTGCCCGGCCGAGGCGGACGACGCCGAAGGCGCGCGCGGGCGGCAGCCGGTCGGCGAGCTGCGAGTCCGCCGCGAAGGCGCGGGCGAGCACCTCGACCGCCCAGTCCTCGACGTACACGCGCTTGCGACCGACGGTACGCGCGGCCGTCCGGACGGTGATACGGCCCGGACCATCGCCGATACGTCCCCAGGCGACGGGGCCGAAGAAGCCGACAGACTCGTTGCGCGCATGGTAGCGCTGCAGGTACTTGAGCAGTGTG
>NZ_JBLLLQ010000073.1:0-2030 GCF_047737915.1 Lysinibacillus sp. NPDC056185
ATCGAGCAGGCACCGGAGCCCAAGAAGGCTCCGGCACCTGCCAACAAGGCGCGCAGGACCGCGGTGAAGCGCAGTGGCTGAGGACTGGCCGGCGCTCGTCGACCCGGCTGCGGTCCCTGGCGGTCCATACGATCCGGTGGCCGTAGCCGCCGCGTGCGGCGCGGCCCGCTCGTACTGCGGCTGGCACATCGCCCCGGCCATCGCCGAGACGCTGACGGTCGACGGGTCTGGTGGCCCGGTGCAGCTGCTGCCCACGCTCCGCCTGGCCGAGGTCATCTCGGTGACCGACCGTGGAGCGGCTGTGGATGATCCGGAGTGGTCGGCGGCGGGGATGCTCCGGCGGCCGTACGGCTGCTGGACGAGCCGCATGCGCGGCGTCGTCGCCAAGGTGGAGCACGGGTTCACCCAGGCGCCGGCCGAACTGCTGGTAGTCATCGCGTCGATGGCGTCCCGCGGGGTGACCGCGACCGATGTCCGCCGCCAGACTGCGGGGCCGTTCACCGTCGAGTACGGGGATGGCGCGTCCTCGGGCGCGGTCGGCATGACGGGCGAAGAGCGAGCGGTCCTGGACCGCTACCGGCTCCCCCCGAGGCCCTGATGAGATTCCCCGCTGGCGAGACCGTCACTGTGCTGCGGGCGAACCTGGTCACCGACCGGTACGGCAACGAGGTATGGGACTGGTCCGATCCGGACCGCACGCTCGTCCCCGGCTGTGCGGTCGCGCCCCGGCGGACCGGAGCAGCAGAGGTCACGGATCTGGGTCGGCAGGGCGTGATCGTTGGCCTGACGGTCTACGCCCCGGCCGGGACTGATATCAGGCCGTCTGACCGGATGGAGGTCGGGGGCCGCGTGTACGAGGTGGACGGCGAGTCCGGCACCTGGGCCAGCCCGTTCACCGGGTGGGCCCCTGGTATCGAGGTCGCGCTGAAACAGATGGAGGGCTGAGAGATGGCTACTCAGATCAAGGTCACGATGAACAGGGCGGGGATGCGGACGCTGCTGCTCGGCCCGCAGGTGCGGGCGGATCTGGCAGCGCGTGCGCAGCGGATCGCCACTGCGGCGGACATTGCCTCCCGGGGCAAGCACCGGGTCACCGTGGGCAGTGGCCGGAACAGGACGCACGTGTTCGTGACCACGGCGGACACCCCCGCCCGCGTGGGCGAGGCGAGGAGCCGGACACTGACCCGGGCAGTCAACGCCGGCCGAGGCCGATGAGCGCACCTGTCGAGTTCCCGGACGTTGAGGCTCTGCTGTGCGTGTGGCTGCGCGCCCAACTGGCTGCCCGTGGGCGGCCGGTGCCTGTCGCGACGAGGGTTCCGAACCCGCGCCCGCCCGCGTTCGTCACGGTCCAGCGGCACGGCGGGATCCGGGCGACCCGTGTCTCCGACTCGCCGCAGGTCGGGGTGGAGTGCTGGGGTGCTTCGGACGCCGACGCGCACGACCTGGCGCAGCTGGTCCGCGCGCTGCTCGGCTCCCTGCCCGGGCAGCAGCTCGACGGGCTGCCGGTGTATCGGGTGCAGGAGTGGTCCGGGCCGGCCAACCTGCCGGACCCGGCGTCAGAGCAGCCGCGTTACGTGTTCGAGCTGCAAATACACATCCGCGGGAGTACCGCATGAGGCGCGGCAGCGCACAGGAGGACTGACTGATGAGCAAGGACCTGGCGAACATTCGCGTCTACGGGGACGATTCGTCTGCCGTGTGGGTGGCGCCGAAGGGCACCGTGGGCCCGGAGGACCTGGCCACGCCGGAAGCTGACTTCACTGAGCTCGGCTGGATCGGCGAGGACGGCATCACCCTGTCCCGCAGCACGGACGTGCAGGAGTTCAAGGCCTGGCAGGGCGGCACGATCGTCCGCAAGAAGGTCACCAAGACCGACAACACGTTCAAGTTCCAGTGCCTGGAGGAGACCGCGGTCACCTTGGGGCTGATGCACCCGGGGATCTCTGGGTCGACCACGGCCGGGGTCACTCGGGCGAGGATCCCCGCCGGGATCCGGTCGGACCAGCGGGTCTTCGTCGTCGACATGGTCG
>NZ_JBLLLQ010000074.1:0-2022 GCF_047737915.1 Lysinibacillus sp. NPDC056185
GTGTTCACCCTCGAGGACGCGCTGGCCGTGGTGGCCACCCGCGGCCGGCTGATGCAGCAGATGGCGCCGGGTGCGATGCTCGCGGTCGACGGCCCCGCCTTCCTCGTCACCTCGATGCTCCCCGAGGACGTCGAGATCGCGGCTGTCAACGGCCACCGCTCCACCGTCGTCGCCGGACCGTACGAGGCGGTCGAACAGGCCCGTGCCCACTTCGAATCCCAGCAGCTCAGCTGCGTCTCCGTGGCCACCTCGCACGCCTTCCACACCCGCATGATGGAGCCGTGCCTGGCCGAGTTCACCACGGCTGTCGCCGCCGTCGGACTCCACGCCCCCGCGATCCCGTTCGTCTCCAACGTCACAGGCACCTGGATCACCGACGAGGAGGCGACCGACCCCGCCTACTGGGCCCGGCATCTGCGCTCCACCGTGCTGTTCGCCGACGGAGCGGCCACCCTCACCGACGACGCCGACCTCGTCCTGCTCGAAGCAGGCCCCGGCGACACGCTCAGCCGGCTGGTCCGCCAGCTCACCGGCCCTGACGGCGCGCCGGTCGTGCCGACCATGCGCCAGCGGCTGCGCACGATCCCCGACGACCGCATCCTCGCCGAGGCCCTGGGCACGCTGTGGAGTGCCGGTGCCGACGTCGACTGGGCCGCCTGGACCGGCGAGCAGCAGCGGGTACCGCTGCCCGCCTACCCTTTCGAGCGCCTTCGCTACTGGGCCGAACCCGCCCCGGTCACCGCGGCGCAGGGCGAGGCCGACGAGGAGGCCGACTGGCCGCTGCCGACCGAACGCTGCTCATTCGCCCAGATGTGGTGCGAGGCCCCGCTCACCGATCCCCCCGCCCCCGTGACCGGCCGGCGCGTCCTCGTGTTCGACTCCGGGCACCCGGTGGTCGAGGCGCTGATCCGGGAGCTGAGCGACGGCGGCGCGACGGTGACCTGCGTGACAGCAGGTGAGGCCTTCGAATCCGTCGGTCCGGACGGCTACCGCATACGTCCGGGCGAAGCCGAAGACCTGCGGCTGCTGTTCGAAGATCTGGCCGAGGCGCCGCCGGACGACATCGTGCACGCCTGGTGCCTGACCGACCCGGCGGCCGACCCCATCGCGGCCAAGAGCATCGGCTCCGCCGCCGAGCAGGGCTTCTACAGCCTGCTCCACCTCGGTCAGCAACTCGCTCGTCGCCCCGGTCAGTCGCCGGTGCGCGTGCACGTACTCTCCAGCAACATGCAGGAGATCTCCGGCAGCGAGGCGCTCGAACCCGCGAAAGCCCTGCTGCTCGGCCCGGTCATGCTCATCGGCCGGGAGATCGCCGGCGTCCGCTGCCGCAGCGTGGACCTCGCACTGCCCGACGCGCTGCCGCCCGCCGCCACCGCGCAACGGCTGCTCGCCGAGATCACTGCGGCCGAGACCCATGTCCAGGTCGGCTGGCGCGGCCGCAAGCGCTGGCGGCTGGACTACCGCATGGTGCCCATGGACGCGCCGCCCGCAGCGCCAGCCCCTTCGGGCCCCGTCCCCGGCGGCACCTACCTCGTCACCGGCGGACTCGGCGCCCTCGGCCTGGTCGTCGCCGAGGACCTGGCCGCCGCGGAGCCCTGCACCATCGTGCTGCTCAGCCGCACCCCCGTACCGGACCGTGACGCATGGCCGCAGCTCATCGCCGCCGGCGACGCCCGCGCCGGCAAACTCGCCCGGCTCGCAGCCGTCGAGGCCGCCGGGGCGACGGTGGTCACCCTGGCGGTGGACGTCGCGGACGAGGCGGCACTCGGCGCCGCGATCGCCGAGGTCCACCGGCGCTTCGGACCGATCCGCGGCGTCTACCACTCGGCGGGGGTGGCCGGCGGCGCCATGATCGCGGTCCGGACCGACGAGGCCGCCGCCCAGGTCCTCGCCCCCAAGGTCGACGGCACGCTGGCGCTCTACCGGCTGCTGGGCGACGAGGCCGATTTCCTGGTGCTGTTCTCCTCCCTCACCGCCGCCACCGGCACCTTCGGCCAGGTCGACTACTGCGCCGCCAACAAC
>NZ_JBLLLQ010000075.1:0-1975 GCF_047737915.1 Lysinibacillus sp. NPDC056185
GGCGAACACTTCCTGTACGCAGAGGTCTTCGTCGCGCCCTGCGACCCCGGTGCCGGTGGGGCGGGTGTCCGCGGCCCGGGGATCGGTGCCTCCGGCCTCCAGCAGGGTGCGTTCGACGGCTCCGATCAGCGGCAGTTCGGAGATCCTGCTGCCGGGTGCGTCGGCGATCCCCGCCAGCAGCCGGGTGAAGCGCTCGGCGAACCGCTCGGCCGTCCCGTGGTCGAACAGCGCGGTCGCGTACTCGATGGCGCCGCGCAGCGATCCGTCGGCCTGTTCCTCCAGTTGCAGGGAGAGGTCGAACTTGGCGACGGTCCACGGGGTTTCGGCGTGTTCCACGGTCACGCCGGGCAGCGCCGCGGCCCGGTCGGCTGCCGAGTGGAGGGCGAACGCCACCTGGAACAGCGGGGTACGGGACAGGTCGCGCTCCGGCTGGAGCTCGTCCACCAGCGTGCTGAACGGCAGGTCCTGGTGGCTCAGGGCGTCCAGCACGGTGGCGCGGTTGTCCCGGAGCAGCTCGTCGAACGTCGCGTCGCCCTGCCACCGTGCCCGCAGTACGACGGTGTCCACGAGGTAGCCGATCAGATCGCGGACCTCGGGCCTGGTGCGGTCGGCGACCGGGGTGCCGACCGCGATGTCGGTGCGGCCCGCGCAGCGGCCCAGCAGCACCTGGAACGCCGTCAGCAGCAGCACGAACGGGGTGGTCTGCCGCTCCTGGGCCAGCTCGCGCAGTACGGCCGCCCGGTCGGCGGGGACGGTCAGCGGGGCGGTGGCTCCGTGCCAGTCGCGGACGGCCGGCCTGGGCCGGTCGGCAGGCAGCTCCAGCGGCTCCAGACCGGCCAGCTGCTGCCGCCAGTAGGCCAGCCGGGGCGCCAGCAGGTCGTCGGTCAGCCGGCTCCGCTGCCAGGCGGCGTAGTCCGCGTACTGGACGGGGAGCGGGGCGGGGAGTCCTCCGTCCCCGCCGGTGCGGTGCCGGTAGAACCGGGCGAGTTCCCCGGTGAAGACCTCAGTGGAACGGTCGTCGCCCGCGATGTGGTGGAAGACCACCAGCAGGAGATGGTCGTCCTCGGCCAGCCGCACCAGCCGGATCCGCAGCGGGGCCGTGAGCTCCAGGTCGAATCCGACGGAGGTCTCGCGCCGGACGAACTCGGCTGCCGCGATCTCCCGTTCCGCGGCGGCGGTGCCCGTCAGATCGGCCTCCTCGTACACGGGCGAGTCCAGCGGCCGGGCGTCGTCGATGATCTGGACGGGGCGGCCGTCGGCCATCGTGTACCGGGTGCGCAGCACCTCGTGCCGATCGACGACGTCGGTGAGCGCGCCGAGCAGGGCGGCCCGGTCCAGGCCGCCGCGCAGCCGCAGCGCGAGCGGCATCAGATACTCGGGACTCTCGGGTGCGAGGCGGTTCAGGAACCACATCTGCTGCTGGCCGGACGAGAGCGCGAGCGGCGCGTCGCGGTCGGCCCTCGGCAGCGCCGAGGCAGCGCCCCGGCGCCGGCGGCCGGCGAGTCGGGCCCGCAGCAGTTCGGCCCGCCGCGCCTCGGTGGACTCCGGGTCGTGCGGTGGTTCGCCGCCGTGTCCGGCGGTGCTGATCACGCCAGTGGTCATCGGCTGTGCTCCTCATTCAGGGTCATTCGGTCGGTGGCCGCGGCAAGTTCGGCGTCGTCGAGCTCGGCGAGCTCCGCCCGGATCGCGTCCTCCACGGCTGCCGTCAGACCGGCGACCGTGGGCTGTTCGAAGACGGTGTGCAGCGGAAGGGCGATATCGAACGCGTCGTGGACGGCGGCGACCAGCCGGGCGGCCAGCAGCGAGGTGCCGCCCAGCCGGAAGAAGTTCTGCGCCGCGCCGACGCGTTCGGTGCCGAGCAGCTCGCACCAGAGCTCGGCCATCAGTTCCTGTGCCGGGCCGTCGGGCGGCACGTCGGCGCCCGCGTCCGCCGCGTGGGCCGCGATCCCGTCGATGACCTCGGGCAGGGCGAGGC
>NZ_JBLLLQ010000076.1:0-1938 GCF_047737915.1 Lysinibacillus sp. NPDC056185
AGTAGCCCCAGTAGCCCCAGTAGCCCCAGTAGCCCCAGTAGCCCCAGTAGCCCCAGTAGCCCCAGTAGCCCCAGTAGCCCCAGTAGCCCCAGTAGCCCCAGTAGCCCCAGTAGCTCCAGTAGCCCCAGTAGCTCCAGTAGTACCTGTTGCTCCAGTAGTACCTGTTGTTCCAGTAGTACCTGTTGCTCCAGTAGTACCTGTTGTTCCAGTAGCTCCAGTAGAGCCTGTTGTTCCCGTAGCGCCCGTTGCTCCGGTAGAGCCTGTTGCTCCAGTAGCTCCAGTAGAGCCAGTAGCTCCAGTAGCCCCGGTAGAACCTGTAACGCCAGTAGAGCCAGTAACACCAGTAGCTCCAGTGTCACCGGTAACGCCAGTAGCCCCAGTAGCCCCAGTAGAACCAGTCACACCAGTAGAGCCAGTAGCTCCACTAGAACCGGTAACTCCGGTAAAACCAGTAGCTCCAGTGTCACCAGTAACACCAGTAGATCCAGTAACCCCAGTAGAACCGGTAACTCCGGAAGAACCAGTAGCCCCAGTAGAGCCAGTAACGCCAGTAGAGCCAGTAGCTCCCGTAGCCCCGGAAGAACCAGTAGCTCCAGTAGAACCGGTAACTCCGGAAGAACCAGTAGCCCCAGTAGAGCCGGTAGCTCCAGTGTCACCAGTAACGCCAGTAGAGCCAGTAGTTCCTGTAGCCCCGGAAGAACCAGTAGCTCCAGTAGAACCGGTAACTCCGGTAGAACCAGTAGCTCCAGTGTTACCAGTAACGCCAGTAGAGCCAGTAACTCCCGTAGCCCCGGAAGAACCAGTAGCTCCGGAAGAACCAGTAGCTCCAGTAGCTCCAGTAGCTCCAGTAGCTCCAGTAGCTCCAGTAACGCCAGTAGAACCAGTAACTCCCGTAGCCCCAGTAGAGCCGGTAGTTCCAGTGTCACCAGTAACACCAGTAGCTCCAGTGTCACCGGTAACGCCAGTAGCCCCAGTAGCCCCAGTAGCCCCAGTAGAACCAGTAGAGCCAGTAGCTCCACTAGAACCGGTAACTCCGGTAAAACCAGTAGCTCCAGTGTCACCAGTAACGCCAGTAGAGCCAGTAGCTCCCGTAGCCCCGGAAGAACCAGTAGCTCCAGTAGAACCGGTAACTCCGGAAGAACCAGTAGCCCCAGTAGAGCCGGTAGCTCCAGTGTCACCAGTAACGCCAGTAGAGCCAGTAGTTCCCGTAGCCCCGGAAGAACCAGTAGAACCGGTAACTCCGGTAGAACCAGTAGCTCCAGTAGAACCGGTAACTCCGGTAGAACCAGTAGCTCCGGAAGAACCAGTAGCTCCAGTAGAACCGGTAACTCCGGAAGAACCAGTAGCTCCGGAAGAACCAGTAGCTCCAGTAGCTCCAGTGTCACCAGTAACGCCAGTAGAGCCAGTAACTCCAGTAGCCCCGGTAGAACCGGTAACTCCGAAAGAACCAGTAGCCCCAGTAGCCCCAGTAGAGCCGGTAGTTCCAGTGTCACCAGTAACGCCAGTAGAACCAGTAGCCCCAGTAGAGCCGGTAGCTCCAGTGTCACCGGTAACGCCAGTAGAACCAGTAGCCCCAGTAGAGCCGGTAGCTCCAGTGTCACCAGTAACGCCAGTAGAGCCAGTAGCTCCCGTAGCCCCGGTAGCCCCGGTAGCCCCGGTAGCCCCGGTAGCCCCGGTAGAACCGGTAGCCCCGGTAGCCCCGGTAGCCCCGGTAGAACCGGTAACTCCGGAAGAACCAGTAGCTCCAGTGTCACCAGTAACACCAGTAACACCAGGAGCCCCGGTAGAACCAGTAGAACCAGTCACACCAGTAGAGCCGGTAGCCCCAGTCGCACCAGCAGAGCCAGTAGCCCCAGTAGCCCCAGTAGCCCCAGTAGCCCCAGTAGCCCCAGTAGCCCCAGTAGCCCCAGTAGCCCCAGTAGCCCCAGTAGCCCCAGT
>NZ_JBLLLQ010000077.1:0-1937 GCF_047737915.1 Lysinibacillus sp. NPDC056185
CCTCGATCCGCCGTGACAGGAGAAGGCCGCGCCCGCGCTCGAGCAGTTCCGTGGCGCGGTCGATGTCGGGCCCGGCGACGGGGCCGTAGAGGAGGGCGCGGTGGAGGGCCTCGGGCTCGGGCAGGCCGACGAGGGCGCCGGCGTCGGGCTCGCGCTGTTCCCCGAGGGCCGCCCTGATGTCGTCCAGGGCCGCCGTGACGTGACTCGTGAAGGCGTGTATCCCGACAGCGGCCCGGAGGCGGAGGCTCTGGATGAGGACCAGCTCGGTGATCGTCCGTATGTCCCCTTCGAATGTGGTCAGACCATGCTCGGCGGACTGCTGGTCACTGCCCCGGTCGGTGATGTCGGCCATGGCATCGATGGCCGCTTCGAGGTGGGACAGGGCCAGGTCGATGTCCGGCTGATCACTTCCCAACGCCCCGGCCGCCTCGGCGAGTTGCCCGTGTGCCCGGAACCATGGCGGCAGCGCGGGATTGCCCAGCGCGGCAGGGTCGGCGCCGGACAGCCGCGCTCGAAGAGACGTCAGCACGGCTTCCAAGGCGTTCACGGTGGCCTGGGGCGATGCCTCGGGTGGCGGGGAGACCGGAGGCAGGTCTCCGTGCCCGATGAAGTCGAGGAACATGCGTATCGTGTTGCGCCAGTCCTCGGGTGCCTCCCCCTCGACGGCGCGGAACACGTCATGGGCCTCGGCCACGAGCCGCGCTGCGGCCTCCGGGTCGGCGTCGCGCAGGGCGAAGGCGCGCTGGGCGAGCATCCGCATGAGCGTGGAAGCGGTGAAGAGCCGTATCGGGTCGCCGGCGGGAGACGCCGCGAAGGTACTCCGGCACTGATCGACTTGGTCGTCGGTGATGTCGGGCCTCCGGCCGCCGCCGGGCCCGAGGGTGTCCACCAGGTTGAGCAGGGCATCGCCCGTCACATCCGTCTTCGGCAGATCGTCCCCGGCCCGGGCGGCTGCTTCACCGACGAGGTCGTTGAGCCGCTGCGCGAGCTCCCGGGCGCGTTCGATCTGCTCCGGATCATGGCCGAACATGTAGTTCTGCACGGAATTGAGGAATCCGGCATAGGCCGACACCATCGCCGCGCCGAGATCGCCGTGTGTGTCGTCGGCTGCCGACGAGGCGAGCAGTGCCGCCGCCTCTCGTGCCGCTTCCGCATCGAGGTTCCCGCTCGACCAGGACGTAAGCGCGAAGGCGACGACCCGATCGAATGATGCGGGCATGTCCTGGCCGTGCGAGCGGGCGTAGCGCAGCAGCGGGACCGCCTCGTCGAGGGCCGCGTCGTCGTTGTGCCTGATGGCGCGGAGCAGGAGCGCGCTGCCCAGTGCCGCTGCGAGCAGTGCACGTGCTGAGGGGTCGTCGTCGCCCACGTCCGCAAGCAGTTTCCGCAGGGTCGCGATGTCGGAGGCGCTGTGTTCGTCGTCCTCGAGGCGGAGGCCGTCGAGGTCGGACAGGAGAGAGACCAGCTCGGCGGCCTTTCCGTCCGTCGTGTCGTCCGGCTGATCGGAGGAGATCGCCGACAGGGCGACGGGCAGCGCGGTGTCGAACCGGCCACGGCGCAGCAGGCCGAGCGCCGGGAAACCGGGCGGGGCGGCGGCCGCCACCTCGTCGGTCAGCTTCCGCGCCTGGGCTGCGAGCCGTTCCGCCCTGGCGGGCTCGGTCGCCCGCAGCGCCTCTGCGCGCAGTCCCGTGAGAGCGGCCAACACGGCGACGTAGACGTGGCGGAGCGGCCTCCCGGCGGGCAGTGCGGACAGGGCGGAGTGGTACCGGTCAATCCGTTCGTCGGAGACCGCGTCGAGCTGTACAGCGAGCGCGATACCCAAATCGACGATTTCGAACTCGATGCCCTCCAACGGCGAGGGCACACCGAGTTGCCCGGCGCGGTCCTCTACGCGCTCACGGAAGCGGCTGTACAACGGGCCGGCCTTCTGGACGCCTGTC
>NZ_JBLLLQ010000078.1:0-1905 GCF_047737915.1 Lysinibacillus sp. NPDC056185
GCCACCGGGGTGCAGGTCGATCGTGGCGCCCACGTAGTCGAGTTCGGCCGGCTCGAAGGGCACCGGCGCATCCGACACGGCCACCGCGTCGAGCATCGCGTCCCCGATGACGAGCATCCCCCGGTCCGGTGTCGGCCCGGCCATTCAGTACCTGAGCTCGGGTACTGCGCCGGCTCCGGTCGGCAGGAACTTCAGCAGCGCGAGGACGACCGGCTGTACGTAGTAGGTGGTGCGGGTGACGACGCCGGAGGACAGCTCGGAGACCAGGCCCATCTCGCGCCAGTCGCCGCCCTGCTGCACGCGGGCGGTGATGCCGCCCATCTCTGTGCCGTTCCTGATCGGCTCGGCAACGGCCTCGGGCAGCTCGAAGGTGGCGCTGCGGCTGCGGCCGACCGCGTCCCCGGAAAGCACCACCACCCAGGCGTTGACCATGAGTCGGCCGCCGACGGTCTCGACGCCGCCCTCGATGCCCACCCAGAAGTCGGCCTCGGGCCGCGCCGAACGGGCGCTGCGGGCGCGGTACTCGGCGCCGGCCAGTGTCTCCTCGTCGGTCATGGGCTGCGCGGTGGTGTCCTCGACGGCGATCCCCTCCACGGTCGGCTCCGCGCCGGTGAGCAGCCGGAACGCCTCGCGGACGGCAGCGGTCTTGGCCGGGTTGCGGGAGCCGGTGACCACCCGAAGGGGCTTGTGGTCGGGGTCGGACTGGTGGATCACGCGGTTCTCCCCGGTGCCGGCTCGGGCGATTTCCTCCACACCACGACGATCAGTCCATTCTGCTGGTGAAAGTGGGCTTCCCGTAGAAAAGTCTGGAATTCGGCTCGGAACTCTACCGGCGACAGGAACACATCGCGCCGTACATGCCGGATCCACGCCGGGCTGAGCCTATAGGCGGTCACCCGCAGCGCGGTGAGCGTTCCCGCGCGCCGGACGTACGCGGGAAACGCCGCCAGGGCCGCCCTGAGGATCGGCAGGGTCCGCCGCGGGCCGCGGCCGGCCGACGGGCCGAGGGCGCCGTGGAAGTCGGCGAGCACCGCGACCCCGCCGGGTACGAGCACTCGGGCGACCTCTGGCAACGACCGTTCCAGACGGGTGTGGTGGAGTGCCCCGTAGCTGTAGACGCAGTCGAAGCCGGCGTCGCCGAACGGCAGCCGCTCGGCGTGGCCGCGGACGACCGGCACGCCGCGGGCGCGGGCCTGGCGTACGGCTGACGGGTCGAGGTCGAGGCCCACCACGCCGTCGAAGTCGGCGGCCAGCGCGGCAGCGACGGCGGCGGAACCGCAGCCGAGGTCCAGCGCCAGCCCGCCGCCCCTGCCGACGTGCTCACGGATGAGCGCCGCGGTCGCCGGCGCCTTGAGGTCCTCCCAGCGCCGCAGACCGCCGCGGCGGCCGTGGAACGGCAGCCGCCGTGCGCGGGAACGGTTCCCGGCAGCAGGGGCGCGGCCGCTCACGATTCCTGCCCGGCGGCCCAGCGCAGCGAGGTGCCGGGGTTGCCGAGGGCGAACTCCCCGATGTCGAATCCCGGCCCGACCATCCGCCCGTCGTCGGCCACCCGCTCGTCGTGCCAGATGCAGTGGATGTGCGCCCCGGGGACGTGTTCCAGCAGCAGGTCCCGGCCCCGGTCGGCGACGAAGGGCACGATGATGTCGATGCGGGCGGCCCGCGGGCCCACCCGGTCGGCCAGCGTCCGGCAGGCGGTCAGCGCCGTCCGCCCGGACGCCAGGGCCACGTCCAGCAGGGCGTAGCGGACTCCGGGGGCGTCGGGGACCGAGCCGTAGACCATGACCGGATCCGCCTCGTGCGCGGTCCTGTACGGCACCAGCACGCCCATCGGACCCGGCCCGAAGGCATCGAGCCAGGGCTGCCACAGCATCAGGCCGCCGCGCAGCATGAAGAGCGGCACGGTGG
>NZ_JBLLLQ010000079.1:0-1904 GCF_047737915.1 Lysinibacillus sp. NPDC056185
AGGCTCGGCGGGCGGCAGGCTCCGGTGAACAGGTGCCGCGGGCCGTGGCCGGCGGCACTGGCGGCGAGCGCGAGGCCGTAGGCGAGCATGGCGCCGGCGCTGTGTCCGTACAGCGCGTAGGGACGGCCGGCGACTTGCTCGCGCAGGAGGCCGGTCAGCGCGGTGACGACCGCGGGAAGGTCGGTGGTGGTCGGCTCGCCGTAGCGGGCTTCGCGGCCGGGCAGTTGCACCGGCCACACCTCGATGCCGTGACCGGCAAGCGGCGCCGCCCAGCCGCGGTAGGCGGAGGCGGCACCGCCGGCGTGGTGGCAGCACACCAGGACCGGGCCACTGCCGGGCACCGGCCTGGCGTACGCGATCCACGGCGCCAGGTCCGTGGCGCGCCCCACGGCGCTCACGCGCCGGCTCCGGTCAGCGCGCCGTCGGCCTGGCCGGCCACGAACCCGGCCAGCGCCCGTACGGTGGGGTGGTCGAAGAGCACCGCGATCGGCAGGTCGACCACCAGCGCCTCCCGCATCCTCGCGACCAGCTGCACAGCGATCAAGGAGTTGCCTCCCAGCTCGAAGAACACGTCGTCGAGTCCGACCTGGGCGACGCCGAGCGCCGCTTGCCACAAGTCGGCGATGGTGCGCTGGACATCGGTCTCGGGTTCGGCGTAGACGGTTTCGACCGTGCGCTCCTGGGCGGCGCCGAGCCGGGCTTCGCCGAGTTCACGCTGCACCACGTCGATGGTCAGGGACTGGGTGCGGCGCAGGTTGCGCTTGATGCCCTCGGGTACGACGAGCAGGTGCGGCGCGGGGCGCCAGTGCAGGATGCGGCGCAGTACGTTGCGGCCGAGCTCGGGGGTGATGCTGGCCTCGTCGATGCGCTCGTCGCTGCCGGCGGCGGCGCGAGCCGGGCCAGAGGTCTGCGCGGGGGCGTGCGCGACGGTCTTCTTGATCGCCTGCGGGTCGACGCGGCGTTCGGCGTACTCGTCGATGCGGACGATCTCCTGTCCGTCGTCGTGCATCAGCACGACCGCCATACGGTCGACCTCGGCGCCGGGTTCGGCAAGATGCCGGATATGGACCCAGAAGCGCGGCGGCAGGGGCTCGTGGCTGTGGATGCGGCCGTAGCTGAACGGCAGGTAGTTCTCGCCGCGTTCGATGCGGTCCTCGGCGTAGTTGGCCTCGGCGACGGCGGTGTCCAGCAGCGCCGGGTGCAGCCGGTAGAGGCCGCATTCGGCGCGGTACGCTTCGTGGATCTCCACCAGCGACAGTTCCTCGCGCTCGCCGACGGCGGTGGACTTCAGACTGCCGGCCCAGTGCGCGCCGTGCGTGATCATGCCGCCGGCCGAGACCACCTGGTCGCCGGTGAGGGTGATCCGGGTGCAGCGGGCGGCGAGGGCGGCGAGGTCGTGCACCGGTGCGGGACCGGGCTCGGCTGGGACAACCCGGCAGTGCAGCCGTTCGCTCCAGGTGCCGCCGCCGGAGGTGGCGGTCACGGTGACCGAGTGGCCCGTACCCGCGTCGGGGGTCAGCTCCAGGCGGATCTCGGTGCGGCCGGTGACGCCGACCGGGCCGAGGAACACCACGTCGGTGATCTCCGGCGCGCCGCCGACGCCTTCGCGGTAGGCGGCGTCGACCATCTCCAGCAGCGCGGTGCCGACGACGACGTCGTGCTCGCCCAGGCGGTGCTCGGCGGCGATCCAGTGGGAGCCGGGAGTCAGCGTGGTGCTGAACAACACGGTGTCGCCGGTGCCGGTGATACGGCGGTCCAGGAGCGGGTGTGCGGCGGGCTCGTACCGTACCCCGGTCTGGAGTTCGCGGAAGGCCTGCGGGGCGGCGTCCTCGTGGTCGGCATACATGCCGGACTCGGTCCACTGCATCCAGCCGATGGACATCACCGGGCGGCCCTGCTGGGTC
>NZ_JBLLLQ010000080.1:0-1843 GCF_047737915.1 Lysinibacillus sp. NPDC056185
GAACTGTTCAAAACAGAAATGGACTGCGAACGCATAGTTACTCAGGAATCCCACTGACATTAGTCAGCTTGTCCCTTTAGGGGTGGGAGTCTCAAATTGTCTATTGTTTAGAGTATAATTTTCTGCCTCTGTTTAGCCCATTTGTACACTGTTATTTGTTACATCGACATCGGAAGTCAAGGTCGGCGATACTCAGATTTTATTATATGGGACTTTTTGTTTAAGCGTATTTAAACAGCTTGAGCCTACATCAACGGGCTCAAGCTGTTTTATTTCAAAAAGCCTTTCTCGTATATATTCGAATAGATAGTAGCCACGATCCAACATATAAAATAATGATTGTAAAGATAGCTACGAAATACATTTGTGTTTCTTGTAAGGTCAGAAACTTTTGAGTCAGCTCTCTTATTTCACCAAATAAATTAGGAATAAAAAAAGTAGTTATTAGCAGCAAGATACCGACTAAAGCACTTGCAACAATCGGCAAATTTTTCATTTTAAATTTATAAGAAATTGGAAACATGAATGAAATAGCGACCATTACAAGACCAATAATAAGCAGGATTTCTTTCCATAAAAACATTATCTCTTTTCCATTTAAGAGGAAATTGCTACTATAAATGATGAATATAAACGCTAGTGTAAATACAAGAGAACCTATATATTTTGAACTGACAATTTCCTTTCTCGTGTAAGGTAGCGAATTAAAAAGGATATTAGCATTATCTTTTTCATCATAAGAGAAGGTAGTCATTATAAATGATATACTAAATATAAACCCGAAATACAACGGGGAACTCATACTTCCCAATAAAAGGATTATTATAATAGGAATGTACAGTAAAATTATTTTCTTTTGTATTAAAACATCCTTTATTATTAGATTAACCATCCCATTACCACCCTTTTTTCGTATAGTACATAATATCTTCAAGCGTTGGTTTTTCCATAATAACAGAATCCCCAAATATGTTTGCCACACGATTTTTATCCGCTGTCAATGCCTCAAAGCCTGTGTTCGTTTTTCGAATTGCAACAAACTCTCTTTCCGTTTCCTGATCCAATAAATTCAACGTTCCTTTGACAATGGCATATTCCTCTTCAATCTTATAAAATTCCTTTGTAAATATATGTTCACCGTTATGAACAAAGGTAATATAATCCGCAATTCGGTCTAAATCTGTTGTTATATGTGTCGAGAAGAAAATCGTTTTATCTCCATCTTGCATTAATTCATGTAGAATATTTAGTAGCTCTCTACGAAATATCGGATCGAGCCCCGCAGTTGGCTCATCCATAATAATTAATTCTGCATGATGAGCTAGAGCTATAGCTAACGAAGCTTTCATCTTCATTCCCTTTGAAAAGGTCTTCATGTTTTTGTTCAGTGGTAGTTCGAACTGAGTAACATAACGTTGAAAAGCGTCATCATCCCAGTTTTTATAGGCTGGTTTAATAATCCTTTTCATATCCTTTAACGTTACATATTCATAAAAGACATTTTCATCATAGACAAAGCCAATACGTTCCTTTATTTCTTTTTCATGCTTTTTATAATCCAAGCCAAACACTGAAACAGTACCACTATCTTGCTGTAGCAAGTTCATAATCAATTTGATTGTTGTAGATTTCCCTGCACCATTTCCCCCGATAAATCCGGTTACGAAGCCCTTTTTTACGTTAATAGAGAAATCCTTTATCTGAAATCCTTTAAAAGATTTATGAACATGCTGTAATTCAATGACATTTTCCATCATCCATCCTCCGTTTGCAATAATGTAAGCATTTCCTTGAGCTCTTTAAGGTAACACTATAAATAATGTATATATACTTTATATACCTG
>NZ_JBLLLQ010000081.1:0-1842 GCF_047737915.1 Lysinibacillus sp. NPDC056185
CAGGCTGGAGGTCGCGGGCTATCCGCCGATGGCGATGACGGAGAAGGTCGGCGTCTTCGCCGGCTGCGGCTTTCCCGACTACATGTGGAATGTCGCGTTCTCCACCATCGCCGAGGCCGGCGGCGCGCTGATGCTGGCGATCGGCAACGAGCGCGACTCGTTGGCCGCGATGGCTTCGTACAAGCTG
Source organism: Lysinibacillus sp. NPDC056185 (assembly GCF_047737915.1). Classification (NCBI taxonomy): domain Bacteria; kingdom Bacillati; phylum Bacillota; class Bacilli; order Caryophanales; family Bacillaceae; genus Lysinibacillus; species Lysinibacillus sp. NPDC056185. The sequence goes on from NZ_JBLLLQ010000081.1 coordinate 188, forward strand.
AACCTGCGTGGCCCGAGCCTGACCGTGCAGACGTTCTGCTCGACGTCGCTGGTCGCCGTCCATCTGGCCGCTCAGGCGCTGCTGAACTTCGAGTGCGAGGTCGCGCTGGCGGGCGGCGTGTTCGTACCGCTGCCGCAGAACGTCGGCTACCCGTACGAGGAGGGTGGCATCCTGTCCCCGGACGGCAAGGCGCGCGTCTTCGACGCCGGGGCCCGCGGCAGCGTCATGGGCAGCGGCACCTCCGTGGTGGTGCTCAAGCGGCTCTCCGACGCGCTCGATGACGGCGACGACATCAGCGCGGTGGTGCTCGGCTCGGCCACGAACAACGACGGCAGCGCCTGCGCCGGCTTCACCGCCCCCGGGGTGGACGGGCAGGCCGCGGTGATCGCCGACGCCATAGCGTTCGCCGGGGTCAAGCCGGAGACGATCGACTACGTGGAGTGCCACGGCACCGGCACGGTGCTCGGCGACTCGATCGAGGTCGCAGCCATGGACCGGGTGTTCCCGGAGCGGGCCACCGGCCCGGTCGTGCTCGGCTCGCTCAAGGCGAGCATCGGGCATCTGGACCGGGCCGCCGGCACGACCAGCATGATCCGGGCAATACTGGCGCTGCGGCACGGCATCCAGCCGGGCACCCCCAACTTCCAGAACCCGAACGCGGCGCTGGCCGCGGCCCGGAGGAAGTTCACCGTGCTGACGGAGCACCGGACCTGGCCGGCCGGACAGGGCCCGCGCCGGGCCGGGGTGAGCGCCTTCGGCCTGGGCGGCTCGAACGCCCACGTCGTACTTGAGGAGCCGCCGCGCCGGCCGGCGCCGGTGGACCGGGCCGGCCCGCATCTGCTGGTGCTCTCCGGCCGCAACGCGGCCGCGGCCGATCAGGCCGTCGAGGACCTGCTGCGCTATCTGGACCGGAACCCCGAACAGGTGATCGCCGATGTCGCGTTCACCCTCCAGCAGTCCCGCTCGCAGTTCTCCGTACGCCGCGCCGTGGTATGCGCCGACGCCGCCGACGCGCGGCTCGCACTCGGCGACCCGCGGCGCTGGCTGACGGGCGAGCCGCAGCACCGCAATCCGCTGGTGGAGCTGGTACTGCCGGAGGACGGGGCGGTCGGCGAAGGCTGGTGGACGGGGCTCGCGGAAGCCGCCGGCCGGATCACCGGGCCCGCTTCGTCCGGCGCCGGCCGGGCTGGTGCGGCCCGGGCGGTCGCGGACGCGCTGCGGGGTGCGCTCGGCGTGCGGATCGGCGCCGTGTCCGGACCGGGCGCCGAGGAGCTGGCGGCCGGAATGGGGATGGCGGAGAGCAAGACGTGCCCGGTGCGGCTGGAGCTCGGCCCCGACGGCGGCACCGTGCCGGGCCAGTGGCTGGCCACCGCGGTCGCCCGGCTGTGGCTCGCCGGCGTGGAGGTGCGCTGGGCGGCGCTGCACCAAGGCAGCCCGCGCCGGGTCCCGCTGCCGACGTATCCCTTCCAGCGCCGCCGCTACTTCATCGACGGGGTCGGGGGCCAGATCAACGTGCCCGCGGCGGCCGTGGAGGGCCGACTCGACAATCTGGACCGCTGGACCTACCAGCCGAGCTGGCAGAGCCAGCCGGGGACGCTCAGCGACCGGAGCGAGGCCGCCCGCGCGGCCGGGCCATGGCTGGTGCTGGCGCTGTC
>NZ_JBLLLQ010000082.1:0-1708 GCF_047737915.1 Lysinibacillus sp. NPDC056185
ACGAGGGCACTGAAAAAGTCCAACATAATATTAAAACGATTGGAGAAACAGATTTTTTTCTCCAATCGTTTTTTCTTTTCGTTCAATTTCCTCTCAATAGTATAATAAAGAAAAACCAACTCGAGGTGGTGCGACTATGATTTCTAAACAAGAAACATTGAACTTAAGTCCGTATATGGAATTATATAATTTAATCATTCCAAAAGATAATATGCTTCGCCAAATCAATGAACTGGTTGATTTTTCATTTATATTAGACGAACTAAAATCAAAGTACTGTTTGGATAATGGTCGAAATGCAATTCCACCCATTCGTATGTTCAAATATTTACTCCTGAAAGCCATTTATGATTTATCAGATGTCGATTTAGTTGAACGTTCAAAATATGATATGTCTTTTAAATATTTCTTAGAGATGGCACCAGAAGATGATGTGATGGATTCTAGTTCGCTCACAAAATTCCGTCGTCTTCGCTTACAAGATATAAATTTACTTGATTTATTGATTGGAAAAACAGTTGAAATTGCATTAAAAAAAGGAATTATCACAAGTAAAATAATTATCGTCGACTCCACACATACAAAAGCACGTTACAATCAAAAATCACCGAAGGAATTTTTACAGGAAAAATCAAAAAATGTGCGAAAAGCCGTCTATCAACTGGATGAAGAAATGAAAGAGAAATTCCCACCAAAACCAACATCAAATGAAGTGATGGAGGAATTAAATTACTGTCGTCAAGTTGTAGAAATTGTGGAAACACAATCCAAAGTTGCACAAATTCCCGCTGTAAAAGAAAAGTTAAATGTTTTAAAAGAAGTAATGGAGGACTACGATTTACAACTAAGCTATTCACCTGATCCGGACGCTCGTGTAGGACATAAATCTGCGGAATCGGCTTTCTTTGGTTTCAAAACCCATATTGCGATGAGTGATGAACGAATCATTACAGCTGCCATTGTCACAACAGGTGAAAAAAGTGACGGACACTATCTTCAAGAATTAATCGAAAAAAGTAAAGAGACAGGGATGGAAATTGATACGGTCATTGGTGATACGGCTTACTCTGGGAAAGATAATTTACAATATGCCAAAGCAGAAGCGTTTCAATTAATTTCGAAATTAAACCCAAACATTAGCGGAGAAACTTCACACCGAAAAGTAATCTTTGATTTTAATAAAGACGCAGGCATGTATGTATGTCCAGCAGGGCACATGGCTATTCGAAAAGCCCGAACAGGAAAGAAAAATCAGGGCGCTAATCAAGCAGAAACATACTCCTTTGACATAGAAAAATGTAAGGTTTGTCCATTACGTGAAGGGTGCTATAAAGAAGGATCCAAAAGTAAAACATACTCTATCAGAATTAAATCTATGGAACATAAAGACCAAATTATTCTTCAAGAAACGGATGAATTTAAAATACTTGCGAAAGAACGATATAAAATTGAAGCGAAAAATAGTGAATTAAAAAATCCGCATGGCTATAATACGGCTAAAACAGCGGGCTTATTTGGCATGGAAATACAAGGAGCCACAACAATATTCGCCGTCAATCTGAAACGAATATTGAAACTTCTAAGTGAAAAAAAGAAGGAATAGACAAAAAAACAAGGTACATTCTGTTCAATTCGAACAAAATGTACCTTATTTTTATCTAAAAAAGTTAAGCCGTCATAAAAAACGTAAGTTTTTCAGTGACCTCGT
>NZ_JBLLLQ010000083.1:0-1683 GCF_047737915.1 Lysinibacillus sp. NPDC056185
GGAGGAAGCTGTCCGTGCCGGTCCGAGACCCCGCTGATAGCCACCGCTCCGGGCAGCGGGGCCGGGCTTATGAGATGTCCGACAAGGCTTCTCGCGAACGGTCCTTGGCCCTAGCGAGATCAATCACGGGTCGATGAATCCCGACCCGGACGACCCGGACGACCCGGTCGGGATCAAGGGCATCGGCGAGATCGGCGACGTGGGCGTCTCGGCCGCGATCGCCAACGCGGTGTGGCACGCGACCGGCGTAGGCCACCGGGATCTGCCGATCCGCCCGGACCGCGACCTGCGCGTGGCGGACGAAGCCCGGCATCGGGCGGCGCAGAGAACCAGGAGTGCTTGACATCACCGAGGAGTTGCCCCCTGTACGGCCTGGGCGATCAGGTCCCGGCGGACCGGCCGCGCCGACGCACCACGGAGCGCCGGCCGGCCGGAACAGGCGCCCGCTGCCGATGCTCTTCAGCCGCGGCAGCAGGCGGAACTTCAGCAACTCGGTGAAGACGGACCTGCCGCGGGTGGGGCCCTGACGCGAGGTGCGGCCGGAGGATCTCGGCGAGTCCGTGGCCAGGCTGCGCCGGCCGCCACGGATGTGCTGCGGCCCTCCAGGTGTCGACGGCGCGGGCGCTGGAACCGGTGCCCTACGTGGCGGGTCCTGTGACCGATCGCCTACCCGGCGTCCAGTCGAAGTGCCCAGAGCACCACCCCGTCCCGACCGTAGATGGTGACCCTTGAGGGCAGCTGTTTCCCAGCGGCGACGAAGTGGTCCCCGATCTTGGCAACCGTATCGGGCAGTCCGGCTTCGGTATTCTCCGGGATGGGACCCTCCGGCTGCCAGTACATGGCCAACTCCCAGTGGCGGCCCCTGCCGCTGCTGCGCGGCGCGGTGGGCTCGGCCTCGAGGTTCAGCTCGTCGAGGAGGTCAAGGATGACATTCATGTCGCGGCCGTCTACACGCGCGAAGTTCTCTTCCACCAAAATCGCGTTCATGCACGCTCACTACCCCGATGCGCGAACCGATCAACCGTGACAGGCGTGGTCACATGGCCGCTTGCCTACGACTGTGGGTTCCGGGGCCGCAGGCCAGTAGGTTCCGAAGAGCATGTGGTCAGCAGCGGTCACCTCGTGCGTCGGCAGCAGGGGGTTGCGGCTCCCGGCAGGTGCCGTCTCGTGGTGGAGCCCTCGCAGCACGTCGGCGACGTGGACGGGATCGATGTCCGCGTCCTCGGCCCCGCCCCATGACTGTGTGTTCGCCGATCCGCCGGCCGAAAGTGGGCAGCGCCCCTCCGCAGTGCGCCGGGACCGGACGCAGCCCCGAAGCCGTACCAGGCCCCCCTCGGCACGTTGTTCTCGCTCGCGGTCGTCAACATCGCTCATCCCCCCGTCCGCACGCACGGAACCATGGTGGGCAGCTTCGCCTGGACACACCCCGCCTCGGAATGGTGCGCCCTCGCCATGGCTATGGACGCCGACATCCAGATGGCGGGTCCGGGCGGTGCACGCGAAGTCGCCGCCCGCGACTACTTCCAAGGTCCGTACACGACCGCCCGACAGTCGGGGGAACCGATCACCTCCGTGACTTTCCCGCTGCTCGGCAGAGAAACGGGAGTCGGCTTCATCGAGCACCGGCGCACTCACTTCTGCTTCGCGCAGGTTGCCGTGTCGGCGGTCCTCACCGTACGCGAT
>NZ_JBLLLQ010000084.1:0-1667 GCF_047737915.1 Lysinibacillus sp. NPDC056185
GCGCCAGTGGGCGATGTCCCGGTGCACGGACTCGCCCTCCAGTCGCTCCCGCTGCCAGACGGCGTGGTCGGCGTACTGCACGACGAGCGGGTCCAGTTGGGGTTCGAAGCCCTCCGCGAGCGCGGTGCAGATCGTGCGGAACTCGCGCTCCAGCAGGGCCGACGACCAGCCGTCGCAGGCGATGTGATGGATGGTCAGCAGCAGGTCGGCGCGACCGTGGTCCGGGACGAGGAGTGCGCGCCACACCGGTCCGTGCTCCAGGTCGAATCCGCGTGCCAGCTCGGCCTCGGCCAGCGCGGCGAGCCGGTCGCGCGGGGCCTCGCCGACGGCGGGGCCCGCAACGGTCAGGTCGACTGCCGGTTCGGCTTCGATGATCTGGCAGGGCTCGCCCGCCTCGACGGCGTACCGGGTGCGGAGCACCTCGTGGCGTGCGGCCAGAATCCCCAGGGCGCGCCGGACGACGTCGGCTCCGGTGTCCGAAGGGATCTCGAGCAGGAGCGGAACGACGTACTCCGGGCTCCTCGGGGACATCCGGTCCAACAGCCACAGGCGCTGCTGGGCCGAGGACAGGGGCAGCGGGGTGCCGCGGGGCACGGGTCGCACGGGCCGGGTGTCCTGTCCGCTCGCGGACAGCAGCTTGGCCTGGTCCGCCACGGTCGGGGCGGCGAGCAGCTCACCGAGGGCGAGGCTGTGCCCGGTGGCGGCCCGCAGCATGCCGGAGAGTCGGCTCAGCAGCAGGGAGTAGCCGCCGCGCTGGAAGAAGTCGTCGTGCGCGCCGACCCGTTCGACACCGAGGAGCTCCGACCACACCCGGGCGACGGTCCGTTCGCCCGGGGTGCGCGGGGCGGTGTACGTCTCGTCGTCCGGTTCGCCGTCCTGGTCCGGCGGGGTGGGCAGCGCCGCCCGGTCCACCTTGCCGCTGCTGGTCCTGGGCAGCTCGGCGAGCGGGACGTACACCGAGGGAACCAGGTAGTCGGGCAGCCTGGCCCGCAGGTAGCCGCGCAGTTCGGCGGGCGGCAGCTCCTTGCGGGCCACGATGTAGGCGGCGAGCCGTCCGACGCCCTCGGCGTCCTTGTGCACGGCGACCGCCGCGCCGGTGATCTCGGGGTGCCCGGCGAGCGCGCTCTCCACCTCGCCCGGTTCGATCCGCACTCCGCGGACCTTGACCTGGTCGTCGACGCGGCCCGCGAACTCCAGGACGCCGTCGGAGCGCCAGCGTGCCCGGTCACCGGTGCGGTAGAGCCGGGAACCGGCGGGTCCGTACGGATCGGGCACGAAGCGTTCCGCGGTCAGTTCGGGGCGGCCGAAGTAGCCGTGGGCCACCCCCGGACCGCCCGCGTACAGCTCGCCCGGCACCCCGATCGGCACGGGTTCGCCATCCACGTCGAGCACCAGGACGCGCATCCCGTCGATCGGCCGCCCGATCGGCACCGGGCCGGCCGTCTGGTTCCGGTCGAAGAGGTGGGCCGTGATGTCGATGGAGCACTCGGTGGGGCCGTAGGTGTTCCAGAGCGCGGTATCGGGGCCGAGCGGGGCGAGCAGCCGGTGCGCGACCTCCGCGTACAGGGGCTCGCCGGCCGAGAAGATCAGCCGCAGCGAACCGCAGTCCGCCCAGCCGGGCTCGTCGGCGAGCAGCCGCAGTACCGAGGGCACGCCCTGCAGCACCG
>NZ_JBLLLQ010000085.1:0-1646 GCF_047737915.1 Lysinibacillus sp. NPDC056185
GTGCACACCCTCTACGGTCCCGCCGAGACCGCGAGCTGCGCCGCGCACTGGTCCACGGACGGTCCGGTCGATGCCGCGCCGCCGGTCGGCCGCCCCCTGCGCAACATCCGCTGCTACGTCCTCGACGAGGCGCTGCGCCCCGTACCGCACGGTGTGGCCGGCGAGCTGTACATCGCGGGGGCGGGTGTCACCCGGGGCTACCTCGCGGAGCCGGGGCCGACCGCCGAGCGGTACCTGCCCGATCCGTTCGGCCCGCCCGGTGGCCGCATGTACGGCACCGGCGAACCGGTCCGGTGGACGGCGGACGGGGAGCTCGTCCGCCTCGGCCGGGACGACGACGAGCGGGCGGAGGCGCGGGGGTTCCGGGCCAGAACCGGCACACCCGGCGGCGCGGCCCTGCCCGAGGTGTCCTGCCCGGCCGGTGCGGGCCGCCTGCCGCGGACGCCCCAGGAGGAGCTGCTGTGTGAACTGTTCGCGGCCGTGCTCCAGGTCCCGGCCGTCGCCGTCGACGACAACTTCTTCGAACTGGGCGGTCACTCGCTCCTCGCCACCCGGCTGGTCCAGCGCATCACCGCGGTGCTGGGCGTGCGGGTCCCGGTCCAGAGCGTCTTCGTGGCGCCGACCGTACATGCTCTGGCCCGGGAGCTGCGGTCGCTCGACGACCCGGCCGGCGAGAGGGACGAGAGCCTGCTCGATCCCGTGGTCCGGCTGCACACCGGCGGCAGCGGCAGTCCACTCTTCTGCGTGCACGCCGCAACCGGCCTGAGCTGGAGCTATGCGACCCTCCTCCCCTACATCGGCACGGCGCGCCCCGTCCACGGGGTGCAGGCCACCGGCGGCGACGGCACGGGGAACGGCCCCGGGACCCTGGAGGAACTGGCCGCGGAGTACGCGGGGCGCATCCGGGAGGTGCAGCCGCACGGTCCCTACTGGCTGGCCGGCTGGTCACTGGGCGGCGTGATCGCCCAGGCCGTCGCCACGCACCTGCAGGAGGAGGGCGAGGAGACAGCCCTGCTGGCGCTGCTGGACGCCTATCCGTTCGCGGCCCAAAGACGCCACCTCGGCCTTCCCGACGACTTCGACCCGGAGCAGGAGGCGCTGTACGCGCTGCTCACGGCCGTCGGCCTCGAGGACGGGCCCGATGCCGGCACCCCGCTAGAACGCGGCCCGTTGGCGGACGCGCTGAGCGATGTCCTGGATCTGCCGCGGGCGGCGGCCGTCCGCCTGGTCGACGCCGCCGTGCGCAACACCCGCCTCGCCGACGCCCACGTGCCCCGGGTCCTGCGCGGTCGGGTGGTGTTCTTCGCCGCCGCCGACGAGGAACCGGGCGGCCTGTCGGCCGATGCCTGGGCCCCGTACGTGGACGGGCCGGTCGAGGTCCACAAGGTGGGCACGGACCACTACGGGATGCTGCGCTGGCCTGCCGTAGAAGAGATCGGCCGGGTTTTGGCCGCGGAACTCCCTTCCCGCCCGAACTGACCCCTTACGAGGATTTCGACTTCATGGAGCTGTTACATGACTGGTGTACCCGCCCCTGCCCACGGCGACGAGCCCCGGCAGATCCATCTCGACCACGTGGAGTTCTACGTGACGGATCCGGACGCATGGGTGCAGGACCTATCGGCGCGCTACGGATTCGAGCGCTG
>NZ_JBLLLQ010000086.1:0-1633 GCF_047737915.1 Lysinibacillus sp. NPDC056185
CCGTAGACCAGCCCCAGGTTCCGGGCGGCCAGCGCGCTGCCGAACTCCCAGGCGGCCTCCAGGTAGGCGGCACGGGTGCCCGGCCGGGCACCGCAGAAGACACCGATCCGGTCGGCGCGCTGGACAGAGACGTTCATGAAGTACCCCTTAGATGCCCGGAGCCGGCGTATGTGCGTTCGGGGACGAGCTTGGCCGGGGCTTCCATATTTCTCCCATACGGGAACTGTCGGCACGTCCCGGCGAGGACGCCGAAGGCGGTTCCGGCAGCCAGCCGGTTCCGGCGCCCGACGGCAGGGACAGCAAGGGATCGCCGACCGTTCCCGCCGGTGTCTGCGCTATCCGCGGCAGCACGATCCGGTCGACGGTGACCGAGGCCCGGGCCGCCAACCGCCGGGATTCCAGCTGCCACACCTGCGCGTCGCAGTCCTCCCGGAGCAGAGGCTGCGGACCGGGCCCGAGCCGTACGACGCCCGAGGCGAGCAGCGCCAGCAGTTCCACCGTCCGGCCCGGGTCGGCTCCCACCACCAGCCGGTTCACCGCCGGTACGAACGTGCCGTGGAACCGGGCCATGGACTCCTCGTCCAGGCCCGGACCCTCCAACAGCCCCCGCAGCAGCCTGCGGTGGTCGTGCAGGACTTCGAGGGCGTCCTTGACCGGGTCCGTGCCCAGCCCCGTGAGGGCCGCCCGCAGATCCCCGGCCGTCTCGGCGGTGAACCAGTCGGCATACGCGCGTTCGTCCGCCCACACGGGCATCTCGTCGCCCCGGGACAGCACGGCGTGGACCGGGCTCCCGCCGTGCGCCGCGGCCAGCTCGTCCAGGAGCCGGCGGTGACCGCTCGCGGCGATCCGGGCGACGAACTCCCGCTGCACCGCCTCCGTCCCGGCCGGACCGGAGGCCAGCAGCGAACGGTAGTAGGCGAGGTCGAGCTCGGCCTCCAGGTCGGGCAGGACATCGTCCATGAGGCTCAGCCGTCCGCCCGGACGATTCCTGCGGTGCCGGGCCAGGCGGGCCGAGGTGAACACGAGCGGGGCCGGCACCTTCCTGCCGGGCGGCGAGACCGGCCGGGTCCGGGGAAGCCCGCCCGCCCTGACGGTCAGCACCACGGCCGGTTCGCGTCCGCTGGGCAGATAGCGTGCCACGCTGCCGTCGAAGGCGAACCGGCCGCCGCGCCCGGTGGTCAGTTCGGCCAGCACCGACAGGGCGGTGAGCCCGAGCCCGAGCACCGCCACCCGCTCGTTCGCCCCGACCGAACGGTAGGCCAGATGAAGAGGCCGGGTCCGGGGCTCCGGCGCGGACCCGGCCCCCGGGGCGAGGGGCGGATGGAAAAGATGCCGGGACGCGGTGGGCAGCACGGCGTCCACCCGCAGCAGCGTGCCGTCGGCCAGGACCACACTCTCGCCGCCCCCGTCCGCCGCGGGACGCACCGCGGTGGCCGGCTCCCGGTGAACCACCACCCGCACCCCGGGGCCCGCGGTCGCGGTGATCCGGTCCGCCGCCCAGCGGAGGTAGGCGCGGTACAGACGCAGCGGCGGGAAGTCGCCCGGTTTGACCGGGCCGATACCGCAGTCGACGCACCACTGGTACAGCGACGGGCCGTGCGCCGACGCCCTGGCGTCGTGGAAAGCGCTGATC
>NZ_JBLLLQ010000087.1:0-1617 GCF_047737915.1 Lysinibacillus sp. NPDC056185
GAGCAGGTGCGCCGGGAGGGAAACGCGCGATGACCGGCTCTGCACGTACGGGCAGCGCGGTGTCCCTCCGTGACCGGGCGAGGGCTCTGCCCCGGCCCGGCCGGTCGCAGCGGGCCAAGGCGGAGGAACGCGAGGAGCACGTACGACGGGACGCCTTGCACCTGCTGCGCGGCGGGCGGTGCGCGGTGTGCCGTGAACGGGACGAATCGGCGACACGCTGGCTGTCGTACTTCGTCACGGAAAGCCACACGGAGGAGGGCACCTGCACGCGGGTCCAGGCCTCCGTGGGGCTCTGCCCCGCCCACACCCGGCGCCTGCTCGCCGACGCCTCGGCCCCATGGCTGATGCCCCAACTCCTCGACCTGGCACTGACCGGAGGCACGCAGCTGCTCGGTACGCCCGACACCCGCCGCACGCGGTGCCCTTGCTGCGCGGCAGGCGATGACGCCACTCAGCGGGCGATGGAAACACTGCTGCGGGCCTTCGATCACCCACCGGTCCGGGAAGCGGTGCAGGACGGTGCGGTCTGCCTGCCCCACCTTGCCGTGCTCGCCACCCGCGTCCCCCACGCGTACGGATTCGAGCTCGCCGGATCGGCATCCGCAGCGCTCGACGGTGAACGACGCGAAACAGCGTGGCTGGCCGGTACGGACGAGGACGCGTGCGTCCGCGCCATGTTCCACCGTCGGATCGACCCCCTCCTTCTCGACGAGGAACGACACCGGCAGCGCTCGGCGACCAGCCGGTGGAAAGCTGACGTGGGCATGGACTGCTGCCCGCTGTGTCTGGCCGAACACCGTGCCGCCCGCCGCCTGTTGACGTGGACCGCGACGGCCACGGGCCGGGGCGGGCCCGCACACGAGGAGTCCGTGCTGTGCGCGCGTCACCTCCACGACCTGACAGCGATCGGCGGGCCGAACGTCCAAGCCGTTCTCTCGGAGAACCGCAGTCAATGGGACGCACGGCTCAACCGATTCCGCAGACTGCTCGGCGAAGGCAGGAAAGGGCACGCCCATACGGGTCCCTGCCTGCTGTCCGAGCCGCGCTGCCGCGCCTGCGACGAGGAACGCGAGGCCGTCCGGCGGCAGGCGGCGCTGCTCACCGCTCAACTCCACGACCCCGTGCACGCCCGTGAGTACGGGCACGCACACGGTATCTGCCTGCGCCACGCCCTGGATTGGCAAGGACCACAACCGCCCCCGGTACAGGAGGTGTCGGCCGCCCGGCTCGCGCTGCTGCGCTGGGAGATCGACGAGGCCCTGCGCAAGCAGGACTGGCACACGCGGCACGAGGTCAAAGGCGGCGAGACGAGCGTGAGCGTGCGCGCACCGACACTGCTCGACGGCCGGATCTACGCCGGACTGCCCGCCCCGACCGAAGACGTTCCCGCCACGACCACATGCGTTCCCACCCCGACCGCATACGTTCCCGCCCGATCCGATGACGTTGCCGAGAGCCGACGTCCCGTCAACAGGAGGCCGTAATGGAATTCGATGTGCTGGTGGAGATCCCGCAGGGATCCCGCAACAACTACGAGATGGACCACAAGCTCCACCGCATCCGGCTGGACCGTCTGCTGTTCACCTCCACCAAATACCCGGCCGACTACGGCTACAT
>NZ_JBLLLQ010000088.1:0-1597 GCF_047737915.1 Lysinibacillus sp. NPDC056185
CATCCGCAGCGGGCGACCTACACGGTACCGGCGGTCGTCGGGCTCACAGGCGTGCTCGACCAGGTCGCACTGGAACAGGCCCTGACCGCGCTCGCCGCACGGCACGAGCCGCTGCGCACCCGTGTCCGCGATACCGGCTCCGGGCCCATCGCCCAGGTCGGCGAACCAGCACCGGTCCCGCTGGAGTCGGCTGGCCCGGCTGTGGACCCCTGGCCGCTCGTGGACGCCTTCCTGCAACTGCCGTTCGCTCTCGACGCCGAGCCCCCACTGCGGGCCCTGCTGATCAGTCTCGCCCCGGAAGGCCGCGCTGAAGAGGGCATCGCCGACCGGCACCTGCTCGTCCTCGCCGTCCACCACATCGCCACCGACGGCGACTCCCAGCGGATCCTCCTGGCCGAGTTGGGCGAGCTGTATTCCGGCCGCGCGCTCGCGCCGCTGCCCGTCGCATACGGGGACGTCGTACTGTGGCGGGCCGGCCGCCCTACGGATGTGAGCGGTCGGCTGCACGCCCTGCGCGGCCACCGCGACAGGCCGCTCGCCCTCGAAGGCCCCGATCCCGCCGCAGCCCAGGGCATCGGCGCCCGGCACACCCGCAGCCTCGGCCCACAGCTGACCGCAGCGGTGCGCGCCTGCGCGGACGCCCGCCGTACGACCGTGTTCACCGCCCTGCTCGCCGCCTTCGCGGACGTCGTCGCCCGGTGGTCGGGATCCGACGACGTGTGCCTCGGCTATCCGCTCAGTGTGCGGGAGCCGGACGCCGCCCGCGACCTCGTCGGGTTCTTCGTCGAGACCTGCGCCGTACGTATCGATGTCTCCGGCCGCCCGTCCTACGGCGGGGTCGTCGACCGCGTGCACGCCGAAGTGGTCGCCGCATCCACCGCTGCCGGGCACTTCGAAGAGCTGGCCGAGGCGGTCGCGGGCGAACGCGGCGACCGTCGACCGCTGTTCCGCGCCTGGTTCAATCACCTCGGCGGCCCCACGCCCCCGCCGCAGCTCGCCGGACTGACCGCGCGGCTGCTGCCACCCCCGAGCCCGCCCGCCCTCTTCGACCTCAACATGTACGTGGTGGAGAGCGTCGACGACATCCATCTGGAGCTCGTCCGCGATGTCGCGGCCTGCTCGCCGGAGGCGGCCGAGGAGATCCTGCGCCAGTACACCGCGCTGCTGGCCCACGCCGTCGCGGACCCGGACGCGCCACTGCGCTACCGGCCGCCCTCCCCCGCGCTGCCCGACCCCGCCGAGCCGCTGAACCCCGGCGAACCGCTGCCCCCCGCCGCAGCACCCGCGTTCGCCCGGCAGCTCGCCCGGACCGCCCGCCACCGCGCCTCGACTCCGGCCGTGGACGGGCTGAGCTACGCCGCACTGCGCACCGCCGTCCGTGAACTGACCGCCGCCATCCGGGCCGCCCGGATACCACCCGGCGCCACGGTCGCCGTCGCTGCCGAGCGCAACCCCGACTTGGTGGTCGCGATGCTCGGCGTATGGGCGGCGCAGTGCCGGCTGCTCGTGCTCGACCCGGACCATCCGCCGCCGCGGAACGCGGCCGCCTGCGCCGCGGCGCAGGCGGACTGCCTGATCGCCGCGGAGTTCCCAGTGC
>NZ_JBLLLQ010000089.1:0-1574 GCF_047737915.1 Lysinibacillus sp. NPDC056185
CAGCGCAAGGCCCGCGACGCTGGTATGGAAGCGGAAGCCCGAAGCCACCAGCGCTGCCGTCGTGGCCGCCCAGGCCCACAGACTCTGACGGGGCCGCGCGTGCAGTCCAACATTGAACAGCGCCGGCACGACAGCGATGCCGCCACTGAGCCACACGCCCTGCATCCACTGGCCGAACGACACCGCGACGATCACGGCCGTGACGACGAGAGGAGCGCGTCGCCGCCACCACAGCGGGACGATGAGGGGAATCTGCACCGCAAGAGCCACCGCTGCGGACCGCTCACCGGGGGCGATGTCCAGGAACTGCGGCTGAAAGGGACCGGCTGCCAGGGCATCGGGCAGGCCGATGAGGAAGAACACGGCCACGACCACCAGGTCCCACACGGCCGGAACGCGTCGGTCGAAGGCGCGGATCCGGGCGGCGCCGCTTCGCAGGAAGCCCGGAAGGGCGGAGCGCCCGCCGAATCCGTGCCAGGAACCGGCGGACCGGTTCGGGCGGGTCTGGGGGCGTCCGCTCTTCATCGTTCTCTCTCGTTCGGGTCAGACGTCGCTGCGGGTCAGGCGCATAGCTCCCACGCCCAGTACGACAACCGCCCACCCCGCGAGGACCGCCGCACCGGCACCGGGGCTGAGCAGGTCGCCACCCCCGTGCAGGGACATCATCGCCCGTCCCGCGTGGCCGGGCAGGTAGGGGATCACCGCGTCGGCGACGCTCGCGGGAAGGACGAAGGTGAGGCTGTCGATCACGAACACCACGCCCGCGATCACCGCGACGCCGCCCGCCACGGACCGCAGCACGAAGCCGAGCGCCACTCCGATCACACCCACGAGGGCGAGATACGCCGTCGTCCCGGCCAGCGCGCGCAGGACACCGGGATCGGAGAGCGACAGGCCGAACGCCGTACCGTCCAGAGCGCCCGCGCCGAGAACGAACGTCACCGCGACGGTGACTCCTGCGACCAGAAACGCGGCGACAGCGAAGACGAGGGCCTTCGCCCACAGGACGGGGGCACGGCGCGGAACCGCCGACATGGTCGCCCGGATCATCCCGTTGCCGTACTCGCCCGCGCTGAAGATCACGCCGAGAACACCGAAGCACAGCTGGGCGAGCATGGCGCCGTTCGTGGCCAGCGAGACGCCATCCGTACCGGCATCGGCGGGAGTCGTCCCCACCGGATCGAAGACGAAGCAGGCGGCGACCCCGATGGCCATCACGAGAATCACGGCCAGGCCCATGGTGAACCCGGTGGATCGCACGCTCCAGAGCTTGATCCACTCGGAGCGCAGAACCCGGGGGAAAGAGACCTTCGTGCGGCCCGGGGCGATCCTCGCGGCAGCGACGGTGCTCACAGCATGACCTCTTCCGTGTCGGCGGTGACGTACTCGGCGCTGTCACGGGTCAGCTCCATGAACGCCTCTTCGAGTGAGATTCCGCGAGGCGTGAGTTCCACCAGCGCGATGTCGTGGGCTGCCGCGACCCGCCCGATGTCCCTGGAGCCGAGCCCCTCGACAAGCAGCTGACCGGCCTCGGAACCGGCGGTCACGGACACTCCAGATGCATCCAGCAGGAC
>NZ_JBLLLQ010000090.1:0-1520 GCF_047737915.1 Lysinibacillus sp. NPDC056185
GTGCAGAACAGCCAAGTTCTCGAACTCAGGGCCCGTAGCAAGAGCGTCGATCAGCGCATCGACATCCTCAGGGGTTCGGACTACCAATGGTTCACCTGCATGCTGTGCGCAGTAGTACACCTGAACCCTGTTGCGCGTCACTTTCCGCCCACCCCTGACGTGGCCATTTCCATAGATCCATCGCTTGGCCAACCGCTCCCGCACTCAAGTGATGAACGGGGGAAAGCCCCCACTGTTCTCTGCTTCCGCCAGCAGGCCCTCCACCTCTCCCTACCGTTCCGTCGTCGATCCTACGCACAATCTCGCACGTACTGAGCTCGCGAAGTCGCACAAGCCCCAAAGTGGGACTGCGTACTTCATCAAGCAGGTTCGTCCGGTCCAGCAGGCTCACCATGCGTGGCACTACTTCACGTTGGAGAGCCCGGGCCGACCCCCCTCCGCAAGCGTCAAAATTGTCAGGCTCCGTAAATGCCCATAGAGAACGGAATGGCATATCTTTGTGGGGGTGTAGGAAAATTCGACGGGCGAAATGACCCACCAGGTGACCAGTACCCCGGAACTTCCCCGAGTCTTCGGCTGGGGTTCGTTACGTTTTACCCAGGCCCAGTACGGTAGGGCGTAATCAAGCAAACGACGTCAAACACGAATTTCTCCGGGTCGACATGGCGCATGGACGAACATGACACTTCAGGCGCGGATGTCACTTCGTCGCGGAGTTCGGGTGCTCACCTGACGAGCCGGGCCGAGTGCTCCTCGGCGAACACCCGGCCCGTCCGCCGAACCTTCTTCAGCGTCGGTACACCACGACCAGACGGTCGGCGGGTACGCGTAGCGAGCAGCCGAAGGTGAAGGTGAGCACCACCGCCGTGCCGCCACTCGCGTAGCGGTCGAGACGGAGTGTCGTCACCTCGCGCCAATTCCCTTGTACGCACACCAGGTCTCCGCGCCATACCCGTACTACGCAGAGGTGTCGCTCATCCGTCATGGCGGCCGGCCCCACTCGGAGCGTCGAGCATGCACTCCGCCCATACGGCCTTTCCAGGGCCGTTCCTTTCCCCGTAGCCCCACCGGTCTGCCAACGCGTTCACGAGGAACAGGCCCCGCCCGTCGCAGGCGTCCGCCTGCGGTCGGCGTTCCGCCGGCAGTACGGGCGAGGCGTCGTGGACCTCGATCCTCACTCCGGCGGGCAGGCGAACGAAGCGCGTTTCGATCTCCCGGCCCGGTGACACGCGGGCGTGACGTCCGGCGTTGGTCAACAGCTCCGAGAGAACGAGTAAGGCGGTGTCCGCCAGCGTCGTCAGTCGCCAGTCCACCAGCGTGGTTCGCAGTTCCGCGCGGGCGCGGCCGACGTGGCTCGGGTGGCGGCTCCACCGCAGGATCACGTGATCCTGGATCGCGTCGGCCATCAGCGCATCACCACGCCGTGAATGATCCGGGGCCCTGCGTCGATGCTGTGCAGAGCCAGCCACAACACCGTGCGGTGTGCACGTCGTTGGCGATGCGCCGCGCGCTCCCAGCGG
>NZ_JBLLLQ010000092.1:0-1393 GCF_047737915.1 Lysinibacillus sp. NPDC056185
GCCCAGGACGGCGCGGTGTTCGGCATCGAGTCGACCCGCCAGTACGCGTTGTCCTGGTGGCGTCCGACGGTGTCCCGCGCCACCCGCCTGACCGCCTCGTCGCTCGGGTCGACGCCCAACGAGAGCAGGGCGATCAGGGCGCGCTCGGCGGGCAGGTGGGTCCAGCGCAGCCGCTCCGAGCGCATGACGACAGCGTTCAAGGGGCGTTGCGTGTCCTCGTCCGGGCCGTCGGCGCGGGCGATGCCGCCCCGGGGGGAGCCGCTGTAGTGCTCCAGCCAGGCGGCCGGCGCTTCGGTGCGGGCGCGGGCCAGCAACCATGTTCGGGAGGCGTGCAGCGACTCCAGCGGCCGGCCGGCGGCGATCAGGGCCGCGACGCCGTGGCTGGTGTGCGCGATGGTCGGCACCGTGCCGCCGCGGATCCCCCAGGCACCGTCGTCGTCGCCCTGCCGCTGCACCCAGCCGGCGCCCGCTTCCACGACGGAGCCGAACCGCAGGCGTGCGTCGTCGTCGACGGTCAGGGCGCGGATGGCATAGGAGGTCGCGGTGGTGTCGCTCTGGCCGTCGCGGGAGGTGTTCCCCCATCCGCCGTCGGCGTTCTGCGCCGCCACGACCCAGTCGAGGCCGCCGAGCAGGACCGCGTGCTCGCTGGACACGCCCATCCTGGCCAGCGCGAGCAGCGACAGGCACGTGACCATCGTCAGACTGAAGTGGTCGGCCAGCCGCGGCTTGGACCAGCCGCCGTCGGCGCACACGGCGGAGAACAGGAAGTCACGCGCCGCGACCAACTGGGGGTCGCCCGGGCTGACGCCCATGGCCACCAGCGAGCCGATCGCGCAGGCCGTGCCCGCCGCGCTCGGTGGCCCGTCCTCCTGGAGGAACTGCCGCCAGCCGCTGTGCACGGGGCCACGTGCGAAGGTCCTGCGCAGGTAGAGCGTGGTGCCCTCGAAGATCTCGCCAACCCGCGCGATGTCGGCCGAAGGATCGCCGAAGGCGTTGTCGTACCCGTCGGTCCTGGACACGCCGCCCCCTCCTTCCGGCTGGGGCCCGCTCCCGCCGGCAGGACGAGTATCGCGCATCGATGACGCACTGTCAGCCGTCTTGAGGCGATCCCGCGCCGGGGTCGGCTACGTTCGCCAAGAACTCCGGAACTCCGAGGAGAGCACCTCGACCGCCTGGCCGGTGCACGGTGAGCGGACGGTCCACGACAACGAGTGGATGCAGGTCGCGCTCGCGGACGACGAACTGCCCGGCGGCGAGCGGCGCCCGACCGGAGAGGCAACCGCGGTGGTTCGCTCGATCGGGTCGCCGGGTTGTCATTCGGCCAAGACCGCTCACATTTCACTCGGTGGCCGACTTGGTTCCGAAAACTCCACCGAATCGGTGAGTCACCTGT
>NZ_JBLLLQ010000093.1:0-1382 GCF_047737915.1 Lysinibacillus sp. NPDC056185
CTCTGGCAGTGACCGTCACTTCGTGACGGTGTGTCACTGCTTCGCGGTGACTTGCTCGGCTGCGCCGAGCCCCGGCCGATGGCCGGGCGGGGAGGACTGGCCTTTGGCCAGTTCGGTCGTCCGCTTCGCTCCCTCCCTGGGGGCCCGCTACGCGGGCGGCTGGCTACGGGGAGGGGTGGCCGGGCGGCTCTTCTTTGCGACTGCCCGTGGTGGTGTGCATCAAAACGTAGTCTAGATAGAGTCTGGGCCACCCCACACCCCCACGCTGCGGCTCTGTATGCCTTGCTGACGGCTTCTCACCCCTTCTCGGGGGGATGAGTCCAGACGGCTCGTCAGAGGCTCTGAGATGGGTACAGATCGCTACGTGGGGGCATCGACACCTGATGCAGCATGTACGGTTGGTGGATCGTGGCCACACCCTCTCTGAGGGGTGGTCACCGGCTGGCCGCTCTGGGCCTCTTGAGCGTTCGCAGCCCGCTGACCTGGGCAAACGCACTGCGGGCGACCCTTCGAGGGGGCCGCCCGCAATTTCTCTGACCGAATTACCTGGTCTAATGCCCGTCGCCCCGAATTGCCAGCGTGCAGACGAGTTTATCAAGACGATTATTACGGGCTTATGGAAAGGCTTATCCGGCCGCTTTGATTTGGTTACCAGATTCCGTCATCCTCTCGCAGGGTGGGGCAGTTGCAATCACAGATGCAGCCGCCTCCGCAGTTGGGGCATTCATCGCAGCAGTAATGCTTTCCGCATAGGCTGCATCGGCTTCCGCCGCAGTCCTCACAGGAGGGCGGGCGGTAGCTGTCTGAGAGGTACATTCACGCTTCCTTTCGGGTAGGAATGCCGACGGCCCCGGACTGTAGAGCCCGGGGCCGTCGTTGTGCAAATCAGCAGGTTACGCGGGTGTCTTGTCTTTCCATTCCCAGAGCCATTCCCTTAGCTCATCCTCGGTGTAGTAGGTGACCTTTCCGTCACTGATGCCTTCGGGAACGGTGATCCCGCGCTTCTCGGAACGCTGGAGCAGGTACTTGCGGGCGGTCTCGTAGCCCCACGGGAGGGTGCCGCGCTCGCAGTGCTCACGCAGGCTGTAGGTCTCCGGCAGCGCCTGGTCCTCGGCCACCTCGGCGGCAAGGCCGGCCGATGCTCCGGCTGTCCCGGCCGCTGTCCCCTCGGCCGTCCCGGAGGCACCGTGTCCCGGCTCTGACCTGGGGCTGGGCACCCCGACCCCCGTGCTGGCGTGGCCCGGGACAACCGTGGGGACCTTGGGTGCGAAGTCCCCGCCGGGCATGAACTCGGTGGTGGCTGCGGTCTCCTGTGCCTCGGCCAGGGCCTCGGGGGTGATCCAGGGTGCCATTTCCCCGTCATCGAACCATTGGGGCGCCTT
>NZ_JBLLLQ010000094.1:0-1377 GCF_047737915.1 Lysinibacillus sp. NPDC056185
CGCAAGGACTACGCCGCTCTGATCCGGTACGCGGTGGGGGCCGGCCAGAACCCCGGCGTCTCTCCCGGCCTGCTCCCGCCCGGATACGCGCCGCTGCCGGGGGCGCTGCGGACCGAGGCCCTCGCCGCGGCCGACCGGCTGCAGAATCCGCAGACCGCGCCCGGCGGCGGCGAAGCGAGCGGCCCGCCCGGCTCCGGTACCTCGGGCGGCTCCGGTGCCTCGGGCGGAAAAACGCCCGGCGCGGGCGGCGGCGGGACGGGAGGCACGACCGTGGGCGGTACGGCCGCGGTCGGCGCGGCCGGTGACGCCGCGAACCCCGGCACCGCGGACAAACCGGCCGTCTCGGCGAACCCGGCCGGGCCGAAGCGGCAGAACGTGGCCCAGTCCGGTGCGCCGACCCCCTCCACGATCCTCGGGATCGTCCGCTGGGTGCTGATCGGAGTGCTGCTCGCGGGCGGCATCGCGGGCCTTTCGGGGCCCCTTCTGATCCGTCTTTCGGTACGGAAATCAGTCCAGGCCGGCTGAGTTCTCCAGGTGTCACCTCGTAAAGGGTTTCGTAACCTGAAAAACCGTCGCCGTTGGTGGCCGTCGGCGACCGGATACGGAAAAGTCATCCGTGGCCGGTCGACGGGCCGGTGGAAAAAGAATTCAGAATTCTGCTCGAGCGTCCATTCCTTCCATTCCTCGTATCCGTATGCACGGAGGAGAACAGAAGTGAACGTCACGTCACGCGCACGCATCGGTGCCGTTGTCGGTACCGCAGCCCTCGCCCTCGGCGCCATGGCGGCCCCCGCATCGGCGGACCCGGCCCCCGGCACCTACCGGGTGCTCGCCGGTGTCGGCTCCGACACCACCCAGGACGTCGTGAACGGACTGGGCACCGCCGTCGACAGCGGCAGCCTGATCGCCTCGTACGACGCCACCGGCACGTCGACGATCAAGACGCGGGCCACCGGGTGTTCCATCCCGCGGCCGAACGGCTCGTCGGCCGGCATCAACGCGCTGCGCAACGCCGTCGACAACAACACCGGCTGCCTGGACTTCGCGCGCTCCTCGCGCGGTGTCGCGGACAGCTCGACCACCGACCTGACCTGGATCCCGTTCGGGAAGGACGCGGTCACGTTCGCCGTACGCGGCGACAGTGCGCTGCCCAAGGCCCTCACG
The DNA here is from genome assembly GCF_047737915.1 of Lysinibacillus sp. NPDC056185. Taxonomy (NCBI): domain Bacteria; kingdom Bacillati; phylum Bacillota; class Bacilli; order Caryophanales; family Bacillaceae; genus Lysinibacillus; species Lysinibacillus sp. NPDC056185. The sequence goes on from NZ_JBLLLQ010000094.1 coordinate 1,165, forward strand.
AAGGCGCAGCTCGTCTCCATCTACACCTGCCGGACCACCTCCCTCAACCGTGTATCGCTCACCCCGCTGCTGCCCCAGTCCGGCTCCGGCACCCGGTCCTTCTTCCTGGGCGAGCTGGGCCTCACCGAGGACACCTTCGGCACCTGCGTCGACGACACCGTCCAGGAGCACAACGGCCAGGCACTGGACAGCGCGGGCGACATCGCCCCGTAC
>NZ_JBLLLQ010000095.1:0-1337 GCF_047737915.1 Lysinibacillus sp. NPDC056185
GCTTCATGCAGTAGATGCAGCCGGGGCGCCAGTAGAGCACCATGCCGTTCTCGTCCGTGGTCATGTTCCCGCTTCCTTGTCTGCTGTGCTCGAACTCTCCGGTGTTGGGTACCCACCACCGGCTTTGGGCCGCACGAGGTCATGGTGATCATTTGTGGCCTGCGTGCTCTGTATGGCACACGTCGTGGACGGCCGGCTGCCAAGGCCGTCGGTCGCGGAAGGCGAGGGCCCGTGCGACGGAGTGAACCTGCCGGAACGTGGCGTGTGCTGCGGTGACGGCCGCAGCGGAGGCGATGGCCTTTTTCGCCGTGGCGACACGCATGGTAGTTTCTGAGAATCTACTACTTGAAAATCGGGAAAGTGCATGCCAGGGTGGCAACCATGGAAGCTGAAGAAGCGCGACGCGACCTTGAGCAGGCCCGCCAGTCGTACCGGGCCTCCGTCGAACCCCGACTGCCGGCATGGGCGCCGCCCATCTGCGGTTTCCTCGTGGGTGCCGCCATAGCGCTGGGCGGGCTCAGTCCCTCACCCCGCTGGCTGAAGGCGGTGACCATCGCCGTGGGCGTTCTTCTCGCCCTGGCCGCTGATCAGATCCTGGCCCGCATCCGGGCCCGGCAGGGCGTCACTGGTCTGCGCGGTCCCGCGCGCCGGGAGCGCAGCAGCACCGTCAACGCCTTCGTGGTCATCCTGATCTGTGCAATGGCCGTCAGTTCGGACCTCCGCTGGATGTGGGCCGGACTGGGTCTGGTCGTGTTCCTCTACACCTGGTTCACGCTGAAAAAGCGGGTCCTTGCATGACGGCGGCGCTGAACGACGCGTTTCGAACCGTCACCCGCATCAGGATCGCGGCTTTCCTCTCCGGATGCGATGAAGCGGAATTCCGGGCCGTCCAGGAGTACTGCGACCTCTCGCCCTCGAACCTCTCGAAGAACGTCTCCGCCCTGGAGGAGATGGGCTACGTCGCGGTCCGTAAGGGGTACGTCGGCAAGACGCCCCGAACGTGGCTCGCGCTCACCGACAGCGGGCGAAGTGCCCTGGTCGGTCACATGGCCGCGCTGCAAGAGATCGCTGACAGTGCTGCCCGCCACGCCTGAGCGGGAACACCGGTGGCTGCCACGGCTCGCCCCGCTGCTTCCCTTTGACATTCCCACTCCGCTGGGCAGAGGAGTGCCCGCTCTGTCGTATCCCTGGCACTGGTCCGTGTAACGGTGGCTCGACGGCGAGACTCCGCGCATCGGGTCCATCGACGAACCCGGCCTGCTCGCCGTGGACTTGGCGGATTTCCTCACGGCGCTGCACCGGATCGATCCCACGGACGGGCCTCCCTCCTACCGCAG
>NZ_JBLLLQ010000096.1:0-318 GCF_047737915.1 Lysinibacillus sp. NPDC056185
GGATACGGTACGGCCCTGGCACTGACCTCGGCGTACGCCGGACTCGCACCCGACCTCGATCTCAACCTGCTGGCGGTCACGGAGGGCGCCCTCAGCGTCGCCGGGGAGGCCCCCAGCCGTCCCGGCCATGCCGCGCTCAGCGGTCTGCTGCCGGTGCTGGCGCAGGAGAACCCGGGCTGGACCTGCCGCCATCTCGACGTCGGGGCGCCGACACCGGGGGCTCCCGCAGGCCCGTTCGCGACGGCCGTGATCGCCGAGTCGCTCGCGCCGCACCGCGGACCGGTGGCGTTGCGCGGCAGCAGCCGCTGGGTGCGCTCC
>NZ_JBLLLQ010000096.1:328-1334 GCF_047737915.1 Lysinibacillus sp. NPDC056185
CTTCGACCATCTGCCGCTGCCGGCGGGCGGGGCGGTGGCACCGGGCACCGTCGTGCTGATCACCGGCGGTCTCGGGCACGTCGGGCTGATCCTGGCCCGCCATCTGGCCGTCGAACGCGGATGCAAGGTCGTGCTGTCCTCCCGTACGGCACTGCCGCCGCGCGCGGAGTGGGAGCAGCACACCGACGACGCCTCCCCTACGGGTGTCCGCATCCGCTCCCTGCTGGAGCTGGAGCGGCTGGGCGGCGAGGTCATGGCGGTGGCCGCGGACAGCGCGGACGCCGGGCAGTTGCGGTCGGCGATAGCGGCAGCCGAGCAGCGGTTCGGCCCGGTCGGGGTGGTCGTGCACGCTGCCGGCATCTCCGACCCCAGCGGCTTCGGACCGGCGCATCTGATCGGCGCGGCCAGTAGCACGCAGCACTTCCGGTCCAAGCAGACCGGCTTCGGCGCACTGCGCGAGGTGTTCGCCGGGCGGGACGTGCGCGGCATCACGCTGTCGTCGCTGTCCGCGGTGCTCGGCGGCCTCGCGCTGGGCCCGTACTCGGCCGCCAACGCCGCCCTGGACGCCCATGTGCTGGCCGCCCGGGGCACCGACGGCGCCCGCTGGATCACCGTGGACTGGGACACCTGGGGGCGTACACCGAGCCCGGACGGCCCGCCACCCGGCGAGTACGACATGACGCCGGCGGAAGCGGTGGAGATCTTCGAGCGGGCACTGGCCGCGGTCGACACAGTCGACCACGTGGTCATCTCCACCGGCCCGCTGGGCGATCGCTTCCAGCAGTGGGTCGTGGACCGCGGCATGACGGACAAGCTCGACGACGAGGACGCCCAGCGCGATCCGCGTCCGGAGCTGTCCATCCCGTACACCGAGCCGGCCGCGGGCACCGAGGCGGCGCTCGCGGAGATCTGGGCGCGCGTGCTGCGCCTGGAGACGGTGGGCGCGGATGACGACTTCTTCGGCCTGGGCGGCAACTCGGTCCTGGCCATCGAGGTGGTCTCGCGC
>NZ_JBLLLQ010000097.1:0-1330 GCF_047737915.1 Lysinibacillus sp. NPDC056185
GCTTGCGGCTGATAAGGAAACGGTCTTGGCGGATCATCGGGTGGCCTCCAAATCGAGGTGACGCTGCTCCTGCTCTGCGGTCCAGGCGGCAATAAAGTACGGATCCGCCATGTCGTTGCCTGCGTCACGCAGTGCTTGATCGGTTTCGTACTCGGCGGCGATGGTGTTGATGCTGAACCCGCAGTCATTCAGTACGCGGCGGTCGCTCATCGGGTCGGCTCCTCGGTGGCGCGCCACGCGGCAGGGTCGTGCTTGTGATCGCGGTCCGGCATGACGATCGGGATCCGGCGCAGGGTGTAGCCGATGACCGCTCCGGGGCGCAGGTGCGGGTTTCCGACAGACGTTCCTGTGCAGTCGTCGGCAGGCCCGCATGCGTCGCCTTGGTGGCGGCCGTGCTGGCAACGGTCGAGGTCGGCCAGGATTCCGATCCACGGACAGTTGGCGTCGGCGTGCTCCGGCTTGGCCGCTGCACTGGGGGGCTGGGTGCGGTTGAGGGCGTGCTCGATGCCTGCCATGGCTGTGGTGACCTTGGCGTGGAGCGGGGAGTACATGACGCGCTCGGAGCAGTGGAGGGCGGCGTTCATCTCGGCGTGCCGAGCGAGGTGTTGTTCGGCGGCGTCGAGCACTTGGTGGGCCTTCTCCAGCTCGCGGCGGAGGTCTGCGATGGTCGGCTCGCTCATCGGGTCGGCTCCTCGGTGGCGGGGGCTCCGGGGCAGGTGACGAGCGCCGGGTCGCGGGTGATGCGCTCGCTACGGACCTCGAACGGCGGGCGGTGACAGCAAGGGCTCGTGCCGTTGTCGTCCGGGCCGGGGCAGGCATGGATGACGGCCACGGGCGCCGCCTCGGTTACGGGAGCGGCCACCGTGGTGTCCGTCGTGGTGCCGAGGATCTGCCGGGCCACCGCGAGGGCTTCGGTGTGGGTGCTGAGGCCGACAGTGACTTTCAGGCCCTTCGGCCCGTGCTCGGCGGCCGTGGTCTCCACCGCGTTCCAGAGGGCGGCTTCTCGGTCCAGCCAGTCGGCGACGGCGATCCCGGTGGCCGGGCCGAGGAGTGCCAGGTAGGAGTTCACGCGTTCCAGCCGGGCGGCGTAGGTCTCGATGAGGACGGAGGGCTGCTCGGGGTCGTCGAGGACGACGGGGCTGCGGCTGGCGAGGGTGTTGCCGGTGGACCAGGTGGTGCGGCCCTCATGGATCGCGGCGGTGGCCTTGTCGCGCAGCAGGCTGGCGGCCTCGCGAAGCTGGTCGGCGGGTGTGGGTGTGGGCATGAGGTCTCCTGCGGATGAGGCCCGGGGCAGTGGCGCCCCGGGCCGGCGGGGGTGGTCAGGCGGCGG
>NZ_JBLLLQ010000098.1:0-1304 GCF_047737915.1 Lysinibacillus sp. NPDC056185
GGTCTCGGCGTAGTGCATGGGGCCGCCGCGCCGGGCGGGGAACCCGTAGCCGGAGACATAGACGACGTCGATGTCGGAGGCACGCTGGGCGATCTGCTCGTCGAGGATCCGGGCGCCTTCGTTGACCAGGGCGAGGACGCAGCGCTCGACGATCTCCTCGTCGGTCAGGGTGCGTCGCTCGATGCCGGCCTCGCGCGCGCATTCGGCGATGATCTCGTCGACCAGCGGGTCCGGATGGGGGGTGCGGCTGCAGTCCTCGTAGCGGTAGTAGCCGGCGCCGGTCTTCTGGCCGAAGCGGTCCAGCTCGCAGATACGGTCGGGAACCGTGCAGTACCGCAGGTGGGCGGGTCGGGTGGCGGCCAGGCGCTTGCGGGTGGCCCAGTTGATGTCGAGGCCGGCGAGGTCGGCGACGTTGTGCGGGCCCATCGCCATGCCGAAGCGGGTCAGTGCCTGGTCGACCTGGAGCGGCGAAGCTCCTTCTTCCAGGAGGAAGTTGGCCTCGCGCCAGTACGGGGTGAGCATGCGGTTGCCGACGAAGCCTTCGTGGTTGCGCACAACGACCGGGACTTTGCCGATGCGCCGCGCTGCCGCGATGCACCCGGTGAGGGTGGCCGGGGAGGTGGCCGCGCCGCGCACCACTTCGAGGAGCCGCATGACGTTGGCGGGGCTGAAGAAGTGCAGGCCGATGACGTCCTGGGGGCGGGAGGTGACGGCGGCGATCTCGTCGACGGACAGTCGTGAGGTGTTGGAGGCGAGCATGGCACCGGGCTTGCAGACCGCGTCCAGTTGACGGAAGACGTCCTTCTTCACGTCCATGTTCTCGAAGACCGCCTCGATGACGAGGTCGGCGGCCGCGACGTCGTCCAGGACGAGGGTGGGGCGGATCAGCCCCATGCGTTCGTCGATCTGACCGGCGGTGAGCTTGCCCTTGGCAGCGGTGATCTCGTAGTTGTGGCGTATCCGCGTCACGCCCCGTTCCAGGGCCTTCTGGTCGCGCTCGAACAGAACGACGGGGATGCCCGCGTTCGCGAACGCCATGGCGATGCCGCCGCCCATGGTGCCGGCGCCGATCACGGCCGCCTTCGCGACCTGCGGCGCGGGTGTGTCCGCGGCCAGGCCGATGACCCTGGGGGCCTGGCGTTCGGCGAAGAAGATGTGGCGCAGCGCCTTGGATTCGGGCCCGGCGACCAACTCGTCGAACCGGGAGCGCTCATAGCGCAGGCCCTCGGCGAGAGGCAGGCGTGTGGCGGCCTCGACGCAGTCGATCGCCGCGTGCTGGGCCTGCGCGTTGCGGTCCTTCGCAC
>NZ_JBLLLQ010000099.1:0-1301 GCF_047737915.1 Lysinibacillus sp. NPDC056185
GCTTCCTGGTCGGTGATCCAGTCGCCGGTGACCGTGGAGACGAAGCGGCGGGACGGCGGCTTGAGCCCGGCCCGTTCGGCCGCCTCGCGCAGGGGGGCGACGACGGGGTCGAGCATCGCCGAGTGGAAGGCGTGCGACGTGCGCAGCTCGGTGGCTTGCACGCCGGCGTGCTCCAGCGACGCGCGCAGCGCTTCGATGGCCGCATGCGGTCCGGCGACCACGGCGGCGCGCGGCCCGTTGACGGCGGCGAGGCCGGTCTCGTCGCCGAGCAGCGGTTCGAGCTCCTCCTCCGTCAGCGGCACCGCGAGCATCGCGCCGGTGGGCATCGACTGAACGAGCCGGCCGCGCGTCACCACGAACTCGACCGCGGCGGGCAGGCTGAAGACGTCGGCGAGACAGGCGGCGACGATCTCGCCGATGCTGTGGCCGACCATCGCCTCCGGCTGCACACCCCAGCTCAGCCAGAGCCGGGCCAGGGCGTATTCGACGGCGAACAGGGCCGGCTGGGTGAACGCGGTGCGCTGCAGCCGCTCGGCGAGCGCCTGCGCCTCCTCGTCCGCCGTAGCGCGCGCGAACACCACCTCGCGCAGGTCGGCGCCGAGCAGCGGTGCGGCCAGCTCAGCGCACTCGTCGAAGGCGGCCCGGAACACCGCCTCGCTGTCGTAGGCCTGCGCCGCCATGTCCAGGTACTGCGCGCCCTGGCCGGGGAAGAGGAACACCACCGGCTCCGGCTTGCCAGGCTTGACCTGCACCGGCTCGGTGAACGTCGGCTCGCCGCCCGCCAGCGGGCAGACGGCGTACGTGCGGTGGGCCAGCTGCGGACGGCCCACCTGAAGCGTGTGCGCAGCGTCCGCCAGATCGTCGGGGCAGTCGGCCGGCGAGTCACCCGCCGCCAGATGCGCGGCCAGCTGCTCGCGCATCACCGCCAGCGCCGTGGGCGTCTTCGCCGACAGCGGCAGCACCTGCCACGGCCGCCCCGGGCCGGCGGGCGAGGTCTCGCCCGCCTCTTCCAGAATGAGGTGGGCGTTGGTGCCGCCGATGCCGAACGAACTGACACCGGCCCGCAGCAGCCCTTTCCGCTTGGGCCAGGTCCGCGCCCGGCGGGCCACGTGGAAAGGGGTCTCGGCGAAGTCGATACGGGGGTTGGGCTTCTTGTAGTGCAGCGAGGCGGGCAGCTTGCGGTGCTTCAGCGCCAGCACCGTCTTGATCAGACCCGGGACGCCCGCGGCCGCGCCCAGATGCCCGATGTTGGTCTTCACGCTGCCGATCGGAATGGACTGACGCGCCGTGCTGCCCGCCGC
>NZ_JBLLLQ010000100.1:0-1288 GCF_047737915.1 Lysinibacillus sp. NPDC056185
GGCTGCGCCAGCGCAGGACCCTGCGCGCCACGGAGTGACTGGTCGACAGAACTTCGTGCTGCTCCTCCTGGAGCATCTTGAGCCGCCGCGCCGCGAGCTGTCCCACGCCGATGCCGGGGTCGACGGGGAGGACTCCCCCGTCGGCATCGAGGTGGACCATCCCCTGCTGATCGAGCCGCTTCAGACAGAGCTGGAGAGCGGCCTCGTCCAGACCGAGTGTGGTGCACAGGTCCGCCGTCGCCAGGTCGGGACTCCGTAGCAGTGTCCGGTACACGGATTCGTCAAGAGGCTCTATGCCCAATGCGGTCAGTTCCGATTCGCCCATGCGGTCGCCACCTGGTGCTGAAAAATGGATCGGATCATTACATTTGTTCGAACCATGTCAAAATTGTCCGAAACGCTGCTTCCGCTCCCGCCGCCATTGCGGTACACGGCCCACGCCCGCGCCGACGACGGATCGTTCGCGTCCGGAGTCTTCGCCATGAAGGCGCAACTGAACGCAACGGTTCGCGCGAATGTGGTCAACACCGCTTGCTTTACGTCGCGTTGGGAATTTCAGGCACGGCGTGCCCGGGGGTACGGGTCTGGGTCGCCTCCCGCCCGAGCAGCCCTCTTCCGGCACCGGTGATCAGGACAGTAACGAGCTGCCCGCCATGAGGGAAGGGACCGTCGTAGCCGACATGACGAACCGATTCATCCACGCTCCCAGTGCAGTGCCGTACACGCTCAATGTGCCCCTTGCGACCGTTGCTTACTCCACAAACTTGCGGGGAGGATGAGACCAATGTGACGGCCACGTACAGCCGTTGTCGCCGTGACCGGGCAGCGTGAGCCGCACATGGCGAGGGGAAAGGTGAGGCCCGATGAACGCTGGATTGACGAGGGGCGAGCAGATCGTGCTGCTCGGACTGGACGAGCAGGACGGAACGCCGCACGAGCAGTTGCGGGTGGGATGCGCTGTCGCGGCGGCGCCCCTGCTGCAACTCGTCCTGTCCGGCCAGGTGGTGGCACGTGACGGCGCGCTCATCCTGTCGGGCCGGCCGTCGTCCCAGGATCCGTTGACATCGGCCGTGGCCGAGCAGATGCGTGCGCACCCCGAAGCAAAGCCCCAGGCATGGCTGCTGGCGGTTCGCGACCAGGCGGTCACCGCCGCGTACGCAGGTCTGCTGTCGAAGGGACTGGTGCGCCAGGAGGGCCGCAAGGTGCTCGGCGTCTTCGGCTCCCACCGGTACCCGGTGACCGACCCGTCGGTCCCGCAGGCGCTGCGCGGCGAACTCGCCGCGGTGGC
>NZ_JBLLLQ010000101.1:0-1287 GCF_047737915.1 Lysinibacillus sp. NPDC056185
CCCGGGGCCGGCTCCGCCTACTTCTACCGGGCGTGGACCCGCAAGGAGGCGGTGGTCAAGGCCCTCGGTGTCGGACTGGCCGCCGATCTCACGACCATCGGGGTGACGCCCGGCGTACCGGGCCCGGTACAGGTACGCGCGGCCGTCTGCCGGGGCCGCCCCGGCACCCTGTGGCAGGTGCGGGACGTTCCGGTGCCCGGCCGTGCCTTCGCCGCTCTGGCCCACGAGGCCGCCGCCGTCGGACCGGTGCGCCTGCTGACCACGGTTCCCGGTTGTCCCCGGGAGACCCTCGACGCTCCGGGAGAGGACCGGCGTGGATTTCCAGTTGCTCGGACCGGTCACCGCGACCGGTGACCGGGGGCCCGTATCCCTGGGTGGCAGCAAGCCGCGCACCGTGCTCGCCCTGCTGCTCCTGACCCCCGGCCGGATCGTCTCCGACGCCAGGATGACGTCGATGCTCTGGCCCCAGGAACTGCCCGGCACCGCGCCGGCCCAGATCCAGACCTATGTGTCCCGGCTGCGCAAGGCGCTCGGGCCCGGGGTCCGGCTGGACCGCCAGCAGCCCGGCTATGTCCTGCACACCGGCGCCGACCGGATCGACCTCACCACGTTCGAGTCGTTGACGGTCCGCGGTCGCGGCGCGCTCGCCGCCGGTGCCGCAGCCGACGCAGAACGGCTCTTCGGCACGGCGCTTCGGCTCTGGCACGGGCCCGCACTGGCCGGTGTGGCGGAGCCGCTCGCCGGGGCCGAGCGGCCCTGGCTGGAGGAGGCCCGGCTGGACGCCGTCGAGAACCGGACCGAGGCCCGGCTCGCGCTGGGGCACCACGCGGCCCTCATTCCCGAACTGACCTCGCTCGCCGCCCAGCAGCCGCTGCGCGGCCGGACCCGGGGCCAGCTGATGCTCGCTCTGTACCGGGCCGGAAGGCAGGCCGAGGCCCTCGCAGGTTACGACTCCTTCCGGCGCCTGCTCGCGGAGGAGTCCGGTATCGACCCCGGTGATGACCTCAAGGCACTGCACAGCGGCATCCTGGCCGCCGACCCCGCTCTGCTCATGGCGTCCCCGGCCTCGGCGGTTCCCCGCCAAGGGCCGGTCGCCGCCGTCGGCACCCGAACGCCTCCGGCCGCGCAACTCCCGCCGGACATAACGGATTTCACCGGCCGGACCCGGGAACTCAACACCCTCGACGGACTGCTGCGCCGCCGCGTCCCCGTTTCCACCGGGGGGTACTGCCTGATCAGCGGCATGGCGGGGGTCGGCAAGACCGCCCTGGCCATGCGGTCCTCGCA
>NZ_JBLLLQ010000102.1:0-1272 GCF_047737915.1 Lysinibacillus sp. NPDC056185
GGTCACCGCTGGGCGCATTGATGTGGACCGCCGGACGCCTCTGCCGGGCGCCAGCGTCGGCCGGGCCCGCCCCCTGCCCACCTCGCCGAGCCCTGCGGAGTGGGCCGCGTCCATCCAGACCCGCGACCGCACCTGCTGCCGTCTGCTGGCCGCGCTGGCGCTCCATGCCGGTGCCGACTGGACCGGGCAGGAGCGGCAGGAGGATCTGGCCCGGGCCCTCGGGATCAGCGTGCGCACCCTGCGCACCCACCGGGGGCACCTGGAGGATGACCAGCTGGTGCGCTGGGACCGGCGCGGCCGGGTCCGGGGACTGCCGGACCGCTACACCCTGTTGTCCGGCCTGATCCGCCTGCCCGACGTGCCCGAGGAGTGGGCAGACCTGCCCTGGGCGGAGGGCGCGGCCGTGGACCTGATGGATCAGGTCTGGTGGCTGGCTGGACTGACCGACGCTCAGCACGAGCGCACCCGGCGCCACATCGCCCACCTGATGACCAACGGCTGGACGGCCGCCGAGCTACTGGGCCGACTCGATCGCATCCCGCCGACCGAGCACGTCAGCCACCCGTACGCGCTCGCGCAGTCCTTGCTGCCGGTCCGGGGAGAGCCGCCGGTCGCCACAGCGCAGGAGGTGACTGGCGGACGGGGCCCGCTGGCGATCGTGGATTGCGCCGGGAACTGCGGGCGTGCCGTTCGGGGCGTGGCCGGAGTGAGCACCTGCCGAGACTGCCGCCAGGCAGCAGCACCTGCACCGTTCTGAGGGGGAGACGGACATGGGGATCATCGGAGACGCGCTCAGTCGCGCCGCACAGGCAGCGTGGACGCGCCCGCTGCCGAAGTCCGCAGGGGCTCGGCTGCGGTTCCTGCTCAAGCGCGAGAAGGGCAGCACCCGCGCCGTGGCTGACCGGCTGGGCGTCAGCCAGCGCACCGTCCAGCGCTGGGCGAAGGGCGAGCAGCAGCCGACCGGCAAGCGTGCCGCCGCACTGGAGCGGGAGGCGGCCCGCGACTGGCAGCCCCGGGTCACCGCCGAGGCACAGCGCCGTTCCGCCCGGGACGGCCTGGTGGTGGAGACCCGGGCGCGGTTCGGGTTCACCGCCGCGCCTGGCACCACCGACGACGGCCGGATGCGGCGGATCACCGAGACGCTGCCGCCGGACGTGAGCGGGAGGATCTGGGAGGCGTGGCGCTCCGGAGATGAGGAGCAGCTGCAAGAGCTGGTCGGGCAGGGGCTGGGGTACTCGTACTTCCAGGACCGGGGCCGCCGCGCTCAAGGCC
>NZ_JBLLLQ010000103.1:0-1269 GCF_047737915.1 Lysinibacillus sp. NPDC056185
CCCTACGCCATCGCCCTCGACACGGTTACCGGCAAACAGCACCCGCGCGGCGACCGGCACGCGTTCAGCGGCCAGGCCACCGCCGTCTGGTACCGCCGCAAGGCTGGCGTCACCCGCGCTTGCATCGGGACGCTCGACCTGTGGAGCCACTACCTGCCCCGACCCCTGAACCTTGACGACCCCCACGACATTCTGACCGCCGGGCTCGACGGACGGTACGGCGGCGACTGCCACGGCCGGTGGGACGGCGAACGCTACTGGGGTGCACAGGAGCCCCAGACCATGGAGCTCCATCTCGCGGTACTCCGCCCCATGCTCGCCGACTACCCGATCATCCCTGCCAGGTTCGACGGTTGGTGGACATACCAGGCCGAGGAGACGACCCGGTGACCTCCCCGTCGTCCAGTCCCCGAGGCGAGCGAGCCGGCCGCCCCGGAACCCAGTGGGGAACCGTGCTCCGTACCACCGGCGAGCACGTCATACCCGACGACGCACCCACACCCCACGCCAACCGGGCCGCCCGGCGAGCAGCAGCACGGAGGAAGAAGTGACCGACCAGCCGACACCCGACTCCCTGCGCGAGCAGTACGCGGCAGCGATCCGCCCGGCCATGCTCCTGGGCCTGCAAGACGCCGAACTCGATGGCGAGGGAGGCACCCAGCGCATCAACGAGTGGGTCGACTGGATTGCCGAGAAAATCCATAAAGTCCGGGACCGGGAGATGAAGCAGCTGGCCGCCGGGCGCGCCACGTGGACGGCCAAGGCGCTGGAGATGGAGCAGGCCGCCGAGCAGGCCGAGGCCGCCCTTGAGCAGGCAGAGCTCGACGCCGAACAGCAGGCCCGCCACTTTCGCACCCTGTCCGGCGAGCGCGAGAGCTACCGGCAGGCGTGGAAGGACGAGCAGAAGCGACGCGCCACCGCCGAGGCCGCCATTGAACGCGTACAGCGGCTGTGCGACCTCACCATCGCCGCATCGGTCCGCGTCGAGGCCGTACAGCAGGCCCGCGACACCCTCGCCGCCCTCGACCAGCCGCAGCAGCCCACCACCACGGAGGCATGACCATGCCGCTCTTCCTTCTCGGTCTCGCCCTCGGCGCCTTCTCCGCAGGCACCACCTACTGGTGGACCGCCGACAGCCAGGCCGCCGCCATCGTCGGCATCATCGCCGCCGTCCTCACCTGGCTCGGCCTCGCCACCTTCATCGCCCTCGACGACTAACCCACCGCACCACAGGAGCCACCGTGACCGCCGCTCGCGACCTGCATTCGA
>NZ_JBLLLQ010000104.1:0-1258 GCF_047737915.1 Lysinibacillus sp. NPDC056185
CTCGTACACCCTGCGCGCTTTTGCCCCGTCCCCCACCACGGACTCCCTGACAGCTCCGGAACCACTGTGTCCTGACGTCAAATCAAACTACTGTAATGAGCAATGACTGCGCTTCAGAAACGAGTTGTCGCACGCCTCGTAGCGGCTCAGAACGCTCAGGACCCCGAGCTGCTGCGCGGGCAGGACGCGGTGAGCGACGCGATGGCCCTGCTGCGCGAGGTCGCGCCGTCGCCCGAGGAAGAGATCGATCTCGGCGCGGTCGCCGCCGTCTGCTGGACCTTCTGGTTCCGCCACCTCGGCCCCGAGGACCCGGACGCTCAGCAGAACCTGTTCATCGCGGTGGGCACCTTCGGATTCCTGTGCCCGCGCGTGCCCGGTCATGTTCCGCTGCCCCCACCCCTGCGGGACGCCTTCGACCCCGCCGATCCGGCACACGACGCTCGGTTCTCGCTCGTCGTGAGTGCGGTACACGCCGATGCCGCCCTCAGCCCTCCGAATCTCGCGGAGGCGGACCGGCTGGCCACGCTGGAGCACGCGCTCGCCTGGTCCGACTCTGCGCTGCGCCAACTGCCGGAAGATCATTGGCAGTTCGTTGAACTGGCTGCGCACGCCCGCGGGCTCAATGTGTCGCGCTTCCAGCTCGCCGCGGATCCGGATGCGCTCGCCACCGCGGCCCGGCATGCGGCAACGGTGTGCGAGCGGCTGGCTTCCATCGGACAGAGCGCCCTTCGCCCGGAGGTGGCGCAGGTGGCAGCGGTCTCCCTCGGGACCGTGATGGACGCCGCACGGCTGCTCGGCGAGCCCGAACTCGCCGAGGCCGAGCGGCTGGTCGCTTCGTTCCCGGACGGGACGCCGGCGCCGGAGGCCGTCGAAGGCTTGCGCCTCCTGCGCGCAGCGCACGCCGAACCTGCCGAGTGGCCGGGGCAACGAGACCTGCAGTTCGGCACGATCATCGCTGACGCCGGCATCCGCGAGCACGACGCCGGCCGGATCGCCTGCGCGGTACTGCGACTGCGCGCGGCCCTCGCCCACACCCCCGCCGAGCGCCCGGAGCATACCCTCGTCATCACTGTTCTCGGCCAGACGCTCGAGGCCCTCGCCCGGGAGCGCGGCGACGACGAGGCGGCTCGTGAGGCGGCCGAACTCCTCGCACCCATCGACGTGACGAGCATGTTGAGCGATGTCGACCGGCAACTCCTCGCCGATTTCCAGGACATCACGGAGCTCCTGGGGAGCGGTGATCCGCACCGCGTCCAGA
>NZ_JBLLLQ010000105.1:0-1233 GCF_047737915.1 Lysinibacillus sp. NPDC056185
AGCCGGGTGTTGGAGTCCGCGTATCCGCTGGTGCCGTCCAGTTGCACGGCGCCGCCCTCGGGGCCGTCGGTCCACTGCGTGCCGCCCCTGACCACGGCGTCGTGCACGCCGGCCTTCGCGGTGCCGGACTGGTGCAGGGGCCACCAGCCGAGGCCCTGCAGCGACTTGGCGTCGCCACCCGGTTTCGCCCCGGCCTGTACCTTCCGTCAGGACACGAGCCCGCGCACCGCGACCGGCAGATCCCGTTCAGGGAGTACGGCCGGGGCGCGCGAGGTCGGCGGATCAGTTCGCGGCGAAGCCGTCCCCGCCCGGGGTGCGAGGTCCGGGATGTCCCGGTCCCGTCGGACGCAGTCCCGAGAGGGGGCCGTTGAGGCTGTCGGTGACGACGGCCGGACTTGCCGCCCGCTGCTCCTGCACGGCCTGGTTCGCGCTGTCGACCGCCACGATGATCAAGTCGGCGAGGGTCTCCGGATCGTCAGGGTCGATCACCGAGGGATCGATGCGCAGCGCGACGATCCGGCGGTCGCCGGAGACCGCCGCCGCCGTAGCCGGTGGCCTGGACTTTCGTCAGGTCCTCCTGGACGCCCGCCATCGCGCCCTCCATACGGCGGGCCTGGTGAGCCAGCGCGGCGAAGTCGATCCGGCCGTTGTCGGACATGGCGTCGCGTTCCTTGCGTTGGGGAAGAAGAGGCGTGGTGGCGGCTGTGGGTCGCCCGGGACGGGCCTGCTGTCGGCGTCAGATGTGCGTGTTCGTGGCCCACACCTGCTTCCCACCGGCCATGATGACGACGTTGCCGTCGGGCTGGATGACCAGGGTGGCGTCGGTGAAGCCGGCGGCGTTCGAGGCCCATATCGCTCGACCGGCTGCGGTGTAGATGACGAGATTGCCGTCATTCTGGAAGGCAGCCATGTTGCCGTTGCCGAAGGTGCCGGCAGCCCAGAGCACCCGCTCTTCCTGCCGGTCGTAGAGCACGAGGTTGCCGTCGGTCTGCATGCCCAGCTGCAGCCGGTCGGACTTCCAGGACGTGGCGGCGTGCAGCTTCGCGACCGGCTTGATGACGACGGGCGCCGGGGTCGTCGTACGGGCCTTGTTCTCGGCGTGTTCCGGGATCTCGGCCTGGGCGGTCGTCTGCCCCGTCGGTGAGGTGTGCCTCGTGGTCCCCGTGTTGGGGAAAGTGGTCTCCGTGCTGGGGAGAACCCCGGAGGGCACCAGGCTCTTGTCCTTGCCGGCGG
>NZ_JBLLLQ010000106.1:0-1228 GCF_047737915.1 Lysinibacillus sp. NPDC056185
GCGGAATGTTCACCGGGTGATGCAACAACCCCAAACGCACATATCGGAGCGTTTGGAGGGAGACGGACTGCAACAAGTCCGCGAGGGTCTGGTTGCTCGCTGCCGCCGCGATCGACGAGTTCAGCAGGAATGTCGCCGTCGCGTAGTCGTCAGCGGACTCGGAGACCGACCTCTCGACCGCAGGCATGTGGGAGTTCAGAACCGCGAGCAGCCGCTTCGGATCCCGGTCCATCTCCTCCCGAAGGAGCATTCCGTACAGCGCGATCCGGACGTCGAAGACGTTACGTACTTCCTTGGCTGTCGGCGCGGTGACGAGCGCCCCCCGCCGTGCCTGGAACTCGATGAGACGATCCCGCTCGAGGATGCGGAGCGCTTCACGGACCGGCGCACGACTGACGCCAAGAATCTCACAGATGTCCTGTTCGAGCAGGCGCTGGCCGGCATGGATGAGGTCGAAGGTGATGGCGCAGGCCAGCCGGGCAGCGACCTGTTCGGCCAGGGAGACCGCCACCTGCGTGCTGGAGCGATGCCTGAGCAGCGACTGCTCCACAGCCGTCATCCGTTGGTCACGAGGCAGGAGCAGCCCGGACAGGTCAGGCAGGTCCTCCGTCCGTTTGCGTGCCAAGCCGCAGTCCTCTTCCTTGCTCGGTCTCGTCGGCCAACGTCAACACCGACCGCGCGGCCGATACTGTACCGGCCCACGCGCGAATCCGGCGCCTGCCAGCAGCGATGTGGACAGCACTCGATCGTATCGTCCGTCGCGCTACTGAACACACTGTCGCAGATGTCCGTGATCGGGACGGTAAAATGAACGGCCCTGTCTCACATTCGGTGGTGACGGGGTATGAAGTCATCCGAGGAGGATGGGGCGGAGGAGGTCAAATCCTGCTCTGACGTACGCCTGTCTCGCGATCAGCTTCGTTTTGGCGTTGACGCCTTCGGTCGGACCGTTGCTGTACGGAAGCGCGAGCCCGGCCACGGCCGCGTCGCGGTCTTGATCGAGGCCGGCCAGCAGGCCGTCTGACCAGCGGCACAGAGCACCTGACGACCATCAGAACAAGCGTCAAGCGAACGTCACAATATCGCCCGTAACATCCGTATCACACATAACGCGCACGCGTAAAATCCCAGGTCAGGATCCGTTTACGGCCGGTTCGAGGATCGCGACGCACTCCACATGGTGAGTCATCGGAAACACGTCACAGACAACGACAGGCGACATAACCAC
>NZ_JBLLLQ010000107.1:0-1207 GCF_047737915.1 Lysinibacillus sp. NPDC056185
GCCGAAGCCGCCCTCGCACAGCGACCCCGAACTGCGCGCCTGGCAGGCCACGTGGCGCTCGCTGGCCGGGCTCCAGGACTCCGGCCGCAGGGCCACGGCGGAGCTGCGGGAGGCGGACCCCGCGCCGGCCCCCGCGCCCTTGACCGCTCCCTTGACCGCTCCCTTGGCCGCTCCCTTGGCTGCTCCCTCTGCCGTTCCGTCCCCCGCCCCGGCCTACGTGCCCCTCGGACAGCCGCTGACCGGCCGCACCGACACCGTCCGCACGGTGGCGTTCTCGCCGGACGGCACCCTCGTGGCCACCGGGGGCAGGGACACCACCGTCCGGCTCTGGGACGCTGCCACCGGCCTCCCGGCGGGCGAGCCGCTGCGGGGCCACGGCCGCACGGTGTTCGCGGTCGCCTTCTCACCGGACGGCACCCTGCTGGCCGGCGCGGGCGGCGACGGCACCGTACGGCTGTGGGACCCGCGGACCCGGCGGCTGCTGCGCACCCTCGACAGCGGCGGCTCCCACACCACCTCTGTCGCGTTCTCGCCCGACGGCGGGGTGGTGGCGACGGCGGGTGCCGGTGGTGTGGTCCGGCTGTGGGATCCGGTGTCGGGGGCGGGCAGAGGTGAGGTGGCGGTCGGGAGCGGCAGTGTGTTCGCCCTCGCCTTCTCCCCCCACGGCCGGACAGCGGCGGCCGCGGGGACGGGCGGCACGGTACGGCTGTGGGACCCGTGCGAGCTGCGGCCGCTGGGCGATCTGCCGCCGGATCGCCGCGGCCACGTGACGGCGCTCGCGTTCTCCCCTGACGGCACCGTGCTCGCCGCCGCCGGTGGCGACGGCTCCGTACGGCTCTGGGACCCGGCCGGCCTGCGGCCATGGGGCGAACTCGTACCGGCCCGGCCCAACTCTGTCGCCGCGCTCGCGTTCTCCCGGCTGGGCGTGCTGTGCGCCACCGGCGACGGGGACCGCCGCCTCCAGCTGTACGCACGGGCGACACGCGAAGCGGCTGTCCCGGCAAGGGACTCGGCTTTCGAACGCGGCCTCGCGGGCCCCGAACCGGCGACCGCGCCGGAGCGGGAGCCCGCCGTTCCGGTGGCGGCGTACGCCCCCGAACACGCCCCCGTTGCCGCAGCGTTGGCCCCCGCCCCCGCCCCACCGACGGTCACGCTCGCCGAACGGGCCCGCGCCGCCGACCTCGGCTCCGGCGAACCCAAGCCGCTG
>NZ_JBLLLQ010000108.1:0-1202 GCF_047737915.1 Lysinibacillus sp. NPDC056185
CTAAACTAAAAACAACTGAGAAGATCGGGCTGAGGACAGAATTCCACCACCAGGAGACAACTTCAGCGATGGCATTGAATGCCGTCGTGATGCCATCCCACATAGGCTTGATGCCATTGGTCCACAGCCAGACAGCCGCACCAGCGACAGCATCGAAAGCTGGCTTGATCGCGGAATTCCACAGCCACATGGCCGCATCGCCGACAGCCTTCAGCGCGCCTTGAACGAGATTCCGGAAAGTCTGGGACTTCTTGTACGCGATGACGAAAGCGGCGACCAGCGCCACAATCGCAATGACGATCAGGGTGATCGGGTTGGCGCTCATCGCGGCATTGAGCAGCCACGTCGCCGCCGCCTGTGCCTTCGCAGCCACCACGCCGGCCTTCTGGGCCAGTGTCAGCTTGCCCTCCGCTGCCGCCATGCCGTAGGTGGTGAACGCATACGCCTGCTGGGCAGACCGCACCGCGAGCAGGACACTCTGGTAGGCGGCCATCGCGGACCGTGCAGCCTTGATCCCCAGCGCGGCGACCTTCCACGCCGTGTACGCGCCGACCAGCGTCGTGACCGTGCCCTGGTGTTCCTTCATCAATTTGGCCAGGGCCTGAATGGCTGGCACCAGCACCGCATTCGTCACGGTCGCGAGCGCGTCCACCGTGACCAGCAGCAGCTGCCACGTGGAAACCCCGATGGTCGCAGATGCCTTCGACAGGGACCCCACGATGTCCTTGATCGCGGGACCAAGATTCCTGGCCGCCTGCGCCACCTTGTCGAAGATGGACCTGAGCCTGTCCATCGTGTCCGTCTTGAGCTGCTGCGTAGACGGGCTGGCGATCAGCTCACGGATTTTCGCCGTCAGCTCACTGGCCTTCCCGATGAGCGCTGTAGCGGCCGGCACCACCTTGCCCGTGATGACACCGGCAAAGCCCTCGGCGAAGGGGGCGATCTTCCCACCAGCGTTATCGAAGAAGGTCGTGATCCCGTTGAAAACGAGCTTCGCGACGGGGAACACGTCCTGGATCAGGGTCGCGCCGAACCGGCCCATTGCGGCGCCCATGTTCGCGAAAGCGCCCTCAGTCGTGTTACCCGACTTCAATGCGGCTCCGGCGATGTTCGCCTCAATGGCCTTCTGGAAGGTTTCGAAGTCGACTTCCCCGGCGGACACCATCTTGGCCGCATGTGACTGCTTGTGGAGCTTTTGTTTG
>NZ_JBLLLQ010000109.1:0-1185 GCF_047737915.1 Lysinibacillus sp. NPDC056185
GGTGCTGCGTGGAGCGGTTGTCCCAGATGGCGACGCTGTTCTGCGTCCATCGCCAGCGCACCTGGAACTCGGGCACGCCCGCCTGACTGATCAGGTAGTTCAACAGGTTGGTGGCGCCAGGCGCGTGGTCCTGGCCGAATCGCACGTTCCGGGGCGTGTGGTAGTTGACGAAGTGCGTGGTGAAGGAGTTGACGAAGAGGATCTGCTCGCCGGTCTCCGGGTGGGTGCGCACCACGGGGTGTTCCGCGTCCGGGTACCGGGCCTTCAGTGCGTGACGCTGCTCCAACGGCATGACGGCGCCGAAGGACGCCTCGATGCTGTGCCGCGCACGCAGGGCCGCGATCTGCGTCTTGATGTGCTCGGGCAGCCTGCGGAAGGCCTCGGCCATGTTGACCCAGATCGTGTCGCCGCCCACCTCAGGCGTCTCCACACAGCGCAGCACGGCGCCCATGGGCGGGCACTCGCGCCAGGTCCCGTCGCAGTGGAGGGAGTTCTCGTAGTGCTCGGGCTTGCTGTCCAGGTCCTTGTAGATCCGGACCAGCCCCGGGTGCTCCAGGTCGCTTCCGAGCACCGGGTGGTCCTCCAGCGGACCCAGGCGCGAGGCGAGGGCGACATGTTCGGCACGCGTGATGTCCTGCTCCCGGAGGAAGACGACCTTGTACTTCAGCAGCAGTGACTTCAGCTCTGCGAACAGCGCTTCGTCGCGCGAGGCCTCGCCGAGGTTCACGTCGAACAGTTCCGCGCCAATGCTGCAGGTGAGGGGCTGTGCCTTGATCGTGGGCCGGGGCGTGGTCGTGGTGGGTGGGCGGGCGGAGGTGACGTGTGTGGCTGCGCTCATCGCGCTCTCCTCTCGTGCGGGGTGCCGGACGACTCGCCGCGACGGGCGGACTCGCGTCGGTCGGCGTGGCGGACTGGGGGTGTTGTGAACTCAGAGGGTGAAGACGGAGGAGCCGATGCTGCGGCCTGCCTCCAGGTCGCGGTGGGCCTGGACTGCGTCAGCGAGTGCGTACCGCTGATTGATCTCGATGCGGATCCGCCCGGAGCCGACGTGGTCGAACAGTTCGCCGGCCAGTTGGGCGCGTTCAGCCGGGTCGGCGATGTAGTCGGCCAGGGCCGGACGGGTGACGAACAGCGAGCCCTTGACCGCGAGTTGCATGGCGTCGATCGGCGGGACCGGTCCGGACG
>NZ_JBLLLQ010000110.1:0-1169 GCF_047737915.1 Lysinibacillus sp. NPDC056185
GCGTGCAGACCGACTACGAAGGCCTCGGCACGAAGGGGGAGCACCCCTATCTCAACGGGCACAGCGCAGCGAACACCGTGGCGGACATCGTGCGCGCCGCCCGCCGGATCAGCCCCCGGGTGGGCCGCGACTGGATAGCCATGGGGCACAGCCAGGGCGGTCAGGCCGCGCTCTTCGCGGCCTCGGCGGACCAGGACCGGCGCGATCTCGATCTGCTGGGCGCGGTGGCGCTCGCGCCCGGCGGCGTCGGCATCGCGACCATCGCCGACTATGTACAGCCCGGCTCGCCGGGTATCCGCGACACCCTGGGCTTCCTGCCCGTCGTGCTCATCGGCGCGGCCGCCGCCGATCCGGCCGTCGACCCGGACGCACTGCTCACGAACGAGATGCGGCCACTGCTCACCGCGGCCCGGACCGGCGGCCTGGACGACGTGCGCAGGGCCGCGGCCACCGTGCCCACGGACCGGGTACTGCGGCCGGGCGCCGATCTGGAGCCGTTGGAGACCTATCTTCAGCGGCAGGACCCGGTCGGACTGACACCCAGGGTGCCCGTGATGATCGCTCAGGGCACCGCGGACGCCCTGGTGGCCAAGCCCGGCACCGACTATCTCGTCGGGCAGCTCTGCACACGGACCGACGCGTTGACGTACAAGATCTATCCCGGTGCCGATCACCGGGCGACGGTGACCGACTCGCTCGCCGACACCCGCCGTTTCGTCGAGGCGCTGCGTGCGGGCCGGAAGCAGGACTCGGACTGCCGGTAGCCGGACTGACCAGCGGCTCGGCGGCTCAGCGGTCGCGGCGCATCGCGCTCCGGCCGCACGGGGCTCTGGCCGCACGGGCCTCTGGCCGGGAGGGCCGTCGGCTCAAGGTTCCCGCGGGGCACGGATGTTGCTGAGCCCGAGACCGAGATCGTGGGCCCTGCCCCGGCTGCGACCCCGGTCGATCAGGCCCTGCTCCATCACCTGGGCGAGGTGGGCCAGGGCATCGAGAATCCGCCCCCGGTCCTCGCCCAGCCCGGCCAGCACCTCCGCCTCGATGCCGAGTTGACGCGGGAAGAGGGCATCGATGGCGGCCTTGCCCGATTCCGTGATGGTGACGAGTGCGGCACGCCGGTCGGCCGGGTTGGGGGTGCGCTCGATGTGGCCGCGCTTCTCCAGCTCGGCCAG
>NZ_JBLLLQ010000111.1:0-1164 GCF_047737915.1 Lysinibacillus sp. NPDC056185
GAATACTGTTGACTCGGTTCTCAAGCTCTGCTGTTATTGACCCGTCGCCACATCCCTGCGGATGGGTTCAACTGCTCACCCCTGTCCCCGAATTCACCGAAGGGCCCAGCCATGTCCGGGTACTCCGAACCGCCGCCGCAGCGGGCGTACGCCCCCGCTCGCCCGCCGGGCGAGCGTCCGGCACACAACGGGCTGGGCACCACGGCACTCGTCCTCGGAATCACCGGCAGCGTCGTGGGCCTGGTCTGGGCGCTCTTCTGGCTTGCGGGGGCACTGGGTCTGCTCGCTCTCGCCCTGGGCCTGGCCGGCCGGGGCCGGGCCGCCCGCGGCGAGGCCACCAACCGCGGCGCGACCACCTTCGGAGCCGTGCTGGGCCTGATCTCGCTGGCCCTGTCGGGGGTCGGCGCGGTGCTCGTGAGCAAGACCGCGAACGATGCCACGGCGCCCCCCGTCACCGCTTCGTACCGCCCCGCCGATTCGAGCGCCACCCACCTCTGACGCACCCGCACCGGCCCGCACGCCGCTTTCCTCCGCCTCCCGCAGACCCGCTCTTCCCCGCCTTCCTCCCGGAGCCCTCCCATGCGCCTCCTCGCCCGTACCGCCGCCAATACCCTCTGCGCACTCACCGTGCTCGGCCTGGCCGCCTGCGGCACCGGCACGTCATCTTCCAAGGCTGCCGGCCCCTTCGCGGACATGTCGGGCCCCGAAGTCGCCAACAAGGCCTTCAAGACCACGAAGAAGGCAACGTCCATGAAGATCGCCGTCGACATGAAGACGGCCGACGGACCGATATCGGCCCACTTCGCCATGAGCACCTCCGGCAATTGCACCGGGACCATGTCCGCCGGCCCGGCAGGAACCATGGAGATCATCAAGACCGGAGACACGGTCTACACGAAGTTCGACGAGGCCATGCTGCGCGAACAGTCCAAGGGCGAGCCCGCCGCGGACGTCGACGCCGCGGTCGACCTGCTCGCCGGCCACTGGATGAAGTCGAAGGCGTCGGACCCCGACACCAAGGACATGCTCGAATTCTGCGACCTGGGCACCCTGCTGAAGGAATTCGAGTCGAACGACAACGCGGCCGGCAAGGACGGTGAGACCACCGTCGACGGTCGGCGTGCCCTGCGCCTCACCGAGAAGGACAGCGAAGGCACCTACACC
>NZ_JBLLLQ010000112.1:0-1104 GCF_047737915.1 Lysinibacillus sp. NPDC056185
CTCCTTGGGCTCTGCGAGGGCGTCGCGCACCCGCGCGGCGGGGACCTGCGCGTGCGTCCAGTCGTACGGGGCGACGGCCGCGCGGACGCGCTCGATGGTGGCCTGCGCCTGCTCCAGCTCCTCGGCGAGGCGGTCGCGGTCGACCTCGATCTCCTTCGCCTTGGCCTTCCAAATGTCGCCGCGGCGCCAGCCCTTGGAGGCGTTCGCGTACAACTCGTCCAGGGCGTCGTCGGTGGTGGTGCTGGCGGTGTGGCGCTTCATGCCGTCCTCCGCTGGTGCTCGTAGTTCTTGCAGGTGTGGTCATGGGCGGCGCCGGCGGATGTCCACCAGCGCTCGCAGCAGGCGGCAGCCAGGGCCGCGTCGACCACCTCGCCCGTGATGGGCCGGAGGCCGCAGGGGCGGGCGGCCCGCTCGGCGCGCACCGCGGCCGCGCGGCGCTCGTTGGCGGCGACGTACTCTCGGCCCGCGGCGACGGCCAGCAGCAGGGAGACACCGAACAGGCCGATGGCGTACCACCAGGCGTCTGCGCGGGCGCTGGTGACGGAGCAGTGGCCGGCGAGGGCGGCGGCGGCCAGGTACAGCCATCGCAGGGCGCGGTCGGGGAGGGTCACGGCTGGGCTCCGTTCTGCTGGGCCTCAGTGAGGTTGCTGTCGGGCATCTGTCCGCGGCGCGCTCTGGCGTCGGCTTCGGCCATCCGCTTCAGTGCCCGCTCGATGACCACCGCCCGCACCTGCCCCGCGTACACGGTGGCGAGGAGATGCTCCGACCGAGGGGTGAGGACCTCGCGGGCGGTGGGACGACGCTGCGGGCTCACCGGACAGCCCTCTCGGTCAGCCGCTTGAGCGCATCGTCGACGGTGAAGCCGTTCACGGTGACGAGGGGCGCCTGATCCCTGGCGAGCTTCAGCGCGGTGTCGAGGTCGAAGCGGTGAGCGTCCAGCCACTCGTCCTCGCGCTCGGAGGGGCGCATCTCGTACTCCCAAGTGCCGTCGGAGCCGAGGCACTGGGAGTGCCGCTTGACGGCCCACCGGCCATGGCCGCGGTATTCGACGGTGATCTCGAAGACGTGGGAGTCGATGCCGTCCTCGGGCAGGCAGTTCACGCT
>NZ_JBLLLQ010000113.1:0-1100 GCF_047737915.1 Lysinibacillus sp. NPDC056185
AGCTCGTACTCATAGCGCAGGTCCTCAGTGGACTGCGTCCGGCTGTGCTCGATCGACGCCGAAGACGGGCTCTTCCGGATCCTCATGTGCATTTCCTTTCATGGCGATTGATGCCGTTTCAGCCGGTCCGGCTGGCGACTGGCCAACCATGACACAGAACTTCTCGGTAAACAACCCTGCTTCAGTGGGCGTTGCGTGAGCTATGCTGTGCAGCATGGAAATTCCCGAGAAAGCGCAGGCCGAGGCGCTGGCGCGCGTGGCGGAACTGGGCACCCAGCGCGCCCAACTGCTCGCCGACGCCAAGGCGCTACTGCCACAGATCAAGGAAGCCGCCCTTGCGGCCGCGCGAATCGATGCCCCGCGCTCCCGCATTCAGCAGCTCAGCAAGGTGAGCACAGCCGTTGTCTACGGCTGGTTCGATGAGGCGGGCCTGCCCAAGCTCAAGGGCGGCAAGGGGGGTGTCTGACCAGATGGACTACCAGCGACACAATGTGGCTCCCCCCGGGCATGCCGACCTGCCGTTCGCCGGGGACGCGTCGCTCGCAGAGGTGCTGGGTGTGATTGACCAGCTCAGCGCGCTGGGCCGCGACCTGCGGGCCACGGTCCCCACCGCGAGCCTGCGGGGGAGTCAGTACCTGCGGGCCGCAGACCTGGCGCGATGGATCGCAGACGCCGCCGACGAGTTGCACCAGGACCTCAACCAGGACTCGTCAATCCCGCTACAGACCGACTGAGACCCGAGCGTTATTTCAGTACGCGGAATCCGCGTCCCGGCGACGCCCTGACTGGGCGTAGCCTGTCCCGCACAAGATCCAGACAGACAGCAGAAAAGCCACCCACCAGTTGCCCGAGAGTTGGCGCTCTCGGAGGTGAACGGCTTTCCGCTGGCCCTTGCCAAGGCTCGTTCTGAGTGTAGCGGTCGGTTTTTCGACCGGACACCGGGCGGGCCAGAGAGAGGCCCCACATGGCGCACCCGTCACCTGATGACTGCGCGTCCTGCCGCCGGATTTTCGGCGAGCTGGTTGAGCACGAACTGACCACTGCCCCCGGTACCTCGTTGCCCGCTGCCGTGCTGGCGGAGCGTGTGGGGCTGGTGCCGC
>NZ_JBLLLQ010000114.1:0-1095 GCF_047737915.1 Lysinibacillus sp. NPDC056185
CCTCGAGGGACCGTTCCCACCGGGCACCTGGGACGCCGGGACCGACCCCGAGTCGCAGATCGCGGATGAGAAGGTCCGGGCCTGCGTCGATGTCTCGTTCGACCGAACCCGTGGCCATGTCGCGTTCGCCGGGCGCCGCGAGGACGGGGTGCCGCACGTGGAGATCGTGGCCAGCCGAGCGGGCACGGACTGGATCGTGCCGTGGCTGACGGAACGCAAGGCGCTGATCTCCGCGGTGACAGCCCAGACGAACGGGGCCCCGGTGTCTTCGCTGATCGACCAGATCCGTGAGGCCGGGCTGACCGTTGAGGACTGGGCCGGGCCTGACCTCGGCCGCGGCACCGGCAACTTCTATGACCTGGTGCGCTCGAACGGGCTCCGACACTTGCCGCAGCCGGTACTGGACGTGGCCGCCGCAACCGCGGTGACCCGGCCGGCGGGTGACGCGTGGCTGTGGGACCGCAAGAAGAGCGCCACCGACATTGCGCCGCTGGTCGCCGCCACTGGGGCGGTGTGGCTGCTGAACCGGGCCGTAGAGGCGCCGCCAGTGTCCGCCTACGAAACGGGAAGGGTGGAGGTGATCTGATCTGATGGGCTTCTTCGACCTTTTCCGTCGGTCGTCGCCGACGCCGGCCGCGATGGTGCAGCAGTGGACGTCATGGCAGCTGCCTGATGCCGAGACCGTGCTGGGCATGTCGTCGGCGGAGCTGTGGCGTACGCAGCCGCACCTGCGGACCGTCGTGAACTTCGTGGCCAGGAACATTTCTCAGCTGGGGCTGCATACCTTCGTGCGGCAGGGCGAGACGGACCGGGTGCGGGACCGTAGTGGGCCGTTGGCGGCGCTGCTGTCCCGCCCGAATGCGCAGACCACGGCGTATGAGCTGGTTTACGGTCTCGTGGCTGATTTGGCGCTGTACGACTGCGCGTACTGGGCGGTTTGGCAGGACCAGGAGGCCCCGTCGGGCTGGACGCTGAACCGGCTGCCTCCAAACTGGGTGACGGCTGTGAACGCTGATGTGCTCACGGTGTCCGAGTACCGGGTTCGTGCTCCCGGGGCGCAGCGGGAGGTTGTGCTGCCCGCCGGGGATGTGCTGG
>NZ_JBLLLQ010000115.1:0-1091 GCF_047737915.1 Lysinibacillus sp. NPDC056185
TTGCCATGTCCTGTGTACAACATCTTTGATTTATCTTCTGTTCCATAAGACTTTCTTATTTACACAACCGATGTTGTGTTGGCAATAAGTTTTAATGAAGGCAGGTAGCTCTACCTACGGAGGAATACCCCTCACTTGATTTGTTTGATACCCATGCTAAGAGGGAATGTTTTCTTTACTTGTTTCAAGTCTTCTATATGTTGATTGTGTAACTCTAAAAAGGTAGGAAATGTTTTATTGCATAAGTCTTGATTTGTTTGTTGTAAATTTGTATCACTATTCATCAGTAAAAACGCACTATATAAATCTCGTTGTACGAGATGACTTCCAATTTGACTCCAACGTTGATGGAGTTTTTTCTTTTCATAACTATGCGTCACATGGTTATACTGACTGGCTCTAAAGGTGATCGTATTTACTTTCTGTATCGTTTGCTTTGTGTAACCTAATTTTTGATGGATGATTTCCACTAGCATAGCAGGCGCATGATTCCCAATGCTTTTTCCAAAACGCTTTTTGGATTGGATTTTGCCCTGTATATTTGTTTTGGTTTCTTTTGTACGTTTTGCCAATCCTTTAAAATGCATGGTTTCGATGTACACCTCATCGCCAAGAGACAAGATTTTATTTGCTAACGCACCATGATTTTCTTTGATGTAGCAAGCTTTCTTTCTATATAATTCTTTTATTTGTTTTTTTGTTTTTTGATAGTTTTTACTATATGTCCAACGGAGTTTGACGCCATGTTTTATAGTACCATCCTTTTTGAAATTGTTAGGATTGGTACTTCTACGACTTCTATCCAACTTGCGTAATAAACGCCTTTTTTGTTTCTCCAATAAGAGTACTTCTGGAGCAAGTTGTTGGATGAAAACTGTTTCTTCTGAAACAATCGCAATGGTAGAAGGACCAATGTCAATACCTACTCGTTTTTGTTTTTGATAGGAATGTCGAAAGGCTCCTGTAGATGGAATTCTCTTTGCAGGAGGAATCCCATCCATCACAAGTTGTACGTAAAAAGTATGTTTTCCACGAATCACTTTTTTGACTAGACGACAATATTTAATGGCATGAAGAGCAAGGGATTCTTT
>NZ_JBLLLQ010000116.1:0-1086 GCF_047737915.1 Lysinibacillus sp. NPDC056185
GGCGTCAGTCATGGGCGTGGTCACTCACGGCCGGGACGCCGCTTGAGCATGCGGTCCTGACTCACTGCCTCGCGCTGGGTGTCCTGGACGACGTGGGTGTAGATGTTCATCGTGACGGCGATCTGACTGTGGCCGAGGATCTCCATCACGACGCGGGGAGCGATGCCGGCGACCGGATCTCCCGCTTGCGCACACCCCGGCTGCGTGACGCAGTCGGTGAAACACGACGACTTTGCGACCGCCTCCCTTGGGGATGCCCGCGGCGCTGCAGGAGAGGCTGGTGAGCTTGCCTGCCGGGGTGGCGGTGGCGGCGGGAGTAGCTGCGCGCGGCGCAGGCGGGCGTAGGCACCTCCGTCGCTCCGGTCAGGTGCGCCGCGGGTGCGCCACGGGGCCGTTCTTCCGTACAGGGATCCACGGGGCTACTGCTCCTCGATGCCGATGTTGGCCGTGTTCCCGGCGGTGTCCATGCTGAGGGTTGCTGTGCCGAGTTCGAGGTATTCGATCTGCATGCCGTCCTTGGCGAGCATGGCGGGCAGCTTGGTCTGGATCCAGTTGCGGACCTTGGCGTTGTCGATGCCGTCGAGGTCGGCGGCGGTGATGCAGTCGGTGAAGATGGCGACTTGGTCGGCGGAGCTGCCCTTGGGGTAGCCGGCCGTGGTGCAGGACAGGCTGAGGACCTTCCGGTGGGTGTCGGCGATGGCGTGGGCGACAAAGGAGGGAGCGCTGAAGGTGGCGCCCTTGGCCTCGCCGAACCAGGTGAGGGTGGGCGGCAGACCAGCCATGCTCTCCTTCACACCCGTCTTCTGCCAGGTGACACCGTGGCTGCTCATCTTGGCGACCCAGCGGTTGATGTCGCCGCCGTTGGTGGTGGCGTCGGGTGCGGGGGTCTTGGACGCCGTTGGTTTCGGTGCCGTGGTGGTCGGCGCGGTGGTAGGTGTGGCGTCTTCGCTCGGGGCGTCGGATTTCACGGCGGTTGGTTCCGGTGACGCGGTGGCCGCCGGGGTGCTGCTCTTGGTGGCGTTGGCGTTGTCGTTCTTGTTGTCTCCGTCACCGATGATCGCGCCGATGATGCCGAGTAGGACGAAC
>NZ_JBLLLQ010000117.1:0-1081 GCF_047737915.1 Lysinibacillus sp. NPDC056185
CACGTAGACCGTGAGCCCCACGTCCTCAAGGGCCTTCTGCACGGCGTCCAGGTGGGGCAGCGCATCGGGGGTGGCGGGTGCGGGCATCCGTCACCACCAGGCCAGGCCGCGCTCGGCGAGCAGCTGCATCTGCGCCTCGAAGCGGGGCAGTTCCGCGTCCAGGGCGCGGCCGCCGTCGTTGTGCGGCGGGTTCTTCACCGAGCCGTACTCCAGCAGGTTGCCGAGCGCGCCCTGCGGGCCGCCCTTGTCCGGGCCAATCGTGGCCATGAACAGGTCCCGGCCGTAGGCAGCGAAGTCGTAGCTGATACTCCGCGGGTACAGCCTGGCGTGCTTGCCGGCGGTCCCCCTTGCGTTGGCCCGCCAGTCCTTCTTGATGTTCATCGCGCCGCGCATCGTGACCGCGCGGGCCTCCCGCCGCAGCCGGGGAATACTGCGGGTCAGGTGCCGCTCCAAGCGGCGCACCTCACCCATGTCGAACTGTGCACTCATGACCGGTCCTCCGTGCTGAGCCGCCAGGCCGTGGCCTGGTCCGAGTACGCCACCCCGATCACCCACAAGATCAGGCCGACCATGCGGGCGTCCTCCGACTCCAGCACCTCGACTTGGGAGCCCGGCGTGACCAGCACGTCGGGCGGCAGCGGCGTGGACCACGGCAGGTGCACCTCGTAGTCCCGCAGGGACACCCGCCGCTCAGCCGCCGACACGTGGTCACCAGCCGCCTGCATGACCCGCTTCACCCGGCCCCGGCCCTCGTACAGCGTCGTCCGCGCGCCCGGCACCGTGGCCCCGGGCTCCCGGTCGAAACCGTCCGGTGCCTGCGCGAACAGGCGGACCCTGTCCCGCATCCGCCACTCGGCCGAGGCCCGGGACCGCGCCAGCAGCCGGTCCATGCCACTCACGGCCTGGACCTCGGCGCCGAGGGCGTGATGCTGAACGCCGTGGTGAGCACAGGGCGCAGCATCTCCGCCTCAGCGTCGCTGATGTACAGCTCGCCCGCAGACCGGGCCGCATCGTAGGTGACCTGATAGTCGTCGATGGACTCCTGCCGCAGGCCCCGCGGGTTGTGGAGGACCCGCAGGAC
>NZ_JBLLLQ010000118.1:0-1071 GCF_047737915.1 Lysinibacillus sp. NPDC056185
GTCGAAGCGCTTGTGCGCCAGATCCGCGATGGCGTCGGCGCTCACCCGGTGCCGGCAGGCGTCGCCGGGGACGGCCAGGATCTCCGCCCAGATGCGCTGGAACTCGGTGACGACCCCGGCGGTTTCGCTGCCGACGGCCTCGACGGCGAAGCGCGGGGCGAGCTCCGACAGCACGGCTGCCAGCCCAACGCCGGGCCGGTCCGGGCGGCTCAGCCGGTCGTGGATGTCCTCGGCGAGCGCCAGGTAGTGGGCGCCGACACGGTCGATGAGCCAGCGGCTGGAGGCGAGTACGAGTTCCAGGGGGCCGGCCAGGTCGGCCCGCATCCGGGTGCCCAGCGCCGCGGTGACGGCGCTACGGCAGTCCTCGACCAGCAGGGCGCGGCCTGCGTAGGCGCTGCCGCGGCGCGCGTCGGCGCCGGTGGCGTCGGTGAACCGGCGGTCCAGGTCGGCGAGTGCGGGCGCCAGCCGGCCAGGGTCGCCGGCAGCGGCGCGCACCCGGTCCGCCGCCGCCTGCAGCCCGCTCAGAACCGTGGTGTGGCGCTCCCGTACGGCAGCGTCGGGGAAGGCGGCCAGTTGCCGCTCCAGGAAGCGGTCGGCGTGAAAGGTGGGCGGCACGTGCAGGGCGACGGTGATCTGGCCGCTGCGTTCCAGGACCGCCAGCTGCCGCTCGACGTCGGCGGCGCAGTCGAGGCCGGGGACACCGGCGGCGAGCAGCCGGGCGGTGAGCTCCGCCACGGTCTCGCGTCCGGAGCAGGCCTCGAGAACGTCGAACCGGGGGCGCGGCATGGCGGACCAGCCGCGCAGCGGCGAGTACACCCGGCCGTCGCGGATCCGCACGGCGGGTGCGCGGACCGGTACCAGGCAGGGGCGGGTGTCCGGGTCGGCGGCGAAGGTGTCGGCGAGTGCCCGTACGGCCCAGATTTCGAACTGGGCCCGGCGGTGGGTGATCTCGCCGTGCCGGCCGGCGACGGCCAGCCCTCCTTCGGCGTCGTCCCAGCGGGCCCAGCCGACGGGTCCGAAGAAGCCGATCGACTCGTTCTTGGCGTGGTAGCGCTGCACGTACTTCAGCAG
>NZ_JBLLLQ010000119.1:0-1067 GCF_047737915.1 Lysinibacillus sp. NPDC056185
ATTGGCGTCGGATACTCGGCGGTCTTAATGTTCATCGCCGGGGCCTGGACTGTCGGTGCCTTTGTGCTGGCCCTCTTCGGCCCGGCCACGCGCCGCCGCCGACTGGCGGCGGAGGCCGCGGCCCTGGAGAAGCAGGAGGCCGTTCCGGCGGCATCCTGAACGCCGGAGTCACGACAGTGCACCCGGGGCGCGGTCCGCTCGCCGAACGGACCGCACCTCCGGGCTCCCGGAGGCGCTGGGTGCGAAGGTGTAGAAGGCGTCGACGATTGTCGTGCTGTTGATGGTCGGACCAGGTCGCCAGAGGTTGCCGAGGTAGGGCGCATACCGTCTGGCACCGTGGGCTGCCAGGCCGGGCAGGTGTCCGGCCACGGGTGGTCGTAGGTCCAGGTCCGGCAGTTCGTCGAGAGGGACGAAGCTCGGTTGCATGCCCGGTTCGCGAGCCTCGGGGGTCTGGCCGTGCGCCGAGCCGGTCACGGTGAACACGAGGTCGACGGTGCGCGGTCCGCGGCCTGGTTCCATGGATTCGAGGACGAACGCCACGCGCACAGGTTCTGCGGCGAGGCCGGTCTCCTCAGCCAGTTCCCGGCGAGCGCAGGCCGCCATACTCTCGGTTTCTCTCGGAGTGCCACCGGGCCGCACCCAGTAGTCCAGCCCGGTGCCGGTGCGGTGCACCAGCAGGACCGTCCCCTTACGGAACAGAGCGGTGGAACAACGGAGTTCGATTCCTTCTGGCATGGTCATAGCGAGCCTTTCTCCGAGGGTGCGCGGCTGGGCTCCGGTGGCTGTCGTCAGCCGCCGATGCCCGCGTGCACGGTGACTCTGCGGTGCGGCTTGCCGGCCTCTCGTGCCAGCGCCCGAGCAGCTGCGCGAACACTGCGACAGGGGCTGATCTCATGGGCTGTGGTGGCGGGAACGGCGATCCACTGAGTGACCCCGCCGGTCGTGTGGCGGCGGACGCTGCCAAGGAGCCGGCCGTCGTATGCGACGACCTGTATCACCGGGTGGCCGGGAAACAGGGGCGCGCAGGCGAGGCCGGGCCGGGCTGCGAGTTCCGCCAGGGCCTGTTC
>NZ_JBLLLQ010000120.1:0-1039 GCF_047737915.1 Lysinibacillus sp. NPDC056185
GGCTCGAAGAGGCCCTGTGCGCCGTGTGGAGCGAGGTCTTGGGCATCGGACGGATCGGTGTCCACCACGACTTCTTCCGGCTCGGCGGATACTCCTTGCTGCTGCTGAGGACGGTGTCCAGGGCCCGTGCCCAGGGCATCGCCGTCACCGCCGCCGACCTGCTGGAATGTCGTACGGTCGCCGAGCTGGCCGCCCGTGTCGAAGGAGCGGCGGACGACGGGGGAGGCGCGAGCGGTCCCCTGGTGTGGCTGAGCCCCGACGACGGGAAGGACGCCCTGTTCTGCGTCCACCCGGTGGGCGGCAGCGCCCACTGGTACCTGCCGCTCGCCGAGCACCTGAGGGGCCGGATCGCGGTCGCCGCGTTCGAAGCGGCCGCCGGGGAGGCCACCGTGCCGGAGCTGGCCGGCCGCTACACGGCCGAGCTGCTGCGGGCCCGGCCGGCCGGACCGCACAGGATGGTGGCCTGGTCCTCCGGCGCGGCCATCGCCTGCGAGATGGCACGCCACCTCGTCGCCGCCGGACACCCGGCCCCGGTGCTCACCCTGATCGACCCGGCGGCGGAGGACGCCGGAAGCACCGAGGACGGCTATCTGGTACGCGCACGGCAACTGCTGACGGCCCGCACGCCGGAGGCGGCGGCGGAGCTCGGCGTCCTGCTGCGCGCCGCGGGCATCGGGACCGGTGCCCCGGACCCGGGCGGCATCCCCGCCGGGGCCCTCACCGACGACCTCGCCGAGGCACTCACCGAGCGGCTGGCCATCTGGCACGCCGTCCACACGGCCACCTCCGCCCATCGTTACGCCGAACTGCCCGGCCCCGTCGGCCTGGTGATATCGGACGAGGCCGCCTCCGGCCGCCACACCGTGACCGCAGGCCACACCTACCAGGACTACCTCGACGGGTGGCGGACTCTCGCGCCCGCCGGAGTTCGCGTCGACCGGATCGCCGGAAGCCACCACGCGGTCCTCGAAGCGCGGCACATCGATGTGCTGGCCGCTCTGCTCGTGAAGGGATCGAGATGAACACCACGGATCTCGAG
>NZ_JBLLLQ010000121.1:0-1033 GCF_047737915.1 Lysinibacillus sp. NPDC056185
GCCCATGCCGGCGATCGACGCGTCGAACCGGTCGACGCCCAGCGCGAGCGCGGCCAGGGCGTTGGCGAGGCCGAGGCCCCGGGTGTCGTGCAGGTGGATGCCGACGGAGCAGCCGGCGGCCGCGCGGGCGGCGGGAACCAGGGCGGCGACCGAGGCAGGGGTGGCCATCCCGGTGGTGTCGGCGAGGATGATTTCGTCGGTTCCGCAGTCGACCGCCCGGCCCACCAGGGCGGTGACGGCCTCGGCGGGGACATCCCCTTCGTACGGGCAGCCGAACGCGGTGGCGACGACGACGCTCAGCGGCACGGCGGCCGCGTGGGCGAGGCCGCTGACGGCCGACAGTCCGAGCAGCGACTCTTCGGCGGTCATCCGCACATTGCGGTGGTTGAAGGTGTCGCTGGCCGCCACGACGAACACCAGGCGGTCCACGCCTCCGGTGCCGAGCGCGCGTTCGGCACCGCGCTCATTCGGCACCAGGGCCTCGACGGACAGACCCGGTACGTCCTGTATCCCGCGGACGACCTCCTCGGCGTCGGCCATCTGCGGGACCGCGCGGGGGCTCACGAACGACACGGCCTCGATCCGGCGCAGGCCCCCGAGGGCGAGAGCGCGGACGAGGGCGACCTTGCCCTCGGTGGTCACCTCGGTGTCGATGTTCTGGAGGCCGTCCCGGGGGCCGACCTCGCGGATCTCGATCCGGGAGGGGAGCCGGTCCGGCCAGTCACCCGGTATCGGTGAGACGGCGGCGGGCGCGGTGGTGCGGTGGGCGGCCATGCGGTTTCCCTCGGGTGTGCGGGGATGCCGTGGCCGGTGTGGGCGGCCTGGCGGGGCAAATCTGAGACTAGATTCAGATTCAGAAATCTGCAAGGGTCGCCGATGGGGCGGGGGGATTGCGCCGAAGCGAAACTGACACTAGCTTCAGTTTCAGTTCGCTCGCTCGCGAAAGGACATCCCCTGTGGCTCCCCGTTCCGCCGCTGTCCTCCGGGAGGTCTCATGAGCCGTGCTCCCCTCGACGGCATCCGAGTCATCGAA
>NZ_JBLLLQ010000122.1:0-1031 GCF_047737915.1 Lysinibacillus sp. NPDC056185
GCTGAGGCGTTTACAGAACGCGAGGCAGAGCTGCTGCTCGCCGCCCAGGCCATTGAGGACGGAATCGCGTGCGGCGAGTTCGCCCTTATCCCAGAGCAGCCCGATGAAGTGGATGAGGACGGAATCCCGGCCGCCGAAGGGCGCCTCCTGACCCGCTGGGCAACCTTTCGCGAGCGGAATCCCGCGCTGCGCAAACGCAAGATTGCCCAGGCAAGCAGACTCGGGCAGCCTCTTCAGTGCTCCGTGTGCACGTTCCACTTCGGTCAGCGGTAAGGAACCCTGGGCGAGGGCTTCATCGAAGTGCACCATGTCCTTCCTCTCCACCTCTCGGGCCCGCGCGAGACCAAGCTAGAAGACCTCGCCTTCGTCCGTGCCAACTGCCACCGCATGTGCCACAGAGGCCATCGCGGCGCATCATGGCGTACCCCTGCGGTCCTACGGGCTGAGATCGAGAAAACCGCCAAAGCGGGCGGAACCGCATAGGCGCCCACCATCGGCTCGTGCACTGGGCCCATCACGCCGCCTCCGCCTCGAAGTGCATTTGCGCCCGGTCCAGCAACCCGTCCGGGTCGCCACCCCGGGCAGTGACCCAGTGCAGGACATCCGCGATGAGGTCGATGGCAGATTCCTCAAGGATCTGAGCGGAGCGACTCTGCAGCAAAGGCGGTGCACCGACATCGCCTCGGTATTTCTTCAGGGCCGTTTCAGCACGCTGCACCCGGCGGCAATGCGTCTCCGGGTCAGCCGACAGCTCGCACCAGACGGCCTTCCCCGTCGCGGTCAGCAATGTCCCCCAGTCGACAGCCATGCCGGCGAGCAGATGCAGACCCCGCCCGCACTCGTCATCGCAGTTCACCGATCCGAGGACCGGCACGCGGTAACTCTTGTCGTGCAGCTCGATCCGCAGTCGGTCACCTGCTGTCTCCAGCACCAGAGTGGCAGCAACACCTCTTCCCACGTGCTTGATCACGTTGGCCGCCAGCTCACTCACTGCGAGCTCGGCTTCTTCGGCCAGAGCCGAGAGGGACCAC
>NZ_JBLLLQ010000123.1:0-1024 GCF_047737915.1 Lysinibacillus sp. NPDC056185
GAGTAGGGCTGTGCGGCCTCCCTCTTGCGCGGCCTGCGCAGACCGGTGTCCGTCCAGTCGAACAGCGTGCCGTCCACCTCGTACTTCTGCTGCCCTGGCGCGGTCTCACTCAGCCGGATCTGGAGCAATCGGCGGCCTGCTGCCGGACCGGGCATCGAGGTCGCGCGTCCGATCAGCGCTGAGCGTACCTGCGGTGGAAGCCCCAGCTCGTGGACTGCCAACACGACATGGCTGTACAGCAGTGTGGCCGCCTCCTCGGGTAGGGCCGCGGCCAGCTCGGCAAGAAATCGCAGGACCAGAGGCCCCCGTGCACCGACCTCGCCACCGGCGCCGTTCTCCCGCACGTCATTGAGCCGCCGCACAATCACCGGCACGGTCTCGCCGCCTCTCAGGCCGGACGGCTCGTTCGGCAGCAGAGCCCGCTCCAGCGCATCGCTCGCTGCTGACAGCGGCACCGTGGCCTTCATCGTGTGGAGGTCGGAGATGACCGCCCGAAGCCGCGAACCGGGAAGGCGGCCCGCCGGGGCCAGTTCCTCGACCAACTCGTCCAGCGTGACCATGGCGGCTTCGTCGCCGCGTAGGAAGCGCAACGTGTCCGCGAGCGCCCGCAACGCCCGCTCGGGATCCCGGCTTCGGTCCATCGACTGCACCAGCGCCATGATTTGGCTGCGCGGATCTGCTAGAACGGCGACCGGGAATGGGCCGTTCCCCTCGCCCAGCCGCTTCCCCATCGCGAACCGGACCTGCAGGAGGAACTGCGGGTCGTGCAGATCGAAGAACGCACCCAGCCCCAGGCAGAGGCGGTCGACGTCCAGTGCGCTCCAGCCGGGCGATGCCGCCGCACCTCCGCCCTGCGTCACTCTGCATCTCCGATCAGCGCGCGCAGATCGGCCGTGGCCGCATCATCGGGACGTAATGCGGTGACCGTGTCACGAAACGCGACCAAGGCGGCCTGCGCGTCGCGATGCGAACGGCACCGTTCGACGATCTCCACCAGGTGATCACGCGGGTGTGCCCGGTAGGC
>NZ_JBLLLQ010000124.1:0-1021 GCF_047737915.1 Lysinibacillus sp. NPDC056185
GTGCAGTACCGCGACTTCGCCGCCTGGCAGCGCAGGCACGTCAGCGGTGAGCGCCTGGCAGAGCTGCTGGAGCACTGGCGGACACGGCTCGACGGCCATCCGCCCCTCGCCCTGCCGACCGACTTCCCCCGCCCCGCGTCCGTGGACTACCGGGGATCGGTGGTCCCGTTCGCGCTCGACGCGGACACCTCCCGGGCCTTGCGCAGGCTCGCGGCGCAGCTGAACGTGAGCCTATTCAGCGTGCTCCTGACGGCGTACGTGCTGATGCTGCGGGCCTTCGCCGGCCAACGTGACGTGGTCGTGGGCGTGCCGGTGTTCAACCGCCAGTACGAGCAGACGCAGCACCTTGTCGGATGCTTCGTGAACTCGCTCGCGGTCGACTTCCGGATCGACGACGCGGTGCGTGTACGCACGCTGATCCAGCAGGTCGCAGCCCGCGTGGCGGAGGCGCAGCAGCACCAG
The DNA here is from genome assembly GCF_047737915.1 of Lysinibacillus sp. NPDC056185. Taxonomy (NCBI): domain Bacteria; kingdom Bacillati; phylum Bacillota; class Bacilli; order Caryophanales; family Bacillaceae; genus Lysinibacillus; species Lysinibacillus sp. NPDC056185. The sequence continues at coordinate 463 of NZ_JBLLLQ010000124.1, forward strand.
GACCTGCCCTTCGACCAGTTGGTCAGCGCGCTGCGGCTGCCGCGCGACCCCAGCAGGCATCCGCTGTTCCAGGTGTGGTTCGACGTCAACTCGTTCACGCCGGCGGAGGGTCCGCAGGCACGGCGCCTGCGGGCCCACCCCGTCGACGACGGCTCGGAGCGGGTCACGCGGTTCGACCTCGGTGTCGAGGTCGACGCCTCACATGAGGTGCTCTCGGGTGCGCTCACCTACGCGGTCGCCCTGTTCGGCGAGGACGCTGCCCGGCGCTTCGCGGAGACGTACACGACGCTCCTGGGCCAGCTGGCGACGGTGGAGGACGTCTCCTCCCTGCGGTGGCTGCCGAGCGGTTCGCGGGAAGGAGTGGTCGCGCTCGGCCGCGGTGAGCGGGACGGCCGTCCCGGCTCACGGAGTCTGGGCGAGCTGTTCCGCGCGGAGGTCCGGGCCGCGTCGCCGGACGCTCCCGCCCTGCTCCTGGGTGACACGCCGCTGACGTACCGGCAACTCGACGAGTACTCCGACCAGCTCGTGGCGGGACTCGGGGAGCGCACGGACAGGCCGG
>NZ_JBLLLQ010000125.1:0-1011 GCF_047737915.1 Lysinibacillus sp. NPDC056185
CTGCCCCTGCACTCGTCCGACCGGACCCGCTGCCTGGCGGGCGCCGCAGTGTGTGCCGTGGCGCTGGGCGTCCTGCTGGCCGTGCCGCTCACCCCCGGCCGGCTCGTGCCGCTGCTTGCTCTGCTGGGGCTGGGACTGGGTGTCTTCACCCCGGCGAACAACACGGTGATCATGCAGGCCGTTCCGGCCCGCGCCTCCGGTACCGCCGGCGGCCTGGTCAACATGGCCCGCGGCCTGGGCACCGCACTCGGCGTCGCCCTGGTCACCCTTGCCCTACGTGCAGGCAGCTCCGGAGACCGCTACGCCGTTCTCATCCTCCTCGCCACCACGGCACTCATGCTGCTCACCGCCTGGAACAGCCCCGACGACACCGTGGGCAAACATCGCAGACAGTAGCTGACCGGTACATAATCGCCGTGCTGTCGTCCGAGGACCCGGCCCGGCGGCACATCCCACCGGCCCGCCCGGACAACTGCACGGGCCCCGTCGACCAGGGCGTGACCATGCGTCATCACCGAACCGCACCACGAACCGCACCGCGAACCGAGACCTGGACCCGGGACGCCCGGACCACGGCCGGAGATCTCTTCACCACCGGGGGCCTCGCCACCGCCGCGATCCTCACCGGCGCCCGCTGGCTGTGGATCACCACCGCGCTGTGGGCCTGCCTGCTCCTCGCCCAGGGACGGCTTGCCGCGCGGGCCCGCCGCCGCGACAAGACCGGCCCCTCCTGAACCGGATGCCGCCGCCCCGCACGTCACCCGACCATCCTGCGCTGCCGCTGCCGCTGCCGCTGCCGCTGCCGCTGCCGGTGCCGGTGCCGGTCCGGCAGGCGCGTGCCCCCGGCGTCCGGCCATGGCACCCGGGGCCACGGGCAGCCGGTGCACTGTTCCTCCTCGGCTCGGCCGGTGCGGCGGATGACTTCGCGGTCGTCGAGGATGACCCGTTCCTCGGCGACGAGCTCGCCGGGCACGGGAATGCACGAGGCGCGCGTCGCGAGTAGGGACTGTT
>NZ_JBLLLQ010000126.1:0-1007 GCF_047737915.1 Lysinibacillus sp. NPDC056185
CGCCGTGACAGAGCGGGCCAGGCAGGTCGGTGTAGCCGTCCCGGCACATGCCCACGGTGGAGGCAGTGCCCTTGGTGACGGTGTGGTGGATCACCACCCCGTTCACCGGGCCCCAGGCGCCCATGTGGTTGCGGTTGTGGGTCCGCCAGGCGCCGACCTCGACGACAGTCACGCCCTCGGCGCGCAGAGCGGCCAGGAACGTGGCGGCGGTCAGTGGGGTGGCCATGAATGCCTCCAGAGATGAGAAACGCCCCGGGCCGGATGGCGCGGGTCTTGGTGGGGGTCAGGCGAGGCCAGCCCAGAACCGGTTGGCGCCGTTTTCGATGCTGGTCAGGGTGACGGTCGCGGGCGCGGACGTCGGAACGGTCGCCGTGTAGACACCGAACCGCTTCACGCCCGGCGTGCCGAAGACGTTCGGCGGGGCGCCGGCGCTGTTCTCCAGCTGCAGGAGCATGGGGCCGTCGCTGGCCGAGTACCGGAAGGTGTAAGCGATGTAGTACAGACCGGCTGGCAGGCTCACATTTGCGGTGAGCGCGGCGGACACGGCAGCCCCACCAGCGTTGTGGACGCCGGGGATGACGGCCACGCCAGCCATGTCGGCGGTGGTTGCTTTCCGGGCCCCGGTGCTGTCGTAGATGGCGGACCACGAGCCGGCGTTCATCGTGCCGGCGTACCCGCCGACCTGGAACACGATCTTGCCTACGGTCGTGGTCTGCCGCAGCACCACCGCGGTGAAGCGCAGCGAAGCATTGCCCGTGAACGCGGTGGTCGAGATGGCGACGGCCGGGTCGAACGCCCACGCCTTGAGGCCAAGGTCGGCCGGGGCGAACGATGCAGGTATCGCTACGTCGGGCAGATTGGCGAGTGGAACGCGGGACCCCGAATCGAGGCCCGCAACACCGTTTGCTGCGCCCTTCGCGGTGGTGGCAATGGCGCCGACCTGCGCGGCCGTGTACGTCGGGCGCTGCGCCGGCGTGAGGATGCCGACGGGGTCGAGGGTGGCGACA